>JBATSO010000040.1:0-104348 GCA_049293335.1 Saccharimonadales bacterium (SeqCode)
GGCTAGCAGGCGCTGCCACATGTGCTTGCCCTTACTTTTAACCTTCATTTTAGCGAGCACAAATGAGTTTATAAATTCGCCCACCAAATAGGCTACCAGGCTGGCGGCCACTATACGCGGCACAAACCCAAAAACAATGTTAAATTCTTTCACATTTGGCGCACCCTGCACAGAAGGAATCGCTTGCACTGCCGTAAGCACAAGTATCATCAGCAGAAGCCAGAAAAAGCTAACCCATATAGCGCGGCGGGTGTGTTTGTAACCATACACCTCGGTCATAACATCACCAAGTATGTACGCCAGCGGGAAGAGCAGGGCGCCGCCATCAGCAATAATCGGCCCTATGGCAATCAGCTTCATAGCACCCAAGTTAGAAATAATGAGTGTCGCCACGCTGGCCGCCACCGCGAGGTCATAATATCTATAATTTTTCGTTTTTGGCATGCAGCAAACACTCCTACTTATGGATTTACGTTTATACTGAGTGCCACATCCCCGCTTGTCCTTTCCGATTCCACGGGCTTCGTACTAGTTACAGTATACCAAACCCCAGTCCTTCTTGTAGTATAAAAAAAGTGTGGTATTAATGATAAAACGTAATCCAAAAAGGAGCTGATATGAGTAAAAAGTTTGAAATTTTTAGCCCCTCAGAGCTTGATGTGAATCGCGCTGACATAGCTGCAGCAAAAATCATTTCTGCCAGTCGACAGCCAGGAATAAGCTTACAGGAAATCTGCAAAGAATTGTACGCCTTTAATAAAAGTGAGCTGGCAGGTGCGTATCCGGCAGAAAACAGTCAGAGGCAAGGCGCTAGAGATTATTTTGCGCTCATAACGGCAGCCTCAAACGGCAACCCTGATGCTCGCGCTGCCTATACTGCAACCGCAGAAGCATTTCGCCCAATCAATAGAAGGCTTATAACGGCCATTCGTCAGGCTGCGGGCGCGGTTGCTCTCGGTGCTAATGTGATGGAGCCACGAGATGAAGAGGCTGATGCTTTCGGGCGTTTAATGGATGGTTCGGGTTTAGTTCTTATGGCGACATTTGGGGATCGCGATGTTCCTGAGGCCGAGCATACTTCTGTAGTCAGTACACAAGCCAGTCTTCTAGCTCTAGCCAGGGTGGGTATCGCTCTACCGGGTACAGCAGTTTATTGCGCGGAATTGACTAGGCAATAGCGGCTTTGCCGAGGGTGATGATGTGTTTTTTGCGGTAGTTGTCGAACGCTGATTTATCGCTGCCGTTTTTACGAATAAAGGCACTCATTTTTTCGCTGCCGATATAATGCGGGAGCATAACGTACGATGCACCGTGTTCATACAGGTCTGCCGCGGTATCGTAATCTTTAGCGTGGCAAATAAATATACCCTTGGGGTTTTGCTGCATATAGTACTTGAGTAGTTCGCGGTTTGTTGTGTGGCCAGGCAATATGCTTACGATCATTTCTGCTTTGCCAATACCAAGTTCTTCGAGTAAACCATAATCTGTTGCGTCGCCGTACACATGAGTAATGTGTTGTCGTTCTAGGGTCTCGATGACCTCTGGGTTGTAGTCGACAACAATGTACTTCTTTTTCATGTCGCGGAAGGTGCTTACGAATTCATGTCCGCCACGATGGTACCCAAACAAAACAAGCTTGTAATCGGGTTTTTTGCCGTGGTCGTTATGGAGTATGTTGCGCTCGAACAAACCAAGGAACGTAGAAAAGCGCCGGAAAATTTTGTCATCGTACTTCATAAGATAGCTCGAAACGGCAATAGTAATGAACATTGCAAGCGTAAGAACATTGAGTGTTTTTGTGCTTGCCAGCCCCTCGGCTGCGGCAATAGAAATAAGTATGACCGAAAACTCACTTGTTTGAGATAAGTGTGCTGCAACTTTAAAGCCGGTTTCTTTTGTAAACCCAAGCAAGCCTAGCCCAGCCGAAACGCTAAAGGGTTTAACCATAAGCGCAATAGCCGCGAGTGCTAGGGCAGGTAAGAGTGCGTCTGTTATGCCAGCGAGTGTTAACGTGCTTCCAAGGCTGATAAAGAACAGCAGTAAAAAGAAGTCACGAAGTGGTTTTAGGCGTGAGCTGATTTCTTGTGCATATGGCAGTGAAGCCAATGTAACACCGGCCGCTAGCGCGCCTACCTCCAGTGAAAACCCTGCAATGTCGAACACGGCAGCCACGCTGAATGCCCATGCGAGCGCAAAGGTAAACAAAAATTCTTGATTGCCAGCGAAGAACTTAACTAAACGCGACATCACAAACCAGCCAAAGAATGTCATGGCGCCACCAAGCAATAAGCCTTTACCGATAAGTTCGAATATCTGTTCGGCGCCACCACCGCCACCTTTTGCTGCAGCCAAAAAAACTAAGCTAAAGGTTGCCGCAAGGTCTTCGACAAGTAAAATTCCGATTGCAATTTGCCCATACAGTCGGTGTTGTTCACGCTTGTCGACAAGGTTTTTAACCACAACAATTGTGCTACTAAACAGCATGCCAACAGCCAGCAATACAGCTTCTGTTTGTGGCAATCCAAAAACGTTGCCCATCCCAAAACTAACCGAACCAACTAAAATAACGTTCAACAAAAATACAAGAAACACCGGTTTACCGGTACTTTTTATGACACTTACATTTAGGCCAAGCCCAACAATGAACAGCAGCAAAGCAATCCCAATCTGACTAAAAGATTGAAATGCGGTGTGGTCGTGAATGAGGTTTAATAGCGATGGCCCGCAGATAATCCCCGAAAGCATATACCCAATGATGAGTGGCTGGCGTAAAACACGCATAATAATTGAAACAGCCGCTGCGGTCGCTAGCACGGCCGCAAGTTGCAAAAAAATTGTTGATTCCATTACTGTATATTCTCGCATGATGCTTATGACTTTGGCAACTCCGCACGAGCTTCGCATCAGTCGGCCTGCCGTCCAGCCGAGCTGGCCGCACCGCCAACCTCTTTGGCTTATGCGCATTTTTCCTTTCCAGTACTCAGTCGCCGTACCATAAGTACGACTCCTTGTGTGCTTCGAGGAGAAAATGCACCTAAGCTCAAAGTGCGAAGCTCGTGCTGTAGTAGTGTTGTGCCACGTCCAACGCAGCCAGGGCTTCGCACCAGTCGGCCTGCCTAAAGCTCAATTACGCTATACTGGTAAGCATGAACCGCCCGCTTTTAATCAGAAACATTGCAGCCCGCGAATACTTAGACATTTTTATTATTTCGGCCGCCAGCAGCATTGTGCTACTGCGCTTCTATCTTTCGGTTATGGGTTACCCTAGTATTGGTGGCGAAAAATACCACATAGCACACATGTTATGGGGCGGGGTTCTTATGGTGACAGCTTTTGTGCTTAATTTTGCTTTCTTGGGTAATCGTATTCAGCGTATGGTAGCTTTGCTAGGCGGGGTTGGGTTTGGTGTGTTTATAGACGAAATAGGTAAGTTTATTACTCGGGATAATGATTACTTCTTTCGGCCTTCGGTTGGAATCATTTACGCAATTTTTGTAGTGTTGTACATTACCACAACCTTTCTGACCCGTGAGCAGAAATTAACAAGCGAAGAATACCAGCTCAATGCCCTCAGGAGTCTCGAAGAAGCAATTCACCACGACATGGACCGACACGAGCGCTCGGCCGCCCGCCAACTTTTGTCGCATGCTCGCCAGTCCGATGTACTGACTCAGCGGCTACACGCACTTCTATATGAAGTGCCCGTAGTGCCACCTGCGCAGTCAAAGCTAATTACTCGCTGGCGAAAGGCGATTTCGGAGTGGTACGAGCGCATGTGGCAGGCGCGTAGTTCGCGGGTGATTGTTCGGGTTTTTTTTGTGGCGCAAAGCTTGTTCTTTATGGTGGCAGTGCTGGCTACGGTGTATAACAACATCGACCAAGCCAAAGACTTTTTTGCGGGGCGCTCCGACTACGGCCATAGTTTGGTAATGGGGCAGTTGTTTTCATCGGTCATTGCGGCTGTGTTTGTGCTGTTTGGAGTACGTTGGTTGCGGCGCTCTCGCCTGCGGGCTTTTGAATGGTTTCGCCGCGCCACTTTGCTCAATTTGCTGCTGACCGAATTTTTTATGTTTAGCCGCGTGCAGTTTGGCGCCATGCCAAGTTTTATATTTAACCTTGCGCTATTAACCATCATTAATGTTGTTATTGCCGAGGAAGCTCGCCGTACACAAGCATAAGGTGGGCTGTAGGTAGACTACAGTGCCTGAGCTATGCTCCTACACTAATTCGCGGCATCGAACAGTTCATAGTGTGCTATACTAGCCGAAATAGCAATGCGGTGAAAATGTAAGGAGTTAATATGCCATCCCAGGTAAGTGTGTCAGAAGGTTTCGGGCAACTTTTTGCGCGACCGAACGAAGCTGAAATATATTTTAGTGATGTCTTTCCAAGGACTGTGCCTCCCGACACAGCGAAATGGTGGCCATATACTGACTTCGACGCAGGACTTACAACAGATGCCAGGAACAAGGGGCTGAACGATAGTAAGTATAATATTGCTGAACATTCGTGGATGGTGCCATACTATTTAGTATTGGTGGATGATTTGGTTAGAGGACAGCAGGAACGTGCCGATAAGCTAGAGCAGGCTGGTAATGTGCACTGTGATGCTGTATCGTTCAGAAATAGGGCGCTTGGTGCTGTTGTCGTTGTGGCAAATCAAGCGTATCGAGACGACGCCCATACAGTAGATGGTATGAATGGCGAGGATTTTCATTTGGCCGTCACTGACTTTGGCTTGGAGATTTGTGTGACCCCACTTAGTTTTTTGGCATCACTCGAAGCGCGTAATCGCTTGCGAGCGCTGTACAGGATTCCTACAAAGGGCCATCCGGAATTCAATGGCGATTATGAACAGTTCCGTTCGTCACATGTTGCCACTAGTCGCCAATACCCGAATCATTTGGAGCGGGTATTCGAATATCCAAGTATCGAAGCACTGCTTAAAGCGAAGGAGTCTGGTGAGCACCCCATGGTAATCCCCCAGCATCCACAGTTGAAGTCGCGACTTGCTTTTGCTGACCGTTTTGGTAATATCAAACTCGAAACATTTGATATGACACCTCTACGGAGGGCACGTGTTGGGCAGCAGCTTCGAATTATAGTACGTAACAACATGGCTACCTATGAGTTTGATGGTGCTGTGGCAGATAATATGCATTCAGCACCAGGAGATGAGTTTGTGGTATATGAAAATGTCTCTGACGTTCGCGACAATACATCTAAAGTCGGCTTTACTGAACTCGTTGTTCGTGTCAATGGAAATCCTGCAATCTCTACAAGAACGGCCATGCATAGGCTGCTCAAAGCTATTCCCGACCTTGACCCCGAAACGGCGGAGTTTGAGCTTAGTTTTTCGGCATAGATTGTGGCGTCAGGATTCTTGCAAGGAGTTTGCCGTAGCGACCGGTTAGGTCGTGGGTGTTCATGAACTCATGCAGCGTAACATTCGATTGGTTTTTTAGCAGTTCCACGTTAGCGTTTATAACAACTTGGTCAAGGGTGCCGTAGCAAATATCGATTGGAATGGTGGTAGCCAGCACGTCTTCAAGCACGGTTTGTTTTTCGATACACTGCTGCAAGGTGCGCATAAAAGGAACCCAAATGTCTGGCTGGGTAATGACACTTTTTGGCAGTGGCGCAATATAGCTCAGGCGTTTGAATGTTTCGGGTGTCATTTTTTTGCCCCGTAAAAATTTGTAAATGGTAAGCAACAGGCCTGTCAGGCGCTTGGCAGAACGAGAGGTTATACTTTCGAGCGATGGATATATCGGCGGGCTTAGTAACAGTAATTTTTCGATATTTTTAGGGTGCTGACGGGCGTATCGTACGGCCAGCAGTGACCCCAGCGAATGGCCCATCAGTATATAGGGTTCAGAAATGTTGAGCGACCTTATGGTGCGGTGCAAAGATTTTATGTGGTCTTCTACCGTGTAGCCAAGCCATGCTGGTTTGGGGGACTTACCAAAACCAAGCAGGTCAATAGTGATGCAAAAATAGTTTGGGTCTAAATATGGCAGCACCTTATTCCAGTCTTCGCCGCTAGCGGCTATGCCGTGCAAAAGCACAATTGTTTGTTTTGTGGGATCGCCCGTATATCGTACGTGCAAGCGGTAGGGTCGCCCAAGCGTGCCGTGCCAAAAAGTATCAAAACTCATAGACCATAGCATACGCGTACGACCCAAGCCAACACAACCCCCCTTACTCAGCGTATACCCAAGCCTCTACTCGTGCCGCCCGAGTGTTTCCATGTAAATTATTGACGCTATAGCGTCAATAATTTACATGGGTGTTAAGAAGGCTGTGTAGGTAATGATGTAAAAAATGCCTTTGTGCCGTGTCAGTAATTTTAGTCACATACATTGTGCCTAGAAAGGCCTATAGTTTTTTATGGAAACATGATTTTCCACGAAAAAGGCCGAAACTTCCGGCCTTTTTAAAATGCTAAAATATAAAAATGAGCAGAGTTTATTTTGAAATCCCGACTATAGAGTCCAAGCAAGACGTTTGGGAGTTTCGAGAAACGTTTGAAGCGCCCAGCTACATTACGAACATACCTGGAGCGTCTGGGCTCGAGAAAGCACCTTCTTACGAACAGTGGCTTGAAATGCTAAAAGCCTATCAAAATACCGAAACGCTGCCACCAGGCAAAGTGCTCTCTACAACATTCTTGGTACGGCGAGCTGAAGATAGGCAAATGATTGGCATTGTGAATATTCGCCATGAGCTTAACGAGCATTTATTAGCAGTTGGTGGGCATGTTGGCTATAGTATCGGGCCAGAATATCGTGGCAAAGGCTACGGCACCGAGCTTCTTCGGGTTGCGCTTGCATTTTGCGAATCGCTTCATCTTGAAAAGGTACTGGTAACTTGCGATGCACGAAATAGTGCCTCTGCGGGCGTTATACAAGCGAATGGTGGTGTGCTTGAAAACGAGGTTCGGGACGGCGAGAGCGTAAAACGGCGCTACTGGATTACGCTTCGGCCGTAGCAGCACAAGCTTCACATAAACCAGTCAGCTCAATTTGATGGTTATGAAGTGTAAAACGTCGGCGTAAAGCTAGGGCATGAAGTTGCTGCTCGAGCGTGGCGTCCTCGGGCAGGGCGATGCTGGCACCGCAACGGTCGCAGGTGGCATGGTGGTGGTGTTCATGAAAGGCTTCGCCCAGTTCGAGTCGGTATTTCCAACCCGTTGGTATACGAATAACGATGCCGAGCTTCTCAAACAAAGTTACCGTGCGGTACACGCTTGCACGATCAACATCCTGACATGCATCGGTTAGTTCAGGCATGGTCAGGCTAGTATGGTGTTGCAGGGCGTTAAAGACCCTTTGTCGGGGTTTGGTGAGGCTTTGTTGGTTGTCGGCGAGGGCTTTTTCGAAAATGTGTTGGGCGGTCATGCTGCAATTATGTCACAAATTGCGACAGTTTTGCAAAAAACCACGTAGTCGTTTCATACTGAAGGCATAATTACATTCTGTCTGAAGGGTAAATACAAAATGATACCGATAATTTTAGCTTTAACAGCCTTTACCGCGTCGCTTACGGGCGGCATGGTGGCGCTTAAAAATCAAAAGCAACTGTACCGCTTGCTGGGACTTACGGCAGGGATTGTAATGGGAGTGGTCGTTTTTGGCCTGTTACCCGAAATTGCTGAACTCAGTCAAGGAACACACCATATACGTTTGGCGATGGTTGCGCTTATGACAGGGTTTCTGGCTTTTCATATCATCGAAAAAACAATTTTGATTTCACATAATGACGAGTCGCAGTACGGCGCACATCACCATCCGCACGTTGGTCGAGCCAGTGCCTTGGCCCTGGCGGGGCACAGTCTGCTCGATGGTATTGGAATAGGCCTGGCTTTTCAGACCAATTCCATGGTGGGTGTGGCTGTAGCCATTGCGGTAGTGGCGCACAGTTTTTCGGACGGTATGAATACAGTCAACCTTATGCTCATGCACAAAAATCATCGGACTAACGCCATTCGTATGTTGGTAGTTGATGCGCTTGCACCCGTGGTCGGTGTGCTACTGAGCTACCTCATGAAACCGAGCGAGACGCTGACACTGTATTTCTTGGCATTTTTCGCGGGCTTTTTGCTGTACATTGCCGCCTCCGAAATCCTGCCCGAAGCCCACAGCAAGCGTTCCTCGTACCGCACCATAGGCTTAACAGTTTTAGGCGCGACCCTCATGTATTTTGTGACCCAGCTTGCGTAAGGGGTCAGTAGAATCAATTTGCGGCGTGCTACACTATAGGCATGAGCGCGGTGGTAATTTTACTCGGTGTCATTGTAGTGTTGTCTATTGTGGTGGCGGTACTCTTATTGCGGCAACAAAAACCTACTACTGAAACCGCACTACTGCTCAAGGAAGATTTGCGTGGGCTGAGCGAGGATATTACCAAGCTGAAAGATACCATGCAATCACAGGTATCAGATCGCCTTGATAAGTCCCAGGCAACCATGTTCGGGGCAATGCAAAAGCAAAGCGATACGACGAACAAAATCATTTCCGAAATTACTCGAAATCTCACGGAGCTCAAAGAGTCAAATAAGCGTGTTGTCGATGTAGCTGATGAGCTGAAGACTCTTCAAAATGTTCTACAAAACCCGAAGCAGCGCGGAGGACTGGGTGAATACTACCTAGACAATGTGCTTGGAAACGTTTTGGCGCCGCACATTTACGAAATGCAGTACAAATTTAAAGACGGCGAAATAGTAGACGCAGTAATAAAGCTCGACAAAGGTCGGTTGTTGCCAATCGACAGCAAATTTAGCCTAGAGAACTACAACCGACTAATTGAGGAAAAAGACAAAACCCAGCGCGACCTTATAGCCAAAACATTTAAAGCCGACCTAAAACTCCGTATTGACGAAACCGCCAAGTACATTCGCCCTAGCGAAAACACTCTGGATTACGCTTTTATGTTCATTCCGAGTGAGGCAATTTACTACGACCTACTCATCAACAACGTGGGCGCAACAGGTACGAATTCGCGCGATCTTATTGAATACGCTTTCATAGATAAAAAAGTAATAATCGTAAGCCCCACAACGCTACTCGCCTATTTGCAAACAGTTATGCAAGGGCTCAAAAGCTTACAAATAGAGGAGCAGGCCAAAGATATTCAGAAACGGGTTGGCGAACTTGGTAAGCACATTGCGGCTCACGATAGTTATATGCAAAAGCTCGGTAACGCGCTCGGCACCACCGTAAACCACTACAATGCCGCCCACAAATCACTCGCTCGTATGGACCATGATGTGGTAAAGATTGCTGACACTACCTCGGCGGTTGAACCTTTGCTGCTCGATAAACCAAGCGTGGACACGTAACGCTATCACCTGTCACGCGGGTCTCGCCCCGCAGGCGACTTTCTTTTTGTGCCGGACAAAAAGAAAGCAAAAAACCTCGGCCAGGGCTACAGCTCTTGGTCAGATGTTGTTCGTTTTTACAACCGACAAAACAACTCACTCCAGACAGTTTGCCACCGGCAACCTGTCTTCCGTTCAAACAAGTTTTGCCGCCTGACGGAAGTTGTAAAACCCGACAACATCTGAGCCAGGAGCCTTCGCATGGTCCCCACTAATTATATCGCTACCGCGATGGTCTTCTTGCGGTCTGCGGCCGCGTATTTGATGCCTGTTATTTGAAAATTTTCTGAAGCTTGTGAATTGAATTTTGAAAAATCCCCTACTTCCGCACCTGCTTTTTCACCCCAACGCTCAGTTTTCGTCGCGCGAGCGCTTCGCATTCGGCTTTGGCGTCGGTGTACATCATTTGTTCGGGTGGGGTTTTTTGGGTCCAGGCACTGGGGCCGCGAAGGGCGCCGACAACACCGAGCTCGCGGGCGACTTTTAGATAGCGAATGGCGTCTATCACCACGCCGGCACTGTTTTCGCTATCTTGCACAGAAAGCTTGAGGTCTATGGTAATAGGCGCGCCGCCGAAGCCTTTCAAACGAATATTAAAGTAGGCAACTTTGTTGTCTTTTAGATAGGGCAGGAACGTGCTGGGGCCAGCAAACAGGCTGTGTTCGGGCACAGGTACGCCGCGCAGGTCATTCTGTGCACGAATGACGTTTTCTTTTGACTTTTTCTTACTGGCCAGGCGCGACTGCACCATCATGTTGTTAAAGTCGGTGTTGCCGCCAATGTTGAGCTGCTGGTGAAACTCTACTTCGGCCCCGCGGTCAAAAGCGAGCTCTTGCAGTACTTGGCTAACTACACTGGCACCAATCTGCGAGCGCATGTCGTCGCCGATTATGGGCAGGCCTGCTTTTATAAACTTCTTTTCCCACTTTGGGTCGCTGGCAATGAAGACTGGTATGCAGTTTAGAAATGCTACGCCTGCATCTATAGCGCACTGGGCGTAAAACTCGGTCGCTTCTTGCGAACCGACAGGCAAGTAGTTTATAAGAATGTCGGCTTTGCAATCTTTTAAAACTTTTACAACATCAACTGGTTTGACTTTAGCAACCCGAAAACCAAATTCTTCGGGCTGTTCCTGCATGTAGTCACTCACCCCGTCAAGCGGGGGACCCATGTGTACGATGGGGCCTGCGGGTACGTCTTCCTGAAATACACGCGCGCAGTTTGGTTTGGCAAAAATTGCCTCGCCAACGGGCTTGCCAACCTTACGTGCGTCTACATCAAACGCCGCCACAACTTCAATATCACTTGTTCGATACCCACCAATGTCGGCGTACATGACGCCAGGAATGTTATCTTCTAGGTGCTCTCGGTAATATTCAAAACCCTGGTAGAGCGATGAAAAACAGTTACCTACCCCGACTACAGCAACTTTAATAGGTGTTTTCTTGGTCATATATACTCCTTATATAGTTGCTAGTGTATATATTTGAATGGTATAAAACCAATACATAATTATTACTTATCGTATAATAAATAATTATGGATGACACGCTTCGTAAGTTTATTGCAGTTGTTGAAGCAGGTACTTTTACGCGGGCGGCCGATATTTTGCATATTTCGCAACCAGCCTTAAGCGTGGCAGTCGGCAAGCTCGAAAAATCTTTGGGAGTTAAGCTTATTGAGAGTAGTGGTCGCCATGGCCTAAGCCTAACAGAAGCCGGCAATCATGTGTACATGGCGGCCTTAGAACATCGCCGAGTCGAGCAAAATTTACGCGCACAAATTGCTTCACTCACCCAGGCAAAGGTGCCACTGCGGATTGGCATGATAGACAGCGTAGCGGCACTATTGTCTACGCACGATAACTTACTTGAAACGCTCGAATCTAAAACCGAACTAGGACTTCATGTGCTCAATTCTGCCGCGCTTCGCAAAGCCGTGCGCCGCAGCGAGCTCGACATTGCTGTGGTGGTGGCAGACGATGAAGAAGACGATCGCTTAGAGGTTGCAGCCGTTACCGCTGATAACTTAGTGTTAGTGTGTGTTCCTGACCAACAGGCTTCTATGCAAAAAAAGTTATTAGACGGTGACGCATTGCCATTTTTAAGCTATGCTTCACATTCCGCCACGTACGCAGTGATTGCGCGGGCCTTAGCCAGAGACCACGTGCTCGTTGAACCAGTTTTGTATTCTACCAGCCCACACATAATGCTCGCAATGGCTATAAAAGGCAGGGGTGTGGCGGCACTACCCGAGTCGCTTGTTGCAGATAGTTTACGTAACGGCGAAGTTAAACTTTTGTTCAAAAATGCTACACCTTACATAATTCAGCGAAAATTGCATGTTGTTACACTTAAAGGGCGTAAGTTACCCCGGGCGCTGGCGGGCCTGGCGTTTGTAATGCGTCAAAAGCTACGCGACTACACCATGGAGGAATAAGAAACTTTATAACCAGTTCAAGCCCAAAAGTGCCAAAATAACGACACCAGCCGCAATTCGGTAATACGCAAAAGGTTTAAAATTGTGGTTGGCAATGTACCGCAGTAACCACGAAACGGCAAGCAGGGCGGTGACAAAGGCTGCTAGCAGGCCAACTGCCAGTGCAGGCCAACCGCCAGGTAGATTTGCAATCTCAGCGTGGTATTTTAGCATTTTATAACCACTAGCCATCACCATAACAGGGATGCTTAAGTAAAAGGCAAAAGCGGTGGCGGTGGGGCGGTTGAGCTTTACGAGTAGGCCGCTCACAATCGTCGCTCCCGACCGCGACACACCAGGCACAATGGCTAGCGCTTGCCCAAGACCGATTAATAAAGCTTGTTTATTGGTAATGTGCTCGAGCTGTACAGGGGCATCGTGCCGAGTAACGGGCTTGCGGTCAACCACCCACAGCACAATACCGCCCAAAATAAGCATAATTGCCACGACCAGCGGTGTAGTTATGCTATTCATACTTTTGTCGAGCAGCAGGCCAAATATCCCAGCAGGAATAGTGCCAATCACCATGATTTTCCAAAAGTTTAGGGCAGCTTTATCGTGTTTAAACAGCCCCAGCGTTTTGGCAAGTATATCTCGGCGGTAAAACCAAACCACGGCTGCAATGGCAGCCACTTGAATAACAACCGTAAATAAATCGTGATTGTCCTTAAAGCCAATTGCTTTTTCAGCCACAATTAAATGCCCTGTGCTACTAATGGGCAAAAACTCGGTAACACCTTCGACCACGCCTAAAATAAAGGCCTGTATAAGTTCGATCATGAACATAAGTGTAGCGTGTTACTGCTTCGGTACAAAACTATTTTTTGGTGTGCAGGAGGTCGATGACGAGGGCGGCTGTCCAGGAAAAGTTGTGAGCGCCGAGTGGTTCGCCAGTAGTTGGGTCAAAATACTCGGCAAAGCCGCTTTTTGCGACCATTTCGAGCGTTGTTTCGGTTAGCGCATCGGCATGGTCGGCGTAACCCATCTGTCGCAACCCCTGAATAATCAACCAGTTGGTGTTGACCCAACTGGGCCCTTGCCAGTAACGGTCGGGGTCGAAGTCGGGGCTATCAAGCGGCACGCTGGGCACCGGGAAGGTCGACCCAAAACTGTGCTCGTCCTCGAGCTGACGTACTATGTGCTGGGCTCGTTCTTTCGAAATAGTACCTGCGTACAGCGGCATAAGCGCGGCAATACTTGGTTGTTTAAGTAGTCTGTGGGTTATAAAATCGCGCGAATAATAATTTTTGCGGTATTGGTCATAAAGCTGCTCAAGTGCCGCTTCGCTTTTTTTCATGTTGTGCAGCAATTGTTCGGGCAGCTCAAGTCGAATGGTTTTGGCCATTTCTTGTAGGCGCGAATTACCCCTAATAAATATGCAGTTAAAACTCAGGTCTTCGATGCTAAAAAGCCCGTGGTTTAGAATTTTCATGGTGTCGTAGGCCTTGCGCCGCAAACGACGTTGTGCGTCAAAATAGCTTAGAGTTTCTAGTGTAGTTAGCCGTTGGCCAACGGGAATGTAGTGGAGGTCGCGCCGCACAAAACCAATTAAGCCGTCTAAATGCGCCCACCTAATAAACCGTATCCAGGCAGGCATAAGGTGTCCGTGAAGCTCGTGTGTCCAGGGTGGGGTATTATCGAGCCCTGTTTCCCATGGGTGAAGCTGGAGTGCTAGGCCCTCGCCGTGGGGGTCGCGGTCGGCGTACAGCCACTCGTGGTACGTAATAATATTTGGCAGCATTTCTTTGTACCAACTGCGGCGTTCGGCTAGCGACAGCTTTTGCCCCACCTGCCAGACTGCCTCAGCCAGCATGGGCGGCTGGGTAATACCGCTGGTGGCAATACCATCGGGCGAGTAGGGGTTGACCCAACTGCGCCAAAAATTGCGATCACGCCGATAAGCCGCATCGTTCGAAAAGATGGTGTTCGGCACCATGCCATTTGACCACTGGGCTTTTACGAGGCTGCGGAGTTCTTGCTTGGCCCGTTCAATGTTAACGTGCCGTAGCCCAATAGCGATAAAACAGCTATCCCACAACCACTGGTGTGGATAGAGGCCTTCGGCTGGGATGGTGTATTTGCCTCTGTCGTTTGCGGCTAGGATTTGTTTGGCTTGTTCGCCGAGAGGCAGTTTCGATCGCACATCGATGGTTTCGAGCTCGGTTTTGTCTAAGACTTCTTCTGCCTCAAGTCGGTCGGTGTCGAAATTTTCGCTCATGCTTTTTATAGTATACCCGATGTGCGCCCTACGAGTCACGACCCAGCATAGATTCGACCAGACATGGCTAGCTGCATGTGTATAGTGATTGGCCGTACTTAAGTGATGAAGTAATTACTTACGCCACTTACGAGAACGTGTGTCTGCCAATTACCTACAGACCAGATTCCGCCCGCCTGCACAAATAGCATGACGCAAGCTGCTTCAAGTATGTTAAAAAATGTTTTGTATTAGTACTTTTGCGTAGTACTATAGGCGAGATATGCCACCTAAACCCAGAGCGCCCAACATACCCGAATGCGTATCTGCCAGTGAGGCCGCTACTATGTTTAAGAACGCTCAAAAAGCCATTGGAGAAATTTTCGCTCGAGGCCGCGGCGAATATATGCCATCGCCACCGAATACCTCAATTACCTCAACCGAAACTCCACAGCCAGAAACCAACGAACAAACTCAGAAACCCTAAATCTTAAACAATCATTTAATGTGTTTAGAATTAAACATGATAGGCGCTATCTCATACTTGCGGTGCTACAAGGTCTAGTAACGTAGTTGACTATTTTTGACTAGAGCTACACAATAGCTCTATTATGAGGTGCGACTAGATGCCAAGTCGTTTTGATGTGCTGCCACTAAAAACAGTGACAAAACTTGTGCTTGATGTAGATACTGAAACAGTTGCATCAATCACAGCTCAGGAGCGCCCAGCACAAGTGCTCAATGACTTAGTAAAACAGCGTATATTTGTTGTAGAGGACGACACGCTCGCCTCGATGCGACGATACGTATTGCAAGCTCGCAAGGTAGGCAGCGCCAAGACAGTTGTCGAAGCCTACGGATATTTGTACAGCCAGCCCAGCACTCAAGATGTACGTATGTCCGCCGTTGCAATGTCGGTCGACCCAGTATCTACTGACAGGCGCTATGACATGAATGTTCACTTACAGTGGCCAGAAGTTGATGCAGCGGCTGCAGCCTTTTTTGCGACGACGCAGATGCGACAGTTTGCTAGGCAGCTACCTGCTCATAGTGGATTTGGTGATCGTATGTTGCGTCAGTTGCTATACACACGGGCCCAGAGAAGCACAGGAATGGTGGTGCAAACAAACGACATGGGCAGTTGTAGTATCGAGGCAGACCGCAAGGACTATACCGATGTGCCCGATATAGAGTTGGGTGCTCACAACTTGTATACTCACGAACAGCAACTGATCTGTTTGGTGGGCGCAACTGCATTTGCGTATGCCGACACTCATTTTTGATTGATTGCTCTAGCGCATGGGCAGAAATTATTGCTGCATATGATGCAGTGAACGAGCCAACACTGAATATTGGTTTCCGCTGTTTCTACAGTTTCTACAGGCCTGGCCTGTAACAGATCTTTTTGTTTGAGGTCTTGGATTTTTACCTTGGTTTTGCACCCATCAAACTCGACATATCTTCCAGACTTCACTCGGATGTAGAAAGTGGCACCCTCGGCACTCAAGTGCTCGACGATAGATTCGTTTCCGAATCCTCGGTCAAATACTAAACGAGGCCAGAAACCCAAGTGGTCATGGAAGTCCTGCAATGCGTCAATGGTATGGCCAGTGAATGAGCGGAACGTACGTTCCTTGGCTCGAGTAGTTCGGAGGGCTCGTTTTCCGTGCTGGAGCGTCCTTTCGGGCGCTCAAACGGTCGCTGTAGGTGGTTTCTACGAAACACGGAATGGCTCGACCGTTCCGTGTTTGAACTGCTCCAACTAGAGCAGTAAGCCCGTTCATGTCGCTGTGGTCAACATTGACGTAGCTAGTGGGACGAACAAGTTTGAGACTGTCGAAGACAAAGCCAAGCTGGTCGGCTAAGTCCTGGTTTTGAAAGAGTCGCTCGACCTTACGCGCTGCCGTATGTGGATTTGCTACGGCCATCCGAGCATTGCTGGCAGCACTCTGGAAGGCACCGAGGCCGTAGGCTTGCAGCCCAAACGTTAGCTGGTGGTGTCACAGCGATTAGCTACCACGCACAGTGGTAGGCGGTCTCGGACCAGCAATTGCATAGCAATCGCTCTCGCTTTAGGTAAGTTAGGGTTGATAGAATATCCAGATATAATCCTTCACATCTTCGGAAAAGGCAAAGCAAGCTTTACTTTTCGCTCAGATGCCAGGATTATAGGCCATAGCAGGCTCCTCTCTGTTTAGTTGTGATAACTTACAGTGTAGGATGTCTGCTGTTTATGTTGCAAAGGTGGTAGATGAGTACGAAAACCTTGATTTTCCATTATAGTTATGCTATAATTAACATATGTTTGATACCTTAGATTCTGGTCATAGCTCTTCCGATAGACTTGTGGTTGGCATGCGTGAGGCGAGAATACTAAGCTATAATTCAACAAAGCCTGCGTTATTAGAAACCCATGCCCTGGCAGGTTGTTTGGCTGTTGCGGCAATGTTCCAAGGAGAGCAGCCCGAATCAGCTACGTTATTTTTATCTCATTTCCCCCCATCAGTCAATGGTTTAAGTGATGCCACAGTTAAAATGTTCAGTACCAAAAGTGATTTATCGGCCATTGGCCAGAAGATTAAAACAGCGTACGTAGTTGCACCCAATGTCCCAACGGTGTCGAGTGAAATAAATTGCTACAAGTACGCTCTAGGGGTGGAGGACGAAACGGACTTTCATGTTGTGCCATACTTACCGGGAACAGGCGAGACCGTATCGGCTATGATAGAGCCAGGACCGATACTTAGAGTTTTTTTGAATGGAATCGATTGTAACGAAAACCCACTCTAGGGTCGTAACTTTCTACAGGCCTGGCCTGTAACAGGGGGAGGTTTTGCAGATTTTGAATAGGCAACTTAGCGGTAGTTGGTGAAGCCAAGGGGGAAGTCGAGGTCTTCTTTGGCTTTTAGAAGCTGCATAACGGCTTGGAGGTCGTCTTTGCTGCTGCTCATAACGCGCACGGCATCGCCCTGAATTTGCGTTTTAACCTTTGGGTAGGTGTCTCGGATGAGTTTGGTGAGGGTTTTGGCCTTGTCTTGGTCGAGGCCTGCTTTGAAAGGCACTTCTTTGGTGGCTTTTAGGTTTGATTCGACCAGTTCACGTGAGGTGTCGAGCACTTTTTGACTCTGGCCGCGTGCCGCCAGTTTTTTGCGAATAATTTCAAGTATAGCTTCTATTTGCCATTCGCCGCTACCTACAACCTTAAACCCCTTTTTGTCATCGAGCCAGTCCAGTTCGGCAGGCGTACCTTTAAAATCGTAGCGGCTGGCGATTTCGCGCAAAGCTTGGTCGAACACGTTGTTCATTTCGGCTTTATCGTATTCGCTGACAATATCAAAACTAAAATTTCCCATGTGTAGTAGTATACTGCTTTAAGAGTTAAGAGTTAAGAGTTAAGAGTTAAGGAGAGCATTTGTGGCAAATATTTTAAACGATGGCGTTATGGTGGGTGAAACAAAAATGGCTGTACGAGAGTTGTTGAGTGCCCGGGCTATTCAAGAGCGGATAACCAGCCTAGGTGCTGAAATTGCGGCTCATTATGCGGGCCTTGGCAGCATTCATACAGTTACCGTTTTAAATGGAGCGCTACACTTTGCCTCGGCGCTGCGATTGGCGGTTGCCGCGGCCAACGAAACACTTGCTCAGCATACTTCCTCCGACACGGTGCACCTAGCCAGTTACCATGGCACAGACTCTAGCGGCAAGGTTGAGAAAATTAGTGACCTAACTCATTCGGTCGAGGGTAAGCACGTGCTAGTGCTAGAAGACATTATCGACACGGGCCGTACGCTTAGCGTGCTGATTGCCGAATTGAAAGAGCAAAAACCAGCTTCGTTCGCAATTGCCGCACTGCTACGCAAGCCCGAAAAGCTCGCAGTACCCGCCGAAAACTTAGGCCCCGATGTGTACGTTGGGTTCGATATTGGTCCAGAATTTGTGGTTGGTTACGGCTTGGACTACGAAGGCTTATATCGTGACCTTAGCGCCATTTATGCGCTGTCTCCAAGCGAATAAAGAGCGATGATGTCTGGGTTCTATGCTATATTTATAAAGTAATATAACCATAAGGATTTTACATGACGCATATGAAATACTTGCTTAAAAGCCTGGTGTTAGTTGCAGGGGTGGGTGTGCTTTTAACTGTTCCTGCTGCCGCGCTTACTAGTACAACTTTACCAACAGATTCAACCGAAAAGACTACAATGCCAGCAGAACACCAATCGAAGGCAGAAGCCATCCTAGAAGCTACCGAATCGGCAAAAAAAGAGGCGAAAGACAAGGCTCGGGCATTAGTTTCGCAAGAGCGAGCCGCCAATAAGGTAGCAAAAACTGCCGAGCAAAAGAAGTTATCGTGTGAAAAGCGCCAGGCAGGCTTTCAAACTAAAGCCCAAAACTACGCAAAATATGCTCGCAAACACTACGACACATTCGTTGCATTGCAAACAAAAATAGAGAATTTTTATAACACCAAGCATTTGCAGGTTGCCGACTACGAATCTTTGCTTGGCAAAGCCTTAACCGCAAGAGATGCTGCAGAGGCGAATGTACGAGCGCTTGAAAGCTTTAACACAACACTTGACTGCACTGCGGGCGATCCTGCCCAACAGGTAGCCACTCTTAAGACAGCTCTTTCAACTGCCCGAACGAGCCTGCAAGAGTATCGAACAAAGCTCCGCGATATTGTAACGGCCCTTAAGGGGGCAAGTACGGCCGCCCATGCTACACAAGAAACTACCACCGAGGAGGCAACCCAATAATGGCACGCAAACTTAACCAACGCGGATCTCATATTGTCGTTTTTGCCAGCGTGCTTTTAGCTATAGGGGTCATTGTTTTTGCGGGCTACACGGTGCTACAAAGACAACCTAGTGAAAATGGCGTGAAAACAACTTCAAACGCTGGTTCTTCGAGTCAGGCCGCGGGCGATAGTAAAGATCTAACTGCCATCGATTCTTCGCTGGGCGGGGCTACCAGTTCGGTAGACACTCAGCTAGACAGTTCGTCACTTGACGCCGACTTAGCCGACCTATTGTAAACCACAAATTTTTTGAGGCGCTAGTGTAGCGATAAAACAGTGGTATTTTGCTTCGGTTCTGAGCTATACTGACTATCGTATGACATACACTCACGAGGATATTAAAGCGGCTGCGACAGTACTCGATGAAGCATTCGATAAGCTGGCAGATAAAAGTGCTATTTTGCGGGCGCCGGAACTAGGTGCACTGTATGCGCAAATTCGTACCCTGCCAAATGAGGCGAAAGCTTCCTTCGGTAAAGAGCTAAATGAGCTGAAAAACGCCTTGCAAACCAGGGTAGACGAGTCACGAGACACGAGTCACGAGTCACGAGCGCCGATCGATGTGACGGCACCAATGGACGTCAACGCGCCGCTCCCCAGTTTACTGCCAAACGAGCAGGGCAGTACCCACCCGCTTACGCAAGAAATCGCTCGTATTATCGACATTTTTGGCCGAATGGGATTTGTGGCCGAAGAATCCCGCGAGATAGACGACCAATACCACATGTTCGAAAGCCTGAACTTCCCCAAAGGTCACCCAGCCCGTGACGACTACGACACGTTCATGACAGTTGAGACTGATGCAAATGGCGACCCTTTCATTGCCCCTGCCCACACCAGTACCATGCAAAATCGGGTGCTGAGAAGGTATGCTGATAATCTCGAGCGCGGTGAGCCTATTGCCGCCCTCGTGCCCGACCGCGTTTTTCGCAATGAAGATCTCGACGCGCGCCACGAACACACCTTTTACCAGTTTGAGGGCGTCTACGTAAGTAAAGGCGTGCATGCTGGCATGCTCATTGCCACTCTACAGACTTTTCTCGAGGAGTATTATGGCCAGAAGCTTGATGTGCGGGTCAACCCCTATTATTTCCCGTTCACCGAACCAAGTTTCGAGTTTGCCCTGAGCTGTCCGTTTTGTAAAAAGCAGGGCTGTTCGGTTTGTAGCCAATCTGGTTGGATTGAGCTGCTTGGCTGCGGTATGATTCACCCTAATGTGCTGCGGGCGGCCGATATCGACCCCGCAGTCTACACGGGATTCGCTTGGGGAGCCGGTGTCGAGCGTTTGGTCATGATGAAAAACGGCATCGAAGACATCCGCCATTTCGAAAGCGCCAAACTGGATTTCTTGGAGCAGTTTTAGGATGAAACGACACGGGCGTTCCTACCAGTTGGCTTCAGAAGAGTGCGACGCGTTATTTCAAGCGGCAGAAAAAGCCTTCGCACACACGTACCCAACCGCACGAGACGGCTATGCGGTCGCATGTTTGACGCGGTCGGGCACGGTCTACGCCGGTGTTTCATATAGGTCTGCAACAGAGACACTAACTATGCACTCTGAAGCAACGGCTCTGGCGAACGCAGCCATCCACGGTGAAACAGACATCGTGGCCATCACCGGGCCAAACTGTCATATCTGCAAGCAGCTGATATACGAAAGCGGGCTTCAGTCAGGTATAGATGTTACGGTGATTATCAAAGAAGAAGGCGTCGTAAAACAAATCCCCATCTCGCAGCTCATGCCGTACCCGTGGCCAGAGGCAGTATGAAAAAGCCCATAGTCTACGCATTGATCGACAGCCAAAACCTGATTATGGGCGTCCAGACCGATGTTTTCCACAAGGGCAAACGCTTGAAGTTAGAAAAAGCTAGCTATATAAAAAAGACGAGTATAAACTCATCGGACGCACACGATAAGGTAACTCGTCATGGTGATACTATTAATGTAGCAAAAACACGCCTAAAAGTAAGTCGCCAGGAGAAAATTGCATATGAAAGTTAGCCTGAATACTATTAAACAGTTTATCGACTTCGAGCTGCCACCGGTGACGGAACTGGTGGAGCGGATAAACCAGCAGCTTGGTGGGGTCGAGGAAGTTATAGACCTGGCCGCAAAATACAAGGGTATTGTTATAGCCAAGGTCGTAACGTGCCAGCCGCACCCAGATAGTGACCACCTGCATGTTTGCACTATCGACCCGGGCGATGCTCTATTGCCATCTAGCATCCAACGTCTACCGTCCAATTATATTCAAGTTGTTTGTGGTGCTCCAAATGTCCGCGCGGGTATGTTTGTAGCTTGGCTGCCACCTGGCAGCACTGTACCAGCTAGCTACGATAAAGACCCCTCTGTACTTGATGTGCGCAAACTTCGGGGTATAGAAAGCAACGGCATGCTCGCCAGCGCGGCCGAACTGGCCATTGGTGATAATCACGAGGGCATTTTAGAAATTGATCCAGCAGAATGGAAACCGACGGACCAAAAAATTGTCCCTGGAGCAGACTTTGCAGAGGTATTTGGGCTAGACGACACCATTATAGATATCGAAAACAAAATGTTTACGCATAGGCCCGACTGCTTCGGCCAACTTGGAGTAGCACGTGAGATTGCCGGGATTTTAGGTCATGAATTTAAGTCGCCCGATTGGTACCTACGCGCGCCAGAGTTCAAGCTTGCCGATCAGCTCCAACTTACCGTATTCAATGAGGCCGAAGAAAAAGTGCCGCGTTTTATGGCAGTAGCTATCAAGGGTGTTAGTATTCAGCCGAGCCCTCTTTGGCTGCAGTGCGCGCTAGTGGCGCTCGGGAGCAAGCCTATTAACAACATTGTAGATGTTACGAATTACGTTATGTTACTGACGGCTCAGCCGCTTCACGCATATGATTACGACAAACTACGCGGGCAAACACTGGGTGTGCGTATGGGTAAGCCAGGTGAAAAACTACCCCTCCTTAATGGAAAAACGTACGACGTAACACCAGACGACATCGTTATTGTTGATGGGGAAGGCCCAGTCGGTATGGGCGGCATAATGGGCGGCGGCAATAGCGAAGTCTCGGCCGCTACAAAAAACATCGTGCTCGAATGCGCTACCTTCGACATGTACACTATACGTAAAACCAGTATGCGCCATGGGCTGTTTACCGATGCCGTAACTCGTTTCAATAAAGGCCAGTCGCCGCTGCAAAATCCTATGTGCCTCCAGCTTGCCATGCAATCGGTTTTCGATACCGCTGGGGGCGACCAGGCGAGCGATGTGTTTGATCTACACAGTAAACTTCGTGGCCAGCCCGTCATGACGGTAGAGACTCAATTTGTGAATGATCGTCTGGGCCTGCGGCTGAGCGGTAGCGAGATAGCAAAGATGTTGCAGTGTGTGGAGTTTGATCTTGTAGATGATCAGCAAGTTATCGACAGCAGAATTGATGAACTGGCTGTGCCATTTTGGCGCACCGACATCCAACTGCCAGAAGACATTGTGGAGGAAGTTGGGCGGCTCTATGGGTTCGATAAGCTTCCGCGTGAGCTTCCCTTGCGCAGCATGAAACCCGCACCTAAAAACCAAAGCATAGAAATGAAGCGAAACATACGCGATATTCTCTCTGGAGCCGGCGCAAATGAAGTGTTGACCTACAGTTTTGTGCATGAAAAAGTTTTGAAACAGGCAGGCCAAAACCCCGACCACGCCTACAAACTCAGTAACGCCCTTAGCCCCGACCTGCAATATTATCGTCTAAGCGTTACGCCGAGCTTGCTCGATAAGGTGCACATGAACATAAAAGCGGGTCATGGCAGTTTTGCATTGTTCGAGATTGGTAAATCGCATTTTAAAGGCGAATTTGACGCGGCTGACCAAAACGTACCAAACGAAGACACGCATGTTGGTTGTGTTGTAGCTGCGCTCGACAAGCTTTCGCCCGAGGGCGCACTGTACTATCTGGCTAAACGATACCTTGAGAAAATTGTCGACCCAACCTTATATAGTCTGCAAAAATTAGCAGACTTCAATCTTACAAGTGATGAATGGGGCGCCCAGCTCACGGCCCCATACGACCCAAATAGGTCAGCAGTTTTGGTACGAGATGGTCAAATTTGGGGCGTGGTAGGTGAGTTTAAGCAGTCTGTTCAGAGAGCCTTTAAGTTACCGACCAGTAGTGCGGGTTTTGAGGTGCATATAGAACTTGCTACTCACAAACGGGCTGCTTATGCGCCGCTTAGCCGTTTTCCTTCTGTTTCGCAGGATGTTTCTTTACGTGTGGCGCCCACGGTACCTTACGGCGAACTGTTTTCGACCGCCCAGGCGGCGCTAGCCCAGCTTGAGTCTCGCGAGCTACGGCTTACATTGACGCCACTTGGTGTGTATCAGCCTGAAAATGCCCAGACCAAGACCATTACCCTGCGCTTGAGAGCAACCAACTACCAGCGAACGCTTACAGATGCCGAGGTCACGGGCTACCTAGACAATATTGCAGCGAGTGTTGCCGAAAAAGTACAAGCGGTAAAGGTGTAAAACTGTGAGCTGCACCGTAGACACCTGCGGTAAGCCCAGCTAAGCTATAACTGCGTAAACCAAGGAGGTACTATGAAAGGTTATTACGCCAACATCGAGGACGAGACCATCAAAAACCAGTCATTTCGTAAGGTCGCTTACACGGGTGCGTATAGTCAGCTCGTCTATATGAAACTCAAACCAGGCGAGTCTATCGGGCAGGAGCGGCACGGCAATGACCAGTTTTTCCGATTCGAGCATGGCACAGGCCTCGTCACTATCGACGACAACGAGTACAAAGTAAAAGATGGCAGCGGGGTTATCGTACCAGCGGGGGCCACGCACAATGTTACAAACACAAGCGCAGTGGATGATTTGCATTTGTATACCATTTACTCAGTACCACACCACCTAGACGGCGCCGAATCGAAGACCAAAGCCCACGCCGAAGCCAAAGACTTACCGTTCGACGGCCGCACTACCGAACACCAGACGCATTAAGCCAAAGGTTTTGTGAGTTTTTTCACGGTCGACAATAAGATACTTTGATACAGTAAAGTTGTAACTAAAGGGGATTAACTATGAGCGAAGAAAAGAAATGTGCTTGCTGCGAATGCTGTAGCTGCGGCGACGCCTGCAGTTGCGGCAAGTAAACACGTTGAACGAAATAAACGCGCAGAATTCGCGAGTAGCTAACTTTGCCTACCGTCTCTTGTGATATAGAGACTATGTGGTATAGTTATAGCTATGAACACGCTTGAAGCACCGTTCCCGTATGGTGATATTTCGTATGATGTGTTGAATAGTTTGGCTGTGCCAGGTCGGGTGAGTGACGAAACTAAAGACCGTTTAAGACAGACGCCAAATGCCCAGGCTCGACTTGAGGTTTACGGCCTTTTGAATACAATTGGCGGTCAAATTGCCACTAACCCATTGTCGCCCTCGAATGCTTTTCGTGGCAACATTGCTCCCCCTGCAAATAAACTAACGGTACCTGGCGCCCATCATTTAGGACTCGACCTTTACCATGCGGCGCTATTACAACAAGATCCATCCGCGTATATACAAGAGCCAGATACGTTTTCGGTACGGCTAGAGCAGTTAAAATCCCAAAATCTTACAAGAGTTAGTCAAATCTTGGCAGGCGTTATGAGATGGTCGCAAGTCAAACAGCCCAACTACTATGGAATCGTAGAGGCTACCTCAAGAGAACGTTCTTCAAACCTGATGGCCGCCATGTTCCTTGGGGCCTACGTGGGTGTGTATATCGAACGTGGTGCAGAAGATATCGACCATCAACTCTACGCGCGGGTTAAACTGCCGTTTATGCGGAGACAAAGCAGAAGCAATGCTCGCACTGGTAGCTTGTGACTGCGCGAGTGGTATTCACCTTATGTGCTGCTCGGTTAGCGTATACTTAAGAGCATGAAGAGTTTGCTGCGAATTGTTCGCTTTACGGGCGAGCTGTGGAAATATTATGCTGGTGTGGCGGTGTTTTCGGTGCTGGTGGCTGTGACGACCCAGGTGCTGCCACTGCTTACGAAGGTCATCGTGGATGATGTGTCAAAAGTGCTAGCAGGTCACGGTGCCAATGTGTCGCTTATTATTTGGTGTGTGGTGGGAATATTTTTAGCCGATGTTGGACAAAATGTGTTTAGTAACATTGGTGGGGTGATTGGCGACCAGCTACAGGCCCGCATGCGAAAAATGCTGAGCGAGCGGTATTTTAGCCATCTCATGACGCTACCTCAGGAATATTACGACAAAGAACTGAGCGGCAAGGTGCTGAACCGGCTGAACCGTAGCATCGACCAAATTACCACCTTTGTGCAAGCCTTTAGTAACAACTTTTTACAATTTATTTTTACGACCATTTTGTCGCTAACGATTATTTATGTGTATTCATGGCCCGTTGGCCTTATGCTAACGGCGCTCTACCCCATATTTATTTGGCTGACTACGCGCACCAGTGGTAAGTGGCGCGAATACCAGGGCGAAATCAACACCGAAATAGACACCGCCACGGGACGTTTTGTAGAGGCGATTAGCCAAATAAAGGTGGTAAAAAGCTTTGGTCGTGAGGCCGACGAGCTCAATTTTTTTAAAAAACGCTACCGCAAGGTCGTCCAGACGACCTGGCCGCAAAGCAAGCTGTGGCACGGTCAGGATTTTGTGCGCAAACTGGCGCTGAACCTCATTTTTCTGGCGGTGTACGGGTACATTTGTTGGCAGGCAGCTCATGGGCATTACACGGTGGGCACGATGGTGCTTCTACTACAATACGCGGCGCTAATACGTATGCCGATTTTTAGCATTAGCTTTATTGTAGACCAGTCGCAGCGGGCTGTCGCCAACACCAAAGACTACTTTGCGGCCATGGATGAAGCCAGCGAGGCTGTTAGTGCCAAAAAGAGGTCAGAAATACGGGTTGCAGAGGGACGGGTAGAGTTTAAAGATGTAAAATTTCGCTATGAAACAGGTAAATCGGTGTTAAATGGGCTGAGCTTTGAGCTGGCACCTGGTTCGAAAACGGCGCTGGTGGGTGAAAGTGGCGAAGGCAAAACGACCATTACCAACCTACTGTTGGGGTTATATGAGCCAGAAAGCGGCGATATTTTGCTCGATGGCCAGTCGATTGCCAGCGCAGCGCACGCCAGCATTCGGCAGGCAACAACGGTGGTGTTTCAAGAACCCGCCTTATTTAGCGGCACGGTGTTCGAAAATATTGCCTACGGTAAACCGGCGGCTTCAGCCAAAGAAGTCGAACAGGCGGCGCGCGCAGCCAACGCTCACGAGTTTATTAGCGCGTTCGAAAAGGGCTACCAGACCGAAATTGGCGAGCGCGGGCTGAAGCTGAGTGGCGGTCAAAAACAGCGGATTGCCATTGCCCGAGCCTTGCTAAAAGACGCGCCCATTCTCATACTCGACGAAGCCACCAGTAGTCTCGACACGCGTAGTGAGCGCCTAGTACAAGAGGCACTTGAACACCTTATGAAAGGGCGCACCACTATTATCATCGCTCACCGCCTTAGTACGATTCAGTCGGTCGACACCATCATTACGCTTAAGAAAGGTACTATTGAAGAGTGTGGACCACCTAAAGTGCTGGCCAAAAGCGGCGGTATATATGACCAGCTCCTTACATTGCAAAAGGGCCATGCCGCCACAGACAAGGCGCGGTTAAAAACCTATGAAATTTCTGGTTAAGGGGCCTAAGTTAGAGAAGCGTATGCTCGGCGCACATCGGTGATAGCGAGGTTCGCTAGACGCTCAGTTGGTAGTGTTTGCATGTAGGCGATGACGCGAGCGGCTTCGTCTGGGTACGTGCAGTGGCTGGGGGTTTTTGGGGTTTTGCCTTTTTTCAGCGCGTCAAGGGCGCTGCGCATTTGTTTCCAAAACGTGTAGTAGTCGAGTTTGAGTTTCACGTGCCAGCCGGCGCTGTCTTCGAGGACAAACCCCTCGATGTAAGCGCCATCGTACTGGTAGTCGATGCCCTGGACGCTTTTGTACCACCGCTCAAACGACTG
This sequence comes from Saccharimonadales bacterium (SeqCode), assembly GCA_049293335.1. Lineage (GTDB taxonomy): Bacteria > Patescibacteriota > Saccharimonadia > Saccharimonadales > UBA4665 > JAGXIT01. The sequence continues at coordinate 26,870 of JBATSO010000040.1, forward strand.
CCAGTCAGGCAGGGTCGCAGCGCAGTGTTTCGTGCGGACACCCAGGTGTTTACCGAGGGCTTCGCGCTCTACTTGTGGCAGTGCCTCGTAGTCTTTTTGTCGCTTGATGATGTCGAGTAGCACCATGTGGTCGCCGTGGTAGTCGATGATATGCGGGTCGTGCGCGGGCAGGATGACTTCAAACACGAGGCAGACGTTTTGACTACGCAAGTAGTCGATGAGATACTGCCGATGTGCGCCGCAGGTTTTTTCAAAAAGTGCGCGGAACCAGTCAGCGAACTCCCCTTCGGTGGTGGATTTGGATGATATGACGAGGTCGCCGGCACAGTCATCGTAGCCGACAAGTCCGAGGTAGCCGTTTTCTTTCACCCACGCTTTTACAGGGAAGCTGAAGTTTTTTTCGAGGTCGACGTAGGAAGTCTGACGAGTTTCATTTACGTTGAAAAATTTGTCGTAGCCGCGAATGACGATTTCGTTGGTGAGGGTGTGGATGAAAAGTCCACGGGTGGTGGTTGTCTGCTTTGTCCACTTTTTCTTAAACATGACTTCGGGTTTGAAGTGAAACGAGCTGATGTTTTCGGGAAGCGTGCGTTCACTAATGAGGCGGTTGGCGCGGAGTTCTCTGACGAGGTTAGCGTTTTCGCTGTGCGAGGTCGGACCCATCACACTATGCGGGATTTCGATGGCTTGAAAACCGCTGTGCGATAGCTGCACTGCGCGCAGTTCACCACCAAACTCCACTTTGCCTTCGAGGTTAAAGCAGCGTTCGTTATACTGGGTTGGATAGGACTGTTTATTGCGGTGGCCGTGAATTTGGAAGGAGTTGGCGGACGTATTCTGCATAAATGCATCATCAATCTGCCCGACTTCTTCGTAAGTGCCGACCCCGCGGATGCACTGCCGAGCGCTTAGGTAAGGGAGATTCGCGGGAAGTGTACTAAGCCCTCCGTGCGTGACCAGCACATCTTTATCATGGTAGCGGTAGTGAAGGGCGGGCATCATACCGCGAAGCAAGCTGCGGATGGCCGACTTGTCGAGCTCGGCGGCTTCGAGCTGGCTGCGGGTGCGGCCATTGAACTCCCTGGTTTTGACAGGCCAGCCATTGAGCCACTGCCAAATGTATAGGTCGTGATTGCCCTCTACGAAAAACACATTGGGTTTCGCGGCAAGTTCTCGACTGACAAAGTCGAGTACGCGGTCGTTTTCGGGGCCGCGGTCGAGCAGGTCGCCCACAAATACATAGGCTTCATCATCCCGCAGCGGGTACTTTTCAAAGTACTTTGCAAGCGGCGTAAAACAACCCTGGATATCACCGATGTGATGGATGATCGAGAACTGCGAAAAATCCAGCGGGGCATGAGTAAGCGTTGCCCTAATATCTTCGGGTGTTTTGAGCACTTTCCAGCCCTTGGGGTAGGGAAGCTGCGCGAGGCGTTTGTGCATGTCCACGAGAGCCTTATCGGCAACAATTTTATACGCAGAGCGCGCTATGTTTTGCTGGCGTGCTTGCTCGAGTGGTATGTCTGAAAGGTCAATAATATACATTTCGTAGCGGTGGCGGTAGGCGAGCTGCGCATAATCATTGTAGTAGCGTGCCGTGGTGTGGGTAGCGTCTATGACAATGAGTTCGCCTCTTTCCATGCGCTCTTCTAGTATTTCCCTCAATAGCTCCCAGACTCGGCGGTCATGCTGAGTCGATATGCTCATTCGCCCTTGTTCATCTAGCACGGGCGCGCTCATGGCGAGCCGCAGTGTGTCGGGCGAAAGCGTGTACGGCGTGAGGCCGCAGGCTTCAAGCAAGGTACTTTTGCCAGAGCCTGGGACCCCACGCGTAACGTAGAGCTTTCTCATTTATTTTTTCCAGTCGCATCGAACGCCACATTGATTGACTTGGCTTTCTGGCCAAGCAGCAGGCGGAGCAAGTCTGGGTTGTCTTTGGTAACTTTTGCGACATTGGCGTAGTGCCGAATGACGGCGCTGCGGCCACGGGCTTCCTCTAGTTCAGCCTTAGCGCGCTGCCGTGCGACTTCCTGAGCGTCGATGGCATTTTGCAGGTTACGAGGCAGGCGCACCGTGGGGGCGAGCACTAAGGCAATGACTATACCGTACTGGGCAACTTCAGCATTCATAGCAGCTATATCCAGCTCGATGTTCGAGTTGAGTACATCGTCTAACGTCATTTGTGCAACGATAGGCAGTATACGTTTTGTTGCTGCCTGCATAGTGAGCTCATAGAGTGCTTTACTATGAAGATGAAAAGCCTCGATATCAGTAATGGTCACTTCAAAGGTGGTTTCGACAGTAATGGTAGCGGCTTCTTTGGTACGAGCGCTTATGTTACAGCCAAAAGACTGTCCAAACGCGGGATACGTCACAATGATTTCGTTTCGGAAGCCATAGGTTTTGTAGGTGCCTGGTTCGAGCACGCGGATAATTTGACCCTCTCGTATGAGTAAGCCTTTGTAATTCTGGTTTATGGTTGTTTTAGTCATCGTTTTCTCCTTTAGATGCGCGATAGTTGTAGTTACACACGTCGCATGTGCTTGGCAAGGGGACTGCTGCATATCAGCTATATGAGACAGTCGCAGGCTCGCTTGGCGGCGACGTGCGCGGGTTGTTAATTGAGCCTGTCAAAGGCACGCGGGGTTCAGCCGCAGGTGAGCGCTTACTTGGCGAACATCCACATAGGGATTCGTACTTCAGCCGACCTCACTAGCTAGTATAGATGGCCTCCAAAAATAATCTAGTAAAAACATTTTTACTTCGTTTAGGCTACACCCCTCGCATACTACTTTTCGGGTTTTCAGCTCGAAGATCGCAGAGCCAGCATACGCCTATGCCGACGAAGTATATCTGGATATGCTGAGAAGGTAGAGGCGTGTGCTGGCCAGTGAGGGCGGGATGAAAACCGAAAAGTATTGTGTGAGGGGGTATATACTTGTACGTAATGACACTGCCGTTTACCGACCATCATATTCAAGACAAAATTATTGCCAAGCTTGTTGTTGGCGAGCAGCGGTTTTCGGGCCTCGTGCCTACAGGCATGGAGCACAGCCTGCTTATGTACCACCTGCGAAAGCTGCTCAAGCAAGGCATTGTCGAAAAAGACGATCAAACCTACCGCTTAACGCTCAAGGGCGCTCAGCTCTACAATACGCGTTTTCACCTGGCCAAACCGCTCAACTACCCCAAAGCACTCATCCAATTTTTGGTGATTCAAGAAGATAAGGTGTTGCTGTCTCGCCGTACAACCGCCATCGCCGAACAGTTGAACGAATACATGCTACCAGGTGGCTTGCACTTCTTTTTGGCCCCAAGCCGAACTTCGGCAAAACACATTGCAAAATCTCGTGGGCTCGTGGCTGGCGATTATCTATGTATGGTTGAAACAATCGCTCCTGAGAGCGAATATCACGGGCTTATCGATGTATACGCGGCAAGCCCTAGTGAGCTTCGAGCGGGCAGTGAGTATGAGGCAGTTTGGCTTCCTGTGAACGAAGTGGCCGCAATGAGTTTCGACCAAGCTGGCTCGGCACCGTTCATCGTGCAGCATTTTACCGAAAATACTCTTACCAACAGACTGACTAACATTGTACAGACTACACCAAAAACTGGTGGTGTAGGTGTGGAATCTGTGTCACAATAGAACCAAATAAGGAGGGTTTATATGTCAACAACGCGTTTGCGCGATAGAATTTTTGCAGGTTTTGGTGCGCTGCTATTTTTAGTTACGGCCAGCGCCTTTACCATCGCTGTTATTTGGGATAACACCCATAAAAAAGACACACCAGCGCCCATTAGCACTGCTTGTGAAGACTCGAGCCCGCAAGAGGCACTGGTAGCTCCCGAGGCGTTTAAGCCCGAAGGCAAAGCTACCGAACTACAAACCACCGACACCACGCCAGGCACAGGTGCTGCCGCCAAAAATGGTGATTGTTTAGTTATGAAGTACTACGGCACGCTGGCTAGCGATGGCACTATGTTCGACGAAAACTACACCAAGCCCACAGGCTTTGCTTTTACACTTGGCAGCGGCCAGGTTATCAAGGGCTGGGATCAGGGCCTCGTAGGCATGAAAGAGGGCGGCGAACGGCGGCTTGTTATTCCAGCCGACCTTGCGTACGGCAGTGCGGCGCAGGGGAGCATTCCTGCTAACTCAGACCTAGTGTTTACGGTAAAACTAGTAAAAATTAAGAAGTAGGAGTGTGTATGGACAATTTTAACCCCGTTGATTCAGTACCCGAGCTAGTTATTGAAGACCGCGTTGAAGGCACGGGCGACACGGCAGAAGCCAGCGACACCGTAACCTGCCACTACACAGGGGCAATCGCCAAGACTGGCGAAGTGTTTCAAAGTTCACGTGACTTTGGCAAACCCATTAGCTTCCCCTTGAATGGGGTGATTGCAGGCTGGACGCAAGGTGTACCTGGCATGAAGGTGGGTGGTACGCGCCGCTTGCTCATCCCGGCTGCCATGGCCTACGGCAGCAACCCACCTTATGGCTCGGGCATTCCTGCCAATGCCGACCTGGTGTTTGATATTGAACTAGTGGCTATAGATGGGTAAAATTCAAATTACAAATTCCAAATTCCAAATAAATCCGAAATCCTAAATCCGAAATCCTAAATACGAAACAAATTCGAATGTGCAAAATAATAAATTCTAAACAAAAAAGCACGTTAGATATCGCCTGATGGTGTCTTCCGTTTTGAATTTTGAATTTTAAAATTTCGATATTGTTTGAAATTTGTTTTTTGGAATTTGGTATTTTCTGCTCGATTCCTTACGCAGTTAGGCATTCGTAGATTGCCTGGCCACTTACTCAGTCTAGTATTGCGAGCGGAATTGTATACAAAAACACAATATATAGCGCTATTGACTTTAGCGTAAGCACCATATATACTAAAAGATACAGTTTTATGATCGTCTCTCAAACAAAAAACTGATACAATAAAAAACCTAGCATAACCAAGTGGAGGGTTATCTCATGGTCAAAAATATTACCATTTTTACTACGAAAACGTGCGCGTACTGCCCAATGGTCAAGAAATATCTTGCTGCCAAAGGGCTTAGCTACGACGAAGTCAACCTAGACGAAGAACCCCATCGTCAGCAAGAAGCTCTCGCCATCTCTGGCGCCCTTACCGTGCCTGTTACGGTTGTAACAAAACATGATGATTCACGCGAAGTTGTCGTGGGCTACAACCTCGCCAAGCTAGCACCAGCTATTGGGTAAAATACCAAATAACAAATCCCAAATTCCAGATAAATCCAAATGTCCGAAAGCAACAAATCGCCAAACTATGACCTCGAAGAACGCACCTATCAGTTTGCGAAAAAATGTCGACTATACATAAAAGGCTTGAAGCCTAGCATAACGAACATCGAAGACGCCAAGCAGCTTACCCGTTCATCAGGGTCGATTGCTGCAAACTATATTGAGGCAAATGAAGCGCTCAGTCGCAAAGATTTTGTGATGCGTGTAAAGATTAGCCGAAAAGAGGCAAAGGAAACAATGCTGTGGCTACGTTTGCTCGATGCTCCAGATGAACTTCAGCAAGAAGCTTTAGAGCTCAAGAAGATAATGAGTGCTATAATCGATAAGGCAAAGCAATAAGATAAATTCTATTGGAATTTTGAATTTATCTGGAATTTGGTGCTTGGAATTTGGAATTTGAGTAAGGAGGTGATATGGCAGAGCGTACGAAGGATAATACTCATACCGTAATTATAATTGGCGCAGGGCCAGCGGCGTTGAGTGCGGCTATATATACCACGCGTGAAGATATAGAAACGCTTTTAATCGAAAAGGGTGTACCTGGCGGCTTGGCGGCGGTAACAGATTGGGTCGATAACTACCCTGGTTTTCCCGAAGGTGTGGCGGGCCTTGAACTGGCGGGCAACCTCCAAAAACAAGCCGAACGATTTGGCGCAGTCATAGATTTTGGTGAAGTGACAGCTCTGCACGACGAAGGTCAGTGGAAGCGCCTAGAAACCACCAGCGGCGACATGTATGCCAAAGTGGTCTTAATTGCCACTGGCAGCGACTATAAAAAACTGGGCATACCTGGCGAGGCCGAATACTATGCCCGCGGCGTACACTACTGTGCCACCTGCGACGGCGCATTTTACCGCGATAAGCGGCTGGTAGTAGTTGGCGGCGGTAACTCGGCCGTGCAAGAGGCTATGTTTTTAACCCGATTTTCCAGTCATCTTCATCTTATGGTGCGCAGCAAACTACGGGCGAGTGAAGTGCTGCAAAAAGAACTGCAAAAGTTTGTGGACGAAGGTAAAATTACCGTACACCTTGCCACGACCACCAACGAAATCATCGGCGACGCCGAAGGCAAGGTTGTCCAAGTAAAAGGAACAGATACAACCAGTGGCAATGAAGTAAAAATCGACACCGATGGCGTGTTTGTTTTTGTAGGCCTCAAACCAAACAGCGAGTTTCTGGGTGGCCAGCTCGAAACAGACGAAATCGGCCTTATTAAGACCGACGAAAACCTAATGTCAAGCATGCCTGGGGTGTTTGTGGCGGGCGATATTCGCTCACACGCAACCATGCAAATTGCGAGCGCCGTTGGCGAAGGCGCCACCGCCGCGCTGAAAATTCGCGAATATCTCGAAGGCCACACCAACATACAGGAGGAAGTGTAATGGAAACAGGTGAAGGAATGCCAGGTAATACACCTGAAGACCCTCGATCGGCTTTGTCCACAATAATCGGCGGCAATATCTTGAAAGTGCCAGAAACAGAACAAGGCCGTCCCATGCCAGGCTGCGTCGTGCCAGAGCAAACGCTACCAGCGCAAGAACCAAAAGATCCGTTTGTGCACAACTCTTATATCGGCCCTCAAACAGCCCATACAGATTAATCTAAATCGTGCTAAAGCTTACTGGTCAATAGTCCACTTCATGCCCTGACGTGTCGGCGGGTTTCGCCGTGTAAAAGTTGCTTTATAAGGCTGCACGCCGACTCTCTCGCGAAGGGTATTTTTTAATGCTTCCCATGGCAATGTACTGCTTGGGATAATTAGCAGAGCGCCTTCTGTGTAAGAGCGAGCGATACGTTCGCTTGCCGCGGCAATATTTTGCGGCGGCGGCGTTGCAATACTAAAAAAGCTGATTCGTCCCAAAAATTGCACAGGCGTACTGCCGAAACGAGCTGCTTTTACCTGGCGTTCAAACTCTAAACGATTAACCACTCGTTCCTCGGTTTGTAGGCCCATTGGTCTCACGCCTCCCAGCGCGCCAAGCAATAAATAAAGGCCATGTACATCGTTGCGCTCATCAATACGTAGCTGTAGGTCGATATTGCATACGGTAACAGGCGCTGAAGGTTCAGTGGTTCGAAGGGCGGGTGGAACAAACTCGAGGCCCTCGAAAGGGTTAAGCCGTATTGTGCTGGGTTGAATACTCATGCTAGCTACTATGCGTGGCTTAGTTGGGATATGCAAGCACCAGCAGAATAGATTAGCGCAGTTTGGAAGTTAGTATACGTGCAGCACTAACAGGTAAAATAAACTGCTGGCAAGCATGAGCTCAATCCAGATCCCTCCAGGAAACTCGTAGCGTTGAATACGTTTATGCCAACGTTCATAGCGACTGTTTGCGTGAGTAAGGCTAAAAGATCTATGTTTCACAACATGAGCAACCCATACAAAATCGGGCAAAACGGCAATTTGACCACAAATATATATGGCGTAGTGATTATTCCACAAAGCCCACACGCCTAAACCTATCGCCGCAAAAAAGTCTACAATAAAAAACACTTTCCAAAACCAGGAGTTATCACGCGTGTGGTGCGGAATGCCGTAGTGGGGGAGCATATCGAGTACAAAATGAGAAGCGAGTGCTAGGGGTATGCCGAGGGGCCAGGGCACAAATTTGCCAATAAGACCGCCAACAAGGGCATGATTGAACCCAGTCATGGTTTCAATATAGCATATCGTGAATGACCCCTCTGCAAACTATAAATCGGCATACCCGCTGTAATAGTCGTACATAAGGCGAGCGCGGGGTACGCCCGCTGCCTCCAGCTCTGCGCCAAGAGTTTCAACAAAAACTTGGCTACCCGAAAGGTACACAAGGCTGTCTTTGCTGAGCATTGGCAGTATAACCTCAGTAGTTGCATGCAGGGGATAGTGAATATCAATACGACGTAAATGCGGGATTTTGCCTGGGATGAGGCTTTCTAGCCTGTCGTCTTCACCTCGTCTTACCCACACCAACACAATTTCCCCATGCGAAGAGTGTGATAGGTCCGACCTCTCACGTACATGTGCGAGGTCAGACCTCGCACATCTCTCGCGCTCGTGGAGTATCGAGAGATAGCTGGCGAGGGCAATGCCCTGGGCGACAAATACGAGGGGCGTTTGGGAGGAGCGCGGTAGCACGGCATCGCCCATGGGTTCATCTATGTGCATTGCGTCTCCAACCGTCAAAGTACTTAGCAGTGTTTTAAAAGCGCTGAGTGGTGGTTCGAGGCGGGCTAAAAACCGAATTTCGTTTTCGCTGGGGTGTGAGGTGAGGGTAAATGTACGATATTGTTTGCCCCGAGGGTCGGCAATGGCGAACGGAAAACTAAAGCGAGCGTACTGGCCCGCAATGTAGTGCACTGGCTGTTCGGGTGCAAAAGTAAACTCCCAGACGCCTTTGGCTTTCTCGGCTTTGGCTAAGAAACGCAGCTTCATGGCTTTTTGTTAAATAAGTCTGGTCGATCGGTCACCAAACCATACAAATAGGGCTGCCAGCATTTGGCTTTTTTGGGGTTATTTACCGTGTAAGCAATGCATTCAAAGCCATTCGTTTTCATAGACTTTAAAAACCCCCACCACAGCCACCGCTGATTCATGCTTATGCGGCGCGTGCGGAGCTGGCGGGCGCGGTGAGCGGCCCGTACGCCCGACCAGCGTTCGAGTACAACCAATTGCAGTTTGGGGAATTCTTGCTGCATAGCCCGCAAAATACCAAAATCAAACGAAGCAACCGAAAATTCTGTTAGGCGCCACCCTCGGCTTAGACGGTCTTGAATAATGGCTACAATAGGTTTAATTGGCACGCCAGGCTTGACTTCGATCATAAGGGGACAACGGTGTTTTACGGCGCGGATGGCAAAGTCTAGTGCTGCTAAATCTTGTTTATGACGCAAAAGTTCTGCGTACGTGGTGTGCGCAATTGAGACCTCTCGGCCCGAGGGGTCAACCACACAGGCGTCGTGATGCAGTACGGCCACACCATCTTTGGTAACGCGTACATCTATTTCAATACAGTCGGCACCGTGTGCAATGGCTTTTTCTAGACTAGCTAAAGTATTTTCGGGGCTTAGGCCTCTTGCGCCGCGGTGGCCAATAATTTTCATAGTCTTAGTGTACAATAGAATAAAGGTTCGAGGTGAAAAGTTAGGGGCGCTAACCAGGTGTATAAGCTCTTAGCTACAACTTACAGCCTACAACCACAACCAAAGGAGGAACAATGGCAGATTTTAATGTAGTTTTAGAAACAGGCGATTACCAAAATGGCACCGTTAACACCGTGGTCGAAATACCACAAGGTAGCTTTCTAAAAATCGAATGGGACCGCAAACGAGCTGCTTTTATGCTGGACCGTGTTGAACCCAGCATTTACGCCAAGCCTGTTAACTACGGTTTTATTCCACAAACGCTCGATGAAGATGGCGACGAACTCGACACCCTGGTGGTTTGCGCAGAACCTATTCCAACAGGCGTGTGGCTACAGGCAAAAGTAATTGGCGTACTAAACTTTACCGACGACGGCGAGGCCGATCATAAGATTGTGGTGGTACCGGCAGACGACCGCAACACGGGCGACAGTATTAACTCGCTCGATGACCTTGGTGCGCGCTGGAAGCAAATGATTGCCGAACACTTTAGTCATTATAAAGACCTCAAAAAGCCTGGAACGACTGTAGTCGAAGGCTGGGGTAACGCCGATGACGCCAAGGTAATCATCGCCGAATCTATAAAACGCTACCAAGAACAGTAACAACTTAAAAAAACCTGGAGAATTTGTACTTGCAGAAAATAATTCCGTTTAACGCCGTTACTATTCCGCCCCATGCTGAACGCGTGTTTAAGGGTCAGATTTTTGACGTGTACCAGTGGCCACAAGAACTATACGATGGCACACACGCCACCTTCGAAATGCTACGACGGCCCGATACAACAACCGTTATGTGCTTGGTTGGCGACCAAATGATTGTACTCGATGAAGAGCAGCCAAACGCCGGTGCTCGCCAAAGCTTTCCAGGTGGGCGTATCGAACCTACTGACGAAAGCGTAATTTCATCGGCACAGCGCGAGGTTTTAGAAGAAACAGGTTACCTATTTGAACATTGGCGGCTGCTTAAAGTATGGCAGCCTGCTAGCAAAGTTGAGTGGTTTGTATACCTTATAGTGGCGTGGGGAGAACAGGGCAAACAACAAACGGCCCATGATCCAGGTGAAAAGATCCATCTTACCTTTAAAGATCTTACCGAATTAAAACAGCTCGCCACTGACCCACAGTCTTACTTGCATGAAGCGCATGAACTTTTAGAGAACATTGCACATTTTGAGGAACTCAAGACAGCACCAGAGTTTGTGGGCAAAACATACACCGTTGTCCAATAATTCACCATGACTACCGCTAACCACTTGTGCTTCATGGAAGCTTTACCTACAATAGAAGCGTAAGCAATATAACTTTGTTAACGCATAAAGGTGGAGCACATGAAGACAAAGGTAGCAATTAATGGGTTCGGACGAATTGGGCGCAACGCCTTTAAAATTGCTCATGCACGCAATGACATCGAGGTAGTTGCTGTCAACGACCTAACCGACACCAAAACACTGGCGTATCTTTTAAAGCATGACACCAACTACGGCGCTTACGACCGTGAGGTCAGCTACGATGACACGAATATCATTGTGGATGGTCAGAAAATACGAGTGTGTGCCGAAAAAGATCCTTCACTTTTGCCGTGGGGCGACATGGGCGTCGATGTTGTTATAGAAAGCACGGGTCGTTTTACCGACAAAGAGGGCGCCAGCGGGCACCTAAAGGCGGGCGCAAAACGCGTTGTTATATCTGGCCCAACTAAGAGCGAAGGCGTTGACACCATTGTGCTTGGGGCTAACGACGAAACGCTAGAAGGTGCCACTGAAATCATTAGCAATGCTAGTTGTACAACTAACTCACTTGGCGCAGTTATGAACGTATTAGAGAGTGAGTTTGGTATCGAAAAATCAATGCTCACCACTGTGCACAGTTATACAGCCAGTCAAATGGTCCAAGACGCGCCTGCGAAAGACCTACGCGAGGGTCGCAACGCGGCCGAAAACATTGTGCCTACTACTACAGGTGCGGCCATAGCCGTTACACTTACACTACCGCAATTAAAAGATAAATTTGATGGTCTTAGTATTCGCGTACCCACACCTGTGGTGAGTCTCAGTGATGTTACGGCGCTACTAAAGCGAAACGTGACAGTCGAGGAGCTAAACGAAGCTTTTAAAAAGGCCTCGAAAGAACCGTATTACCATGGAATTTTAGGTGTCAGCGAGGAACCGCTCGTTAGTTCGGACTACATCGGTAACAGCCATAGTGGCGTGGTTGACCTTTTGCTGACCAAGGTCGTTGGCGGCAACTTGGTAAAAGTAATGGTTTGGTATGACAACGAATGGGGTTACAGCAACCGCCTGGTCGAAGTCGTGGCCGACACGGGAAGATTGTTGCACAAGGCTTAGGAACATATGAAAATATTTATTGGCGCTGACCACGATGGTTTTGACCTTAAAGCAACGTTATGCGACTACCTTTCTCGCGGTGGTTACGAAGTGGTCGACATGGGCGACGAACAAAAGCATCCCGACGACGACTTTCCGCAGTTTGCTGCCCGCGTTGTTGGTGCAATGACGGACGATCCTTCTACCGATGTTCGCGGTATTCTGCTGGCGGGCAGCGGGCAGGGAATGTCGATGGCAGCGAATAGGTTTAAAGGTGTACGAGCGTGTATAGGCTGGAGTCAAGACACCGTGCGGGCTGCCCGCAACGACTGCGATAGTAATATTTTGTGCTTGCCCGTGCACGGCATGGAATTTGAGGCGCAGGTTGGGGTTATTCACACCTGGCTAATGACACCGTTTGCAGGTGCACCGCGCTACAAACGGCGCATAGAGCAAATGGACCAGCTAGGCAATTAAGGAAACTAAGTCTAAGGAGGAACACCGCTTGAAAATTGCAATAACCACCGATCACGCGGGCTATGAGGCACTGAAAGAACTAAGGCTTTTTCTGGAAAGCATGGGCCACGAATGTGTTGAGTATGGCCCAACCAGCTTTAACGAAGACGATGATTATCCCGACTTTATGTTTCCTGCTGCTCGCGCGGTGGCCAGTGGCGAGTGTGAAAGAGGTGTGATTATGGGTGGAAGTGGCCAAGGTGAAGCCATTGCCGCTAACCGTGTACCAGGGGTACGCTGTGCGCTGTTTTATGGCCCAGTGGTCGCCAAAGTAGCGGTTGACGCCGAGGGAACTATCAGCGATGATCCTTATGAAATTATTACATTATCGCGCACTCATAACGATGCCAATGTGCTGAGTCTTTCGGGGCGCTTCCTTTCTATGGATGAAATGAAAACGGCGCTAAAACTTTGGTTTGAAACTCCGTTTAGCGGCGCCGAGCGCCACCAACGTCGTATTAACAAGCTTGATGAGGTGTAAACAGCAATGAGTGTTTCAATTTGCCCAACCATTACCACCGACGACCTAGAGGTGTATCGCCGACAAATTCAACAAACGGCACAATATGCCCACCGAGTACACATAGACCTGGCAGACGGCATTTTTACCCGCAAATTAACGGCTGTTGAAGATGTGTGGTGGCCAGCGGGCATGCGAGCCGATTTGCATGTAATGTTTAAACAACCGTTTCAACACATTGCCGCCATGAAGGCGCTTGGTCCGCAGCTTGTCATTGTTCATGCCGAAGCAGAGGGCGATTTTATGGCATTTGCCCACGAAATGCATCGCCACGGTATTGAGGCAGGCGTTGCGCTGCTACGGGAAACTCCTGTTGAGGCGATTATTCCTGCTCTAGATGTTATTGACCACGTACTTATTTTTGCAGGCACACTCGGCTACAACACAGGCAAACAGCCTGTTAACATGGATGTGCTTGCCAAGGCCGCACAGCTACGTGCTCTAAAACCAACAGTCGAAATTGGCTGGGATGGTGGCGCAAACGACGAAAATGCCTTGCAGCTCAAAAACGGGGGAATTGATGTGATTAATTGCGGCGGGTACTTGCATGGTAATAATCCAGCCGCTGCCTATCGTAAAATCTACGAAATCGTAAACTAACCCTCACATTCCCTAACCTCATATCAACAGCGTTACCCTCATTTTATAAGACACTTTTTGTCCGATCGGACAAAAAGTGTCTTGCGGCTAGGAGGAAATGTTTAGGGTTTAAACAAATGATGGAGTTCTAAGTAGGTGGCAACTTCGGGCGAAACAAGGTGTGTATATGGACGAGACTGTGTTAATGCTTCACGTACCTGGGTTGAAGAAATGTGACAGAGCGGTGCGGGGAGTGGCCTAAGAAACCGTACATGCTTAGACGGCGAAGGAACTTTGGCGGCACGCTCAATTAACAGAACAGGTAGATGCTCTGCCAGGTAGTCCCCGTTGTACCACTGGCGAATCGTAGCGTAACTATCGGTGCCAAACACAAACCAAAATTTGATAGTCGGGTGCCGAGCAATAAAAGCTTTATATGTATCGTAGGTTTCGGTTGGCACGGTTCGCAGTAGTTCGTCTTGGATAAGGCGTAGCGGCCGTGTATGAGAGGCAAATGTATCACACACAATTTTAAGTAGGGCCAGCCGATCGGCATGTGGCAGACTCATGGTTTTATCGGTACGGTCACCTGAGGGTACTAACCAAACTTCATCGTAGCCATTGAGCTGCATGCATTGGTGCAGAATTGCTTCGTGTGCCAGCGTAGGCGGGCAAAAGCCACCTCCAAAAACTATGATATTTTTTGATTGCGTGGGCATAGGTACTAGTATTGCACACTGGTCATACTTACAGAGCTAGTTGAATATGTGTATAATACATAAGCACAATGAGCAACACATACACTATTCAAGAATTAGAACTAAAAGCAACTGTTATACGAGAAGATATTATTCGCATGCTGGAGGCAGCGGGCAGCGGTCACAGCGCAGGCCCCATGGGGTTAGCCGATATTTTTACCGCGCTTTATTTTGATGTTTTAAAACATGACCCTAAAAACCCAGACTGGGATGAGCGGGATGTTTTAATTCTTAGTAACGGACACTGTGTGCCCGTGCGCTATGCGGCAATGGCAGAGGCGGGGTATTTCCCTAAGTCAGAGCTTTTAACACTGCGTAAGTTTGGTAGTCGTTTGCAAGGCCACCCCGAGCGATCGCGTCTTCCGGGGCTAGAGGGTACCAGTGGGCCACTTGGTTCGGGCCTGAGTCAGGCGTGTGGCATGGCGCTGGCGTTTCGCATGGACCAACATGCGCATCGACATATTTATGTGACCATGGGTGACGGCGAACTAGATGAAGGCAACGTATGGGAAGCAGCTATGCTTGCGCCAAAATACAACTTAAATGCCATCACTGCCATTGTTGACCGCAACAACATTCAAATAGATGGCCCCACCGAATCTGTTATGCCGCTGAACGACCTAAAAGACAAATGGCAAAGTTTTGGTTGGCATGTTATGGAAATTGATGGCAATAACATCGAAGCTATCATCGATGCTTGCACGATGGCCAAAGCCATCACCGAACAGCCAGTTTGTATTCTCGCTTACACCATTCCTGGTAAGGGAGTTGACTTTATGGAGTACGACTACAAGTGGCACGGCGTGCCACCAAACCGCGAACAGGCCAAAGCCGCCCTCCACGACCTCCGCACCCTTAAAGGCAAAATTCGGAGCGAACATGAATAGAGAGCTGGGCGACGACACAGAAGTTGCCGCTCGAATAAGGTTGGCTGAACAGTTGCTTGCCACCGCGGCCGAAAGAATAGCCGATGCGTTTCATACGCGCCTGCAAACTACCCAAAAATCACCCAACGATTATGTAAGTGAGCTCGACACATCTATTGAACAATATGTGCAAAATGAACTAAAACAAGCTTTTCCAGAAGATAATTTTTACGGTGAAGAATCAGGCGCGTCAGGTGGAACAAATCAGTACCTTTGGGTGTACGACCCGCTTGATGGCACAAACAACTTCTTACGTGGCTTACCTTTCGCGGGTACCCAAATAGCGCTCTTAAAAGACGATGTTATTGTGTATAGCCTTATTCACAGACCTTTTACCAGCGAGAAGTACTACGCCCAAAAAGGTCAAGGTGCGTTTTATGAAAATTTTCGAACCAACGAACAACGGCAACTACAGGTTTCCGAACGGAGCCTATCTGAGGCAATGGCTATATTTGATTCGAAGGTCGGTAAGACCGACAATGCAAGCACGCCGCTTTTCAATAGTCTAATTGATAAAATAGCTTCAGTCCGCGTCCTGGGGGTGGCTGTTTATGACCTGCCCGCTGTTGCCGAAGGGGCGGTGGAGTTTTTGATAAGCGGTATCGCCAAAAAATACGATGTGGCACCAGGCTGGTTGCTCATAGAAGAAGCTGGTGGCACAGTGTATAGTTTGCACGGCGAACCAACCATAGATAACGAGCTGCTTATACTGAGCAATCAGGCAGTTACACAGGAGCTACTCCAATCAATTCAGAGTCGGAGCGAACATGAGTATCAACAGTAGAACAACAAGCTTGAAACAAAGTGAGGTGAAAAAATGAGCGATTTACATCTGGTAGAAGTATCAAACAAAATGCAAGAAGAACCAATTCGGGCAGGGTTTGGCCGTGGTTTAGTGAAAGCTGGCGAACAAGACGAGCGAGTCGTTGCGGTCTGCGCCGACCTAACGGGGTCGGTTAAAATGGATGGTTTTGCCGAGAAGTTTCCTGAGCGCTTTGTGCAAGTTGGGATTGGCGAACAAAACCTCGTAACAGTCGGGGCTGGTCTGGCACTGGCAGGCAAGATTCCCTTTACTAGTAGCTATGCGGCATTTAGTCCAGGGCGTAACTGGGAGCAAATTAAAACCACCGCGTGTCTAAACGAAGTGCCCGTGAAAGTTATTGGTGGCCATGCAGGCCTGTACACTGGCCCCGATGGGGCTACTCACCAAATGCTCGAAGACATTGCCCTTTTGCGCTGCATGCCCGGCATGGTGGTTCTTAGCCCGTGTGACTCGCTTGAAGCCGAGCGCATGACGCTCGCAATGGCCAAAGACGACCGCCCCAATTACATGCGCATGTGCCGCGAGGCCACAGCCATTATTACCACCGAACATACGCCGTTTGAAATTGGTAAAGCCTACGTGTACACGCCTGGCAGCGATGTAACAATTATTGCTACAGGCGTTATGGTGTACCAGGCTATGCTGGCGGCCGAGCAACTGTACAAAGACGGCATTGATGCCGAGGTTATTAATGTGCCAACAATTAAACCGCTCGACGCCGAAACCATTCTACGTTCGGTCAGAAAAACGGGCTGTGTGGTAACCGCCGAAGAAGCCCAAATTATTGGTGGATTAGGCGGCGCTATTGCCGAGCTATTGGTCGAAAACCATCCCGTTCCCATGAAGCGCATTGGCATGCAAGACCGCTACGGTGAGAGCGGTGATGGTGCAGAGCTTATGATTCACTTTGGGCTCGATGCCAAGCACATTCGCTTGGCTGCGCACCATGTGACCGAACTTAAAGGTGCTCACCAGCACTAGCCAAAGCAAGCACAAGCATTTATACTGAGTGGTAAGAAACAGGGAGGGAACATGCCGATAACATTACAACAAGTCCGAGCCAATTGTGCACAAGCACGACTGCGGATGGCTCAGGCGCGCGCCGAAAAATGGGCGTTTGGGGCTTTTAACCTAGACGATGAGCCAACGCTCGAAGCGGTCGCCAGGGCTGCCAAAGCCAAAAACGCACCCGTACTGGTCGAGGTTAGTCAGGGCGAGGTTGACAGCATTGGGTTGGCCAATGTACGTGACATGGTCGATAACGTAAAAGACGAAATGGGCGTAGAAATATACATTAACCTCGACCACAGCCCAAGTGTCGAGGCTGCCAAACGTGGAATTGACGCGGGCTACGAGTTTATTCATATAGATGTTTCGCAGGCCAACCACAACGCCACTGACGAAGAAATCATCGCTGCCACCCGCGAAGTGGTCGAGTACGCCCGCTTTACAGGAGCACTCGTTGAAAGTGAACCACACTATTTTGGCGGCAGCAGCAATCTACACACCGAAGCAATTGACTACGAATTTATTAAAAAAACCTTTAGTACGCCCGAGGGCGCAAAAGAGTTTCGTGACGCTACGGGCATAGATACTTTTGCGGCCGCTATTGGTAACCTGCACGGTAAATACCCCGTGCCAAAGAAGCTCGACCTCAAACTGCTTGAGGAAATTCGGGCGGCTATAGATTGCAATATTAGCCTGCACGGCGGCAGCGGTACCCCTGGGCATTACTTTGAAAATGCCGTTAAAATTGGCGTGACCAAAATTAACATCAATAGCGACATGCGTATAGCCCACCGCGAAGAACTCGAAAAGGCTCTAAAGGCTAACCCCCACGAATATTCGGTAGCAAAGTTGGTTGAGGAATATGTAGTGCCTGCCGTTCAAAAAGTGGTGGAAGAAAAGATTACCATGTTTAATTCAACAGATAAGGCAGTTGTTTCACGCTAACGGCTGTGGCACAATGAAGCATAAGCATAACAATAAAGGTGGGAACAAATGAGTCAAATTGACATACTCTGCGTCGGCGATGTGGTAACCGATGTTTTTATTAAGCTACTAGATGACAAAGCCGAGGTGCATAAGGACCGTGGCCAAGACTGGCTGTGCATACCCTTTGGCACCAAGCTACCCTTTGATCACACCGAGATTCTGCATGCGGTGGGTAACGCCGCCAATGCTGCTGTATCGTGCGCCCGCTTGGGGCTTAAAGTTGCCTTCGAAACCAATGTTGGCGGTGACCAAGAAGCCCGCGAAATTATTCACCAGCTTTCGCGCGAGAAAGTAGATCACCGCTTTGTACACATTAACCCAAAAAAACTGAGCAACATGCACTACGTGTTATGGTACAAAGAAGAACGTACTATTCTCATTAAGCACGAAGAATACGAGTATAACTGGCCGCATTTTCGACCAGCCGAAATCCCACGTTGGGTGTATTTTAGCTCTATTTCTGAAAACGCGCTCGACTATTCAGACGAAATTTCTACCTGGCTCGAAAAGCACCCAGAGGTAAAGCTCGCTTTTCAACCTGGCACCTTCCAAATGGAAGCGGGCGTAGAGCGCTTGAAGCGATTATACGCTCGTACAGAAGTAATTATTTTGAACCGCGAGGAAGCGGTTGATGTAACGGGCGGTAGTTACGACAACGTGCATGATTTGCTGGACCGATTGCATAGCTACGGCTGTAAAATTGCAGTTGTCACCGATGGCCCAAGCGGCGCCTATGCCTCCGACGGTCAAAACCGCTACAAAATGCCACTATACCCAGACCCAGCGCCGCCCTACGAACGAACAGGTGCGGGCGATGCGTATGCCAGCACACTGGTAGCGGCTCTGGCTCAGGGGCATAATCTAGAAAGTGCCTTGCAATGGGCGCCAATCAACTCTATGAGTGTGGTTCAAAAAACTGGTGCTCAAACAGGCTTACTTTCGCAGTCCGAGCTCGAAGCATGGCTCCGCAAAGCCCCCGACTGGTATCATGTTGAATCATTTTAGTCAGTAGTCTGTCCCTGTCATGCTGAATTCATTTCAGCATCCATACTTTCGCTGCCAACACGCGTAACTACTACCAACCTCGCACAGTCTCGCTGACTCACACGGTACTATCATTATTTCTTTTATTTTCTGCCCCACAAGACACCTTCCTTTTTTACCAGAAAAAAGGAAGCGAAAAACCTCGGCCAGAACTCCAGCTCTCGGTACTCTGTTGCTACCTTTTACAACCAAGATAGACGATCGTTCCACTAAGTCTATCTTGACCCTAACGGGCAAGTTGTAAAAGACTACAACAGAGCAGCCGAGTGCCTACGCATGGCCACCACAAGCTATGTCGCTAAAGCGACCATTCATCAGCGGCCTACGGCCGCACTCTTGACTCTTGACTCATGACTCATGACTCATGTCTCTTGACTCTTGACTCTAATCACTTCTCATCCTGAGCGTACGTCGAAACATACCCCCCCTCAGTACGATAGTTGTATCAAAATACTATAATGCTTCCAAGATCCAAGATCCAAGATCCAAGATCCAACCTCCAACCTCCAACCCCCAAAACCTAGAAGGGCTAGCTCCTCCTGAGATAATACGCTAAACTATAAGCACATATGTCGAGGGCTTTAGCAGATTTATTGGGGGTAGATGGAGTTGTTTTTGGGCAACAGATTCGCCAGCTTGAGCGTGCGGCGGGCCTGCCGAGCAATGACATTCGGCTTGCGGCCCACACCTTGCAAGCCACGCGGCAAAAAATTCGCGAACTCGGGCTCGACCCCATAGACACAACAGGCCCAGAACTGTACAGGGCGCTCCAATCCCGCCTAAAACGAGATGAAGTGCAAGTTCGGGCGGCGCTTAATGTGCGGGCCGACTGTAACCCAGTTGATTTACTCGAAAATATTCAAAAAAAACTGGCAAAGCTCGAACATCACAGCGATGTTTTTGTTATAAAATCGGCTGTTATGAAGCAGATTATTAAAAAATTGAAGCCCAAAGCTACCATGAAACGCCTAGGCTACCGCAGTATGGATAGCATGCTCAAGCACGAATCGGCCGCCCAACTCTTGGCAGCTTGTCAGGTAACAGAATCTTTAGACTGGCAAGAGGCGCGCCTCGCTGCCTATACAAAACTACAGGTGCGCGACTTTGAAACTCGTAAACCACAGTTTATTGTTCCTACTGCGAAGCAATGGCCCAAAATTGCCGACCAGCACGCCCTAAAACACAAGCAAACAAGTGTGGTACTGCCCGAGCTGGGTGCCGTTGTACTATTGCCCATGAACAAAGACTTACCTGGTTTAGCCATAACCACCTTTGTACTAGCGCTACACGCACTCAACGACATGCGCGCAATTAGCGCCTATTTAAAATTGCAGCAAGTAAAGCCAAACTTTGGTTTGCTGGTGCGAGATGTAGTGCTTGCCGAACCACTGACAGAAGTTGAACAAGCTGGTCGAAAGCTTTCCTGGAAGTCGCTCCAGTGGTCGTATGGCCATGGTTTTGTGCCATATATGACCGAGGTGTTTGGGCCGCACATTCAGCCAGAAGATCTCGCGTGGCAAAGCGTGTCGAGTACACTGCCCGCACTACACCCAATATTGGCCTTTTGGCAAGAAACAGATGCGCTTGGTTTGCTCGACTCTCAAAATGCAGTTTCGCTTAACATTCTCGATGTTGCACTTGGCGTGTGTAACCACCTAGAGTACGCCGAACGAACTGTTCACCATATGCGAGAAGCCTTGGGTCGTCAACTGTTTGCGCGCTATTTACATTATGGCAACCTCGAAACAATGCTTTCAAAAAGCTTTGGCAACGAACTCGTACCGGAACTAGAGTTTTCTTAGGATCAATTACAAATTCTAAACGAATTCTAAACAAAAGGGCCAACCAGGCGTACACTATCAATGATGTTTTTGGAATTAAAATTGGAATTTTGGTATTGTTTGAAGCGCGTTGTTCGGAGCTTTTTACTCAAGTATTGTAGGCGTCGTTCAGTATTTTTCGCGCATAGCGAATGTCGTTCGTAATGGTGTAGAGCCGTTGATCGCCGGGCGATATAAGGTCTTTTTTTAGCAAGTGTTTGCGTATAAATTTGTCGAGGGGATGCCAATATTTTTTGCCAATCAATATTATAGGCACACGCGGCATTTTACCTGTTTGAATAAGCGTAATAACCTCAAAAAATTCGTCGAGCGTGCCGTAGCCACCGGGGAAGTACACAAAACCATGGGCGTAAAATGTCATCATAACTTTGCGCGTAAAAAAGAAGTTGAAGGCCAGGTCGTCGGTAGTGTAGGGGTTGAGGTGCTGTTCGCGGGGCAATTTTATATTAAAGCCAATTGAAACCAGCTCTTCGTCAAAAGCGCCGCGGTTGCTGGCTTCCATTATGCCACCGCCACCGCCCGACAAAATGGCAAACCCGTCGTGGGCGAGATCGCCCGCTAAGTCGGCGGCCCACTGATACGACTTAAAGCGTGGGCTTAACCGTGCGGAGCCAAAAAAGGTGATGCGCTTGGGGTATTTCTTAAGTATCTTAAAAGCTGCCTCGAATTCTTCTTCGCAACTACGGAGTTCACGCGTCGATTTAGCAATCGCCTTTTTTTGTTCTTCGGACATTGTCCAAACTTTGTTTTCGTGTGTATGTGTGTGTGACATTGCCCTCTATTGTACGTGCTTACGCTTGTTTTGAGAATAGTAAGAAGGAAAATGCTACAATGTAAGGATGGCAAAATTCCAGCTTAAGAGCGACTATACTCCGCAGGGCGACCAGCCCAGTGCTATTCAGCAACTTACTGAAGGCCTTAAAAATGGGGTGAAAGAACAAACATTGCTGGGCGTAACGGGCAGCGGTAAGACCTTTACTATGGCCAATCTGGTGCAAAATGTGCAGCGGCCAACACTGGTACTCAGCCACAACAAGACACTTGCTGCGCAGTTATACAACGAGTTTAAACAATTTTTCCCTGACAACGCGGTGCATTATTTTGTAAGCTACTTCGACTACTATCAGCCAGAGGCATACATAGCACGAAGCGATACGTTTATCGAAAAAGACAGCGCCATTAACGAAGAAATCGATCGGCTGCGTCATGCCGCCACCGATGCCTTGCTGAGCCGCAAAGACGTGCTGATTGTGGCCAGCGTAAGCTGTATATATGGCATTGGTTCGGTCGAGGATTACAACGGCCTGTCGGTGGACGTGAAGGTAGGTGAACGCCGCGTGCGGGACAAGCTGCTGAGGCAGCTCACCGACATTCAGTATCAGCGCAACGACATGGACTTCCGCCGTGGAACCTTCCGTGTACGCGGCGACGTGGTCGACGTGTACCCCGCGGGTGAAGAACTAGCCTACCGCATGGATTTTTTTGGCGATGAGATAGACCGGATTACGCGCATCGACCCGCTGACAGGCGAAATTCTAGCCAAACTCGACAGCTACAAAATTTTCCCGAGCAGTCACTACGTAACCCCGCAGGACAAACTCAAAGTTGCCCTTGGGCAGATCCAACTAGAACTCGCCGATCGCCTAGCGCAGTTTAAGCGCGAAGGCAAACTACTCGAGGCTCAAAGGCTCGAACAGCGCACTCGTTTCGACCTCGAAATGCTGGAAGAAACGGGTTTTGTAAAAGGCATCGAAAACTACAGCCGCTATTTGACCAACCGCGAACCAGGCGAACAACCTGCTACTTTGCTCGATTATTTCCCCGACGATTACCTGTTGATGGTCGACGAAAGCCACATGACTATTCCGCAGCTGCGCGGTATGTACAACGGCGACCGCGCTCGCAAAGAAGTGC
Organism: Saccharimonadales bacterium (SeqCode); assembly: GCA_049293335.1. Lineage (GTDB taxonomy): Bacteria > Patescibacteriota > Saccharimonadia > Saccharimonadales > UBA4665 > JAGXIT01. The sequence goes on from JBATSO010000040.1 coordinate 49,515, forward strand.
TGGTAGAACATGGCTTTCGGCTGCCCAGCGCCCTCGATAACCGCCCGCTCAACTTTATAGAATACGAACGACACGTCAACCAAGTGGTGTATGTCAGCGCTACGCCCGCCGAATACGAAATCAGTCGCAGCCCTGCACCCGCCGAGCAAGTTATTCGCCCAACCGGGCTACTTGATCCACCTATAGAAGTTCGGCCCATCGAGGGACAGATCGACGATTTGCTAGCGGAAATTCGCGGCACCATTGCCAAAGGCGAGCGCGTGCTCGTTACCACCCTTACGAAGCGTATGAGCGAAGACTTAACCGAATATTTGCAAGAACTCAACATTAAAGTGGCGTATTTGCACAGCGATGTCGACACGCTGGACCGCACGGATATTTTGCGAGACCTTCGGCTGGGTGTGTACGATGTGCTGGTTGGCATAAACCTCCTGCGCGAAGGCCTTGACCTACCCGAAGTTTCACTGGTAGCTATTCTAGACGCCGACAAAGAAGGTTTTTTGCGCAGCGAACAAGCCCTGATTCAGACAGTTGGTCGGGCCGCGCGCCATGAAAAAGGCCGAGTTATTATGTACGCCGACCGCGTAACCAAAAGCATGCAAAAAACGCTCGACGAAACAACTCGCCGCCGAGCAATCCAGGAAGCGTATAACCAAAAACACGGTATTACGCCCAAGGGTATTAACCGTGCAGTCGAAGGCCGCATGAACACCGACTTGCCCGAAGAAGCCAAACGCGCCAAACTAGACCTTAAGAAAATTCCTAAAGACGAATATAAGAGCCTCGTTAAAGACCTGTCTGCCCAGATGGACCTAGCCTCTGCCAACCTAGAGTTTGAAAAGGCCGCCGAACTCCGCGACCTCATAAATGACATTAAAGCAAAAATGTAGCTCAAAAATCATCTCTGTTTATACGAAGCCCTTCTGCATGAAGGAGTAACGCTCGAAGCTTTTCATGGCAAGATAGTACGCAAACTATCGATACAGTTGGCTGTGGGTACCTATGTGGGTAAACAGCGCTGTCGTATCATCGATAAGATAGTAAATTGCTCTCACATCGCCGGTGATGTCTATGCTGTAGCAGCCCTTGTAGGGCGTGTGAAGCGCATGATTGCGAAGGGCTGGAGAAAGTGGGTCTTGGGCAAATAACTGTAACCTCAAGACAGCCTTGTTACGGGTAGCTGCTGGCAGTTTTGCAAACATTTTATCAAATCGACGGTGAGCAACAATGTTCATAAGCTGTGAAAATGGTCGGCAATTGACTTTTGGCTCGTTAGCACCGAAGAAATTTCTTTGCTATCCTGATAATCACTGATAGCCTGCCGAAGTTCTGACTCGATTTCAGGCTTAAGGCGTGGTAGAGCTGAGAGTACCAGCGAGCGGCTTCTTACAAATTCATTTAGGTTAGCGACCATCACTGTGCTGAGCGGTATGCCTAGCTCGTCTGCCAACGCTTGGGCGTCTTGTTTAAGCTTTTTACTGAGCTTCACGTTTATGGTGGTTTTATCTAAAGTTTTCATATGCTAAAGTATATAAAACTTCATATGTTCTGTCAACACCTTTAGTCTATTCCTAGACATCACCCTTCAAGCTATTGGGCTGCTAAGAGTTTTACATAAAACACGAGCACACTGTCGGCAGGGATCGGACCCTGGGGTATGTTGCCGTAGCCAGCGGCGGGCGGGATAATAAGCAGCCGTTCGCCCCCGACTTTCATGCCCGCAATGGCTTGCTCCCAGCCAGGGATGACTGAACCTGCGCCAAGCGTAAAGCTAAACGGCTTAGTGGCATCAACATTTTGGTCAAATATACTGCCGTTTGTGAGCCAGCCACGGTAGTTTACGCCCAGTTTTTTACCCACTGTGGCCTCGGCACCGCTGCCAACTGCAATGTCTGCAAACACGGCATTTTGCGCCGTTTTGTACTTGTCGTACTGGCCAAATTCGGATGGATTAAGGGTGGCTTTTTCGCCCTGATTGGCTGCGGGACTGGTTGAGGCTGTTGGGGTGCTTGGCGCAGGGGTGCTTTGGTTTGGGCTGGTCGTAGAGGGTACGACACTATCGTTTTTAATAACAATGCCCGTAGTGCCATCGCTGGGCAGCTTGCTGCCCGTGGATGCGCTGGCTGCTGCTTGTGCCAAGGCTATTTGCCGCGCTTCTTCTTTTTGCTTGTTTTGGTGAGCTTGCCAAGCCCAACCTGCGCCCACAATAACAATCAAGCTAACGAGCCCCACCACCAACCATACACGTTTTTTCATACCTCTAGTGTATCAGACCAAAAAATAAAAGATTAAACTCCTACATTCAATCCTAGAAATCGAGTGATGATTCCGCATATGGGTCAATAGGAACCATATGTAATTGCTCTACACCTCCGCCAATGTTGTTGCGATGAGAAATCATGAGGTTTTGTGGTCTTGGTTTATTGCTTCTAGAGAAAATGTCATGCCAAACACCAGTACCATATTCAAGTCCACTGGCTTCAAGGGCCATCGACATGATTTCTCGACATACCTGTGCTGGTGGCAGTTCATCAGAGGTAGCTTCTTTGCCATCAATAAACCCACTGACCATAGTTGTGATTGGCCCGGAGTTTGAGCGTACAGCAGGAACATATACCAGCATTGGCTCGGGCGCTTCAAAGACCACGCGGTATTTCTTATCTGAACGTTCGAAGGTTGAGCTTAGTTCTCGCGGGTTTCGTTGTTTTACTAAATCGATACCGTGTGCCAATGATACAACTGCGCGCATTGCCGGTAATCCAATCTGAAAACCGCAATCTTCACGATTTTTTGGTCGCTTAATTGCCAGTGAAGTTCCTTCTAGTGTTGTGTATTTTGATACTTTTGCCCAGCTTCCTTCGCCTTTCGGTATCATCAACGCATGTTGTAACCCAAGTAAAACATCTACATGATCGAAAAGCATCTCTTTATAGCGAGGCGCAACGATTACATTACCGTGATTCCCTGCGGGTGTTACTAGATTATGACTATGCCATAGGACCTGATGGTTGGCAGTCATAGGAACGCATGTGTGATCTTTCGATATGTTCACTGGAGTTTAGTTTACTGAATATACTGGGTAATAATTTAATTATAACATAAAAACATTAAAAGATAAATGGTGTCAGGTTACAAAAGAACTTGGTATACTGTACTGCAATGGCAAAGCTCTCTCGCGACGATGTATTAAAATTGGCTCAATTAGCTCGTATATCTCTTTCGGGTGACGAGGTAGACGCCTATGTAAGTGACCTTAGTGCCATTTTGGGCTACGTAGAACAGCTTTCGGCGGTTGATGTCAGCGGCCTTAAGCCGACCAACCAGGTGACAGGTCTTACGAATGTAACGCGCGCCGATGAGGTTGTTGACTATGGTTATAAACCGCACGATTTATTACGCAATGTGCCCGCCGTGCAGAGTGACCACCTAAAGGTTAAAAGGATGATCGGGTAATGAGAGTCAAGAGTCAAGAGTCAAGAGTCAAGCACAAAACCCAGTTGCTTCCAGTGCAAATCGTGTCTCGTGCCTCGAGCCTCATGCCTCGCCATAGAACAGGAGCTCGTACATGAAATCCTGGCAGCCGATTGCAACTATTGCAGATGAAGTAAATGCGGGCAAGGTCAAGGCAACCAAACTTGTAGAACAGTCGCTGGCGGCAATCGAGAAACACAGTGAATTCAACGCTGTCATCGCCACGCTTGCCGAGACCGCTCGTGCCCAGGCAAAACGCGTTGACGAAACAATTGCGAGGGGCAAAAAAGCCGGGCGACTGGCGGGCGTGCCATTTATAGCCAAAGACAACATGCTGGTGTTTGGCGCCGAAACTACGGCAGCCAGCAACATACTAAAAGGCTTCAACGCACCATACCAGGCCACGGTTATAAACCTGCTCGAAGCCGAAGGTGCCATTTGCGTGGCCAAGGCTAACCTTGACGCGTTTGCCCACGGTAGTAGTACCGAAAACTCTGACTTTTTTACCACGCTTAACCCACGGGATAAAACTCGTGTGCCGGGTGGTTCGAGTGGCGGTTCGGCCGCTGCCGTGGTGCTCGAACTAGCACCGTTTGCACTCGGTTCTGACACGGGCGGCTCGATTCGCTTGCCCGCGAGCTTTACAGGCTGCGTTGGCTACAAGCCGACCTATGGGCTAGTAAGTCGTAGTGGTGTGGTGGCCATGGGCAGTAGCCTCGATACCATTGGCCCGCTCACACAAACTGTCGAAGACGCTGCGCTCGTTATGGAGGTGATTGCTGGCAAAGATACGCTCGACTCTACGACCATTGCACGCGACACTGCCAGCTACGTGGTTGACGAAAGCGCCGAACCACTGCGTGGCGCTACGTTCGGCGTTATTAAAGAATACATGGGCGAGGGTGTTGAGCCTGGCGTACGGGCGCAAATTCAACAAGCCATAGAGGCTATTTCCGCCGCGGGCGGTACAATAACAGAGGTGAGCTTACCCTCGTTGCCGCTCGGTCTGGCTGTGTACTATGTGTTGTGCCCCGCCGAAGTCAGTAGTAACCTGAGTCGTTTTGACGGGCAGCGTTATGGCCACCACACGCCAGACGCAGCCGATCTACACGACAGCTACACCCGCACGCGCCAAGTTGGCTTTGGTAAGGAAGCCAAGCGGCGCATTATGATCGGCACCTATGTACTCAGCAGTGGCTATTACGACGCGTATTACAAAAAGGCCCAAACCGTGCGCACCAAAGTCATCAACGAGTTCGCCGAAGCCTTCCAGAAAGTCGATTACCTCATAGGCCCAACGGCACCCATGACGGCCTTCAAAATTGGCGCCAACAGCGAAGACCCGCTGCAAATGTACCTTACCGACATCATGACCGTTTCGGCGAACCTCGCGGGCATACCAGCTATTAGCATTCCGTGCGGCCTGAGTGATGGCTTGCCCGTGGGCCTCCAACTATACGCTGCCCAAAAACACGACAGGCAACTTCTGAACTGTGCCGCGCACGTCGAAAGGTTGGTGGCATGAGCATCAGTTTTGACACAACTTTCATAACAGTCGGTGGGGCTATTGTGGCGCTGCTACTCGTGCTCGTTGCGGCACTCCTAAAACGGCGTCCTAAAAAACTCAAGACTGAGTATTATGACGCCAAGTGGCATCAACTACAGAGCCTGCTGAAAGACAAAGCCACCTGGCCGCTGGCAATCATCAACGCCGATAAACTACTCGACGAGGCTCTGAAGGCACGCAAATACAAAGGCAAAACTATGGGCGAGCGTTTAGTAGCAGCCCAGCGCGATATTCAAAATAACGATGATGTATGGTTTGGACACAAGCTGCGCAACAAGCTGGTCCACGAACAAGACATTAAGCTCAAAGAGCGTGATGTCAAAGACGCACTGCTCGGCATACGGCACGCGCTAAAAGATCTGGGGGCGTTATGAGAAAGCCACGTATTATAAATGGTGTATGGAGAATGATGTATAAAATACTACATATGTCATTCATCGTTCATCATTCTTTATTCACTAGCTCCAGAGGAAAAACTGTATGATATCTGCCGACCCCCGTTCCATGTACACCGTCACCATAGGCATAGAGTGTCATGTACAGCTTAAAACTAAAACTAAGCTTTTTAGCGGGGCAGATAATGACGCCCGCGAAGCCGCGCCAAACACATTAGTTAATCACATAGACTTCGGTTTGCCTGGTGCTTTGCCAGTGCTAAACGAAAAGGCCGTAGAGCTTGCCAGTAAGGCTGCGTTTGCGCTCAATAGCCAGCCGCAAACCTTTAGTAAATTTGACCGCAAGCACTACTTTTACCCAGACCTCCCCATGGGCTACCAAATTACTCAGTTTGACGAGCCAATTATTTTGGGCGGTCATGTCGACATTGTGCTGGATGGCACGAGCAAAAAAATCGGCATTACCAGAGCGCACCTGGAGGCGGACGCCGGCAAGTCAACTCACCCAGCCGGCAGCGATTATAGCCTGGTCGACTTAAACCGTGCTGGTACGCCGCTACTCGAAATCGTCAGCGAGCCAGACATGCACTCTGCCGCCGAAGCCAAGGCGTACGCCCACGAATTGTATTTGCTAATGCGCTACGCGGAGGTCAGTGAGGCCAACCTGTACTATGGCAACATGCGGTTTGACGTAAATGTTTCGGTCAGCAAAACGGGTGAACTCGGCACGCGCACCGAAACCAAAAACCTCAATAGTTTCAAAAGCATAGAAAAAGCAGTCGAGTTTGAGGTTAATCGCCAAATTGAACTTCTGGAAAAGGGCGAAGCTATCGTACAAGAAACACGCGGCTGGGACGACGACAAACAAGCTACCTTTAGCCAGCGTACCAAAGAAGACGCGCACGACTACCGCTACATGCCCGACCCCGACTTGCCACCTGTCTTGCTCGACGACACCTACGTTTCAACCATCCAAAACTCTATGCCGCTCCTACCAAATGACTACAGGCAAAAGTTTGCAACCATGGGGCTTGATCCCGCGGTTATAGAAGATATTATTGCCGTGCCTCAGACGGCGCACATGGTAGCACGTATTTTTGACACCGCTGGCCCAGAACACGCGCGGCGTATTGCTTTTTGGGTGATGCAGCCAGCCAATGATGATACGGAAAACCAAAATGCAGATGAGTCAACAGATGAAAAAGTGCAATCCCAGGTGAATTACGACACACAACTGATTGCGCTTAGCCACATGGTTGCCGAGAACAAGCTGAGTTCTACGGCCGCCAAAGAAGTGCTAGCCGAAGTGTTAAAAACGGGTGCCGATCCTCAAAAAGTTGCCGAAGCCAAAAACCTACTACAGGAAAGCGATGAGGGTGCGATTGCCGAAATTGTTGCCGCAGTCCTTGCCAGTAACGCCAAAGCGGCGGAAGATGTTAAAAACGGCGAAATGAAAGCTATTGGCTTTTTAGTAGGGCAGGTTATGAAACAGTCTGCCGGCAAAGCCAACCCAGCGCTGGCCACGAAACTCATTAAAGAACAATTAGGCGTATAATAGGCAGCAAAGATGAAGTGTAAATGCCAAGGGAGGCCCACATGACTAAAAAAGTTACAAAAGCAGTTATTGCTGCGGCGGGGTTTGGCACGCGGTTTTTACCACAAACCAAAGCCATGCCGAAGGAAATGCTACCGCTCATCGACAAACCAATTATTCAGTATGCCGTAGAAGACCTAGTTGCGGCGGGCATTAAAGATATTATTATTGTAGGCAGTAGCAGTAAACGCGCCATAGAAGACCACTTCGATGTGCCAAACGAAGACTTGCTGGTAAATATCCGAGCTGGCGGCCCCAAAAAAGCACATTTTATTACTGAAATGGAAAAACTAGCCAACATGGCAAACTTTATATACGTGCGTCAAAAAGGCCCGTACGGCAACGCAACACCAATTGCCAACGCTGCCCACCTTATTGGCGATGAACCGTTTATATTTGTATATGCCGATGACCTTGTGGTGTCAGAACCAAATACCTTTACCCAAATGATCAACTTGTATAATGAACTTGGCGGTAGTATTGCGACTTGCATGAAAATACAAACTGAAAAAGAGTTTGATCGGTACGGTATTTTGGCTGGCCAAGAAGTTCGTGACGGTGTGCTGCAAATGAGTGGCATGGTCGAAAAGCCGGGTAAAGCAAAAGCTCCTTCTAACTACGCACAGGTGAGCAGCTATTTGTTTGACCCAGCAGTGCTCAAATACATCGACAAAGGCATTACTGGATTACCCGCTGGCGAAGAGTTTTATGTGGCGACTAGCCTAGTTGACCCAATGCTAAAAGACGGTCATACATTCTTCGGCTGTGTTATGGAAAACAGCCGCCGCTACGACACCGGTGATAAGCTAGAATACCTGATGACTGTGGTAGAGTTTGGCTTGCGTCACAAAGACCTTGGCAAGCAGTTTCACGAACAACTCACTGAACTTTTAAAGTCGATGTCACAAAAGTGAGCCAGCTCACTGTTTAACCTCTCAAAGGAATGGTATAGTAAGCAATATGGATGCATTTGAAATTATAGTTGTGGTGTTGAGCGTACTGCTCGGGATATTTTTAGTAATTTCCATTGTTACTGCGGTACTGGTGTATAAGCTGGTAAAAACGCTTCGAGAAGTCGCCGCCAAAGGTGGAGCACTGGTAGACCGCGCCGAGGAGCTTGGCCAAACATTCGCCAAAAATGCCGGTGCCGTGGGCATTATAAAACTACTTATGAAGTTCGTAGCAACAGCAACTAAACTGAAAGGGAAATAACATGTTCAAAAAAGACGAACCAAAGCAAAACGTGGCTGGCAAACTTGCGCTTGGCGCGGTACTTACAGCAATTGCAGGCTATGTCGCTGGACTACTTACAGCTCCCAAGAGCGGCAAAGAAACGCGCGAAGATATAAAAGTAAAGGCTAACGAAACTTACACCGCGGCCGAAAAAGAGCTTAAAAAACTTCATACCGAACTGGGCGATGTTTTGACTGATGCTGGCGACAAGCTGGCTGAACTTCGTGGCAAAGGGCAAAAGTCGCTTGACGAAGCGGTTTCAAAGGGTAAGACAGCCAAGGAAAAGGCTCGTGAAATGCTAAGTAGCTTACACGATGGCGGTGCTGATGACAAAGACCTTAAAAAAGCCATTGCCGAAGCCACCAAAGCCGTCGAAAATCTCCGCAATTATTTGAAGAAATAGTCGTTTGTCGGACTGTCAAAAGGCTTCAGTAGGCGTTGTATGATGGTAATTTGTTCGCTTCTTGAGCTATCGTTGTAAAACTGATGCTGACGGTTAGGCTGTGCGTACGGTATAATTCTAGGGACAAGTGAGGGGACAGCACTGTCATCCTGAACAAAGTGAAGGATCTTCTCTGAGAAATGGGAAGATGCTTCAACTTCTTTCAGCATGACAAGATATACACTATGGCGACAGCAAAAACGGATAGCAAGAGAGTGGGGGATAGGGCTTTAAGGCCTTCGGATTATGTGCATCTGCATAATCATACGCAGTTTAGTTTGCTTGATGGGTTGACCAAAATTCCGGAACTCGTGGCGTTTGCCAAAGAACAGGGCATGCCAGCCGTGGCTATGACAGACCACGGTACCTTGAGTGGTGCTATTGAGTTTTATAAGGAGTGTAAGGCTCAAGATGTTAAACCAATAATTGGCATAGAAACATACGTAGCCGCTCGCCGCCATACCGACAAAGACCCCCAGAAAGACAAAAATCGTTTTCACCTGATTTTGCTAGCTATGAACAATACGGGCTATCAAAACCTTATGAAACTCAGCACCATTGCCAACTTGGAAGGTTTTTATTATTTCCCCAGGGTTGACCATGAGTTGCTTGAGCAGTACGGCCAAGGCCTGATTGTCATGAGTGCTTGCATGGGTGGCGAAGTAGGCGATGCTCTTAAGAACGACGATTACGCTAAGGCCAAAGAGGTTGCAGAGTGGTACAAAAAGGTGTTTGGAGACCGCTATTACCTCGAGGTGCAAGACCATGGTCATCCAGACGCGCCGTCACACAGTGTGCAGCAAAAACAAGTGAATGACGGTGTTTTTAAGCTTGCCAAAGAGCTGGATATTCCTGTGGTGGTAACCTGCGACGCACACTATTTACGCCACGCCGACCAAGACGCGCACGAAATTTTGCTATGTGTTGGCACAGGCGCATTTTTGGCCGACGAAAAGCGCATGAGCTTGAAAGAATATGAACTGCACGTTATTCCGCCAGATGAACTGATTGCGCGTTGGGGCGAAGACCACCCCGAAGTTATAGCCAGTACGCGCGTGCTGGCAGAGCGTTGTGAGGTTACCATTGAACTGGGTAATATTTTAATTCCAAAGTTTCCCGTACCAGAGGGTGAGACCGAAAAATCGTTTCTCGATACGCTGACCTACCGTGGTTTGGCCTGGCGTTACGGTGGCGTCAAAGAGGAAGAAGCCAAAGAACTTTCGGTGACAGCCGCAAAAAAAGTAATACCCAAGCCAGTGCTGGAGCGAGCCGAATACGAGCTTAGCGTGGTTGATGGCATGGGGTTCAACGGCTACTTTTTGATCGTGCAAGATTTTATAAACTGGGGCAAAGCAAAGGGGATTATTTTTGGGCCAGGCCGTGGTAGTGCGGCTGGTTCAATCATTGCCTACGCCGTGCGCATAACCGACCTTGACCCCATAAAATACGGGCTGCTTTTTGAACGATTTTTAAACCCCGACCGTATAAGCATGCCCGATATTGACGTCGATATTCAAGACTCGCGCCGCGATGAAGTTATTGCCTATTGCGCCGACAAATACGGCCATGACCGTGTGTCCAACATCGTGACGTTTGGTCGAATGTTTGCTCGCAACGCCGTGCGCGATGTTGCACGCGTGCTACAGGTACCCTACGCCGACGCCGATCGTCTAGCCAAAATGATTCCGGCACCCGTCCAGGGTCGCCACATTCCACTTGCAAAATCTATTAAAGAAGACGTAGACCTGCGGCGAGAGTACGAAACCAACGAAGTCAGCAAGCAGGTCATTGATTACGCCATGATTTTGGAAGGCACGGTGCGCAGCCACGGTGTACACGCTTGCGGCGTGGTGATTGCGCCCGATACACTCGTTGAATATGTGCCACTTGAACAGGCTCAAAAAGGTGTGGTAGCCACGCAGTTCCCCATGAACCAAATTGAGGAAATTGGCTTGCTCAAGATGGATTTTTTGGGGCTCTCTAACCTGACTATCATCAAAAATGCGCTGCGTATTATAAAAAAAGTGTACGGTGTCGAAATAGATATTACCGCCATTCCGTTGGACGACACGAAAACCTTTGAACTTTTGCAGCGGGGTGACACAACGGGCGTGTTTCAGTTTGAATCGGCCGGCATGAAGCGCTATTTGCGAGACCTAAAGCCCACCGAATTCGACGATGTGATTGCCATGGGTGCACTGTACCGACCGGGGCCACTCAGCGCGGGGCTAACCGATAGTTTTATAAAGCGCAAAAACAACCTCGAGCCAACGGTCTACGCTCACCCACTTATGCAAAATGCACTTTCCACTACGTTTGGTGTGCTGGTGTACCAGGAACAGGTGATGCAAATTAGCCGCGACGTCTGTGGATTTACAGGTGGTGAGGCCGATACGCTCCGCAAAGCCATTGGTAAAAAAAAGCACGATGTCATGAATAAAATGCAGGTTAAATTTGTAGAAGGGGCGGTGAAAAACGGCGTGCCACGGCCAGTTATTGAAAAGTTTTGGCATGATCTACTAGGGTTTGCCGACTACTGCTTTAACAAATCACACTCTGCCTGCTACGGCATGATTAGCTACCAAACAGCTTACCTAAAAGCACATTACCCCGACGCATTTATGGCGGCGCTCATGACCAGCGACTACGACGACACCGACCGCTTAAGTATAGAAATAGCCGAATGTAAAAAAATGGGGTTACGCGTACTGCCCCCCGATATAAATGAATCGTTTGGTGACTTTGCGATTATAAAAGACAAAAAACAAATTCGCTTTGGCATGAACGCCATCAAAAACGTGGGTCACGGCGCGGTCGATGAAATAACGCGGGCGCGTGAAAATGGGGCGTTTACGAGCATCGAGGATTTTATTGCCGCCGTGAACACACGGGTTGTAAACCGAAAAGCGCTCGAAAGTTTGGCGCGGTCAGGGGCGTTTGATTCGTTTCTCGATAGGTCAACTGTGCTCCACAACCTTGACGTTATACTTGCGTACGGTCAACGACTACAAAAGGAACGGGCCAGTGGCCAAACCGACATATTTGGCGGCCTCATAGAAGACAGTGTGTCGGCTAAACCAACACTTAAACTCCATCCTCCCGAAACAAAACATAGTCCAAGAGAACTTTTAGGATGGGAGCGCGAGTTGCTGGGGTTGTACTTAAGCCAGCAGCCTCTCGAGGCATTTTCGGCGCTTCTGGCCGAAAAGACTATTCCGCTCAGTACGCTTCATACCGACCACGAGGGTAAGGCTGTGGTCGTTGGCGGCGTAGTAACAGAAATGCGTGAAATAACGACTAAAAAGGGCCAGCGGATGGCTTTTGTAAAAATAGAGGACGAACATGGCGACCTAGAGGTTATACTTTTTCCGTCGGCCTACCAGCAAACGATTGGTTTGTGGGAACGCGACCGCATTGTGATTGTACGGGGCAAAATAAGCACCAAGGACCGCGAGGGTACGGTTGGCAAGGAAATAAAATTGCTGGTTGACGATGCGCGTGAAGTTACCCATGAGCAAGCTGCGGCCTACCAGGCAACTGGTCGTAAGCCTCGGGTGCCCAAAGCCTCTAAAGCCAAAACCTCAAAGAAGACATCGGCAACAACCGAAGTATCTGCCAAGCCGCGGCGCCTTTACATTCGGTTACAAAAAAGCGATGACACACAACTATTACAGCGCCTTAAACAAATTGTCGACACAAATGCTGGCCACCACGAAGTTGTACTAGTGCTTGGACCCGATACTGCCAAACAAGCCGTAAAACTGCCAAGCAGGGTGACAGATACAGCCGAAATTATTGCTGAATTTAGCGAGCTCGTCGGCGCCGAAAACGTGAAAGTCCAATAAGCTTTAGCGGATAGTACCTGTTGTTTGTAGCAGTATGTACCCAAGCACTACAAGCGCGATAAAGCTGATGTCGAGAATAGGATGATGCAATATAAACTGCTCGCCTTTAGTGAGTACTTTGTGCCAAGCTAGGCTATGTCGCAGCAAGAAGGCTAAGAGCGCAATGCTGGCTACCATACTCACGGCAAACTGACTCCAGCCAACATTACTGGCAGCAAGTAGCTGCACGCGACTAATTTTTTGTGGAGCGACCGTGTCGGCAGCTTTGGCGGCAACTGGTGAGTCGCCTTGTTTGGTTGCATTTTTAGGCAACTCAATGTCTGGTGCTGGCGCTGGCTGGGTTGTGGGTGTTTCGGCGGGTGTTTCTGGGGCGGCTTGAGGTGCTGGTGCAGTAGTGGGGGTTGCTTGCTTGGTTGCCACTGGTGTGGGTGTGGTTCGAGTGGTTGGGGCGGTTGTAACTGGTGCTGGAGCTGGCGTAGGCGCTGGCGCTGGTGATGGTTCAGGGGCTGGTGCAGCAACCACAGTCGGCTGGGCGTACATGGCGACCACAATGGTTTCTGGCCCACCGTTTTGATAATTGGGCGAATTCGCAACCCCAAAACCAACTTCTTGGAAGGTGGTGTTCAAAATGTTTGCTCGGTGGCCTGGGCTGTTCATCCAGCCTGTTATGGTGTCGCCTGCGGTCGAAAACCCATAAGCCAAGTTTTCGCCAGCAGTTTGGTAACTATACCCAACGGCGACTATAAACGTCCAGGGTGCTTGACCGTCGGGAGTATTATGCGACCAATAGTCTCGTGCCACCATGTCGTTGGCTTTGTTTTGCGCGGCCTGAGACAGCACGCTGTTTAATGCAAGGCGCCCAAGTCCATTGGCAGCTCGTTGGTCATTGGTGCCGCTTAAAAGGCCACTTACGCTCATACTCGTAGCGTAACCAAGTACACTGCGGTTGATGTTGGTCAACCAGGAGTTGCAAACAATTCCCAGTGTAATGATGGCAATTATCGGCAGGTACGGCCAATACGGCTGGGCATAGCTGCGGGTTTGTTTATGGTGTCGAGCGACTCTTTTACGGTTTGGTGTGGGCGAACGTCGTGGTTTGTTTTTTGCTAACGTCATATGTTTTGGTTATGGTTATATACGTAAGAACTATAGCATTACATACTAAAAGGCGCAAATCGAACATGGTACAGAGCAATGGCGGCGGCCTGCACGACATTGAGCGATTCTTTTTGGCCTTGCTGCGGAATTTCTACGGTGAAACTACACCTTTTTAGAAGTTGCTGCTCAATACCCTCAACTTCACGCCCAAGTAGTAGAGCAATTTTTTGCGGTGGCACCCAAGCTGGTAGAGCAAAGCTATCTGCCGTTTGTTCAAGAGCAACAATGGCGTAGCCTTCTTTTTGTAAACGGTCTAGTGTATCTACAACCTCCGCTTGATGTTCCCAAGTTACGAGCTGTTCGGCACCGAGTGCGGTTTTGTGAATTTGACTCGTTAGTTTCTGCGCAACGTGCGGCAGACGGTCGTCGTCTGGCTGCACAGGGTAGGGCGTATAGCCTGTCAGGTACACTTTTTGCACACCTAAACATTCCGCGGTGCGGAGCAGCGCCCCCACATTGTGTGTGCTTCGTATATCATGGGCAATAATAACAATATCTCTCACTGTAAGCGATAGTATACCTCGCGCGTGACACACCTGTCGAACTGAGTCAAAGTCTGAGACCATGGGTCGTAAAACCCTTGCAAAACCTTTCGCCAAAAACCATAACCAGTTATACTACCAAGCATATGAGTCAAGATGCCAGACGAGACGAAGAGCAGGCGACCGAGCGGCGCGCCCAAGTGCTACAGGTGCCTTATTTAAACACGGCGTTGCTTATTGATAAGCCGTTATTTAAAGAAATCCTTACTAATGAACAAATGCACCAGTACCGCATTATTCCTGTTCAGGCAGACCAAAGCAACATACTTTTTGGCATTACGACTACTACCTCTCAGCAAACCATGAACGCACTGACAGCCCATTACACCGACCAAAAAGTAGCCTTTAACCTCATTTCTGAAGCTGGCTACCGCGAATACATGAACTTATATGACCCGCCAAAACAGGTTGTCTACCAAGATATTGCTATTCAGAAGGCCAGCGAGGGCAACGACCGTTTGGTAAATGAAGTTTCGGAAATGCTCAGTCAGGTGCGAGCCGACGACATGCTAGCCTATTTGGTAAGTCAGGCGCACCGTTTGAATGCCAGCGACATTCACCTCGAAACGCAGGTTAACGATGCCCGTATTCGCCTGCGTATCGATGGTGTTCTGCACCCCGTAGCTCGGCTAGACCACGACAAATACCGTGTGTTGATTGGCGCCATTGCCAGCGCTGGTAATGTTAGCACCAACGCCGATTACGCCCAACAAGGGCATATTGCACACAACGAAACTATGGCCGACGGCACGCAAGTTGATGTGAACGTCCGCCTCGAAACCGTACCAACCATTCATGGCATGGATGTTGTTATGCGCCTGTTTAACATGGACCGTTCTATGTATAACCTCGATCGTCTCGGCCTGCTGCCCGACCAGCGTGCGGTGGTAGACGAGATTATTGCCAAGCCGAGTGGACTTGTGCTGATTGTTGGCCCGACTGGTTCGGGCAAAACCACCACGCTTTATTCTATGCTCAACAGTTTAGCGAGCGATGAACGCAAAATTATTACGGTTGAGGACCCGGTGGAATACCAGTTTGAGGGCATTACCCAAATTCCCATTAAGTCCAAAGAAGGTGGCGATGATGGCAGTTTTGCCGACAAGTTACGGGCTATTTTGCGGCTTGACCCAGATATTATTATGGTCGGCGAGATCCGTGACAACGACACCTCTAAGACCGCTCTGCAAGCTAGTCTAACGGGTCACTTGGTACTCGCGACCTTCCATGCCTCGTCGGCTGCGGCTGCTTTAACGCGACTGAGTGATGTAGTTGGCCAGAACCCACTGTTTGTGTCGGCTATACGACTGGTTATGGCGCAGCGCTTGATTCGCCAGCTCGACGACACGACCAAAGAAGCTTATGAGCCAAGCGAGGCCGAACTCAAAACTATTAAAGAAGTTATTGATAGCCTACCCGCAGGCGCCGAAAAACCAAGTCTAGAGGGCCTCAAGCTCTATAAACCAGGCATATCAGCCGAAAACCCCTACGGCTTTAAGGGGCAGATTGCCATTCGCGAACAGTTCCGTATGACGGGCGAAATCCGCACTTTACTCGAAACTCACACCAAAGTGCTTTCGGCCCAAGAAATCGAGGCTGCCGCGAGCGCGAGTGGCATGCGTACCATGCTTCAAGACGCCGTGCTACACGTGGTGGCTGGCCGCACCACCATGGAAGAAGTCTTCCGCGTGGTTGGTTAACCTCAAAAATCAATTTGCGTAGCCTATAATAAATATTTATAGTATGCATGATGCGTGAATATCGAGGTGAAGTTTCAAATGGTTCGTGGCAAGACAACGCGGCATGTCTGGGCGCTGATCCGGAGTTGTTTTTTTACCAGGAGGGTGAACGGGGTCTTAAAAAGCGTGCTCGTGAGACTACGGCTTTAAATTTTTGTAAAGTGTGCCCTGTCGTAGACGAATGTTTAGATTTTGCAGTTAGTAACGACATTACATTTGGTTTGTGGGGTGGTATGCCTGAAAAAGTCAGAACACAATATGTTGTTAAAGAGCTGCAAAATAGCGCAGTTCGTCAAGCGATCGCTGCAAATCATGAAAGCGAACTCTTGGGGTTGCGTTCAGGGGTGATATAGGGTACAATCTTACGGATATGGAATACATTAAAGAGTTGGAACAGACGTTTAAAAAGGGTGCCATCGTCGATGTACGCTCAGGCGATACAGTTAAAGTGCACCAAAAAATTAAAGAAGGCAGCAAAGAACGCGTGCAGATTTTTCAGGGTTTGGTCATACGTTGTGATCGCCGCGAAAGCCACACCAGTCGTATTACGGTTCGCCGTATTGCCAGCGGTGTAGGGGTCGAAAAGAGCTTTTTGCTCCACAGCCCGCTTGTGCTCAAAATAGAAGTTACCAAGCGTAGTAAAGTGCGCCGCAACAACCTTAGCTACATGCGCAAACTAACTGGCAAGTCAGCCCGCTTACAAAGCGTTGACTTTGACCGCCAAGAGGTAAATGGTGTAGTTGACCGCCATGCCGAAGAGGAAGAAAAGAAACTAGCTGCCGAAAAGGCTAAAGCCGCCGAGGCCGAAGCCAAGCTTAAAGCCAAAGAGCAGGCTGAACTCGACAAAAAAGCTGCCGAGGTCGAGGCACGCCATGCCGAAGCCCAGGCTAAATAGTCTAGCGCCCACGAACGAAAAACTCCCGCACATGTTGCGGGTTGTTTTTATATATAAACATGCGTAGTTGAATGGTTAGGGTATACTTTAAAGACAATGCTAACACTTTTAATTTCCATTCTCGTGCCGCTCATTGTCTACATCGTGACCCCTCGACTATTAAAAACGGGGCGCAAGCAGCAGGGGTGGCTGATTGCGGCTTGTAGTTTATTTTTTATATCGTATTTTTTGCCATCTCCATTGGTGCATGGTACCGAAACGCAGTTTATGACCCACCTCGTGGGCGGCGGGTTTTTTAGTGGCTTTTTGTGGCTCTACATTGTGCGAGCGAAAAGGATCGTCTTTCAAAATGCACTAGTTGAAGTAGCGTCGCTGTTCGCGCTCGTTTGCACGCTTGGTGTTATGAATGAGCTATTTGAAATTGTCATTTTTTGGCTGGGGCGTATGCCGATGGGCATAGCCGACACCTCGTGGGACTTGGTAGCCAACACCATTGGCGCCCTGAGTTTTTATTTGGCGTATGTGATTGCACGAAACTTTGAGTGTGATGAATAACATAATCGTGGGGATTGATGAAGTGGGGCGGGGTTGTTGGGCAGGCCCCCTCGTGGCTGCCGCCGTAATCTTACCCTCAAAACCATTTTGGGAGGACTGTCCTCCCAAAGCTCCCAAAGGTGGGGCAACGGTGTTGCGGGATAGCAAGAGGCTCAGTAAAAAACAGCGCGAACGGCTCGATGTTCAAATTCGTTCCCAGGCGGTGGCCTACGGTGTTGGTTGGGTCACCCCAGATGAAGTTGACGCCATGGGGCTTACAAAATCCGTTCAGCTTGCCATGCTGCGGGCTGTCAAAAAATTACACCAAAGTGGTGTCAGCTACGATAAGATTATTATTGACGGTAACATAAACTATTTTTCACACGTACAAGGTCTTCGCACTCAAAACATAGCAGCCGTCGTTCGGGCAGACGACACCTACCCCGCAGTGAGTGCGGCCAGCATCGTTGCCAAAGTCGCCCGAGACAACTACATGGCCGAAATGGCCGCACAATACCCTGGGTATAGTTTCGAAAAACATGTCGGCTACGGCACCGCCGCTCACATTGCAGCCCTAAAAGAACACGGCGTAACTGATATGCATCGAAAGTCGTTTGCCCCAGTGCGTGCGTTTGCACTCTAAGCGGCGAAAGGATCCTCTACTATCTGCTATCATAAATACAGTTTTGAGGCCATATTTTTCGCTTTTATATAAGATGACAAAGGTTTTGACATGACGAACTACGCAACAGGTCACCAAGCCGAAAAAGTTGCCGCAGAATACCTTACGCGCCACGGTTATACTATTCTACAGTTAAACTGGCGCCATCAACGGGCCGAAATAGACATAGTGGCTCAAAAACAGCCACGTTTTCGCCCCAAAGGCCCACTGGTGTTTTTTGAGGTGAAACATCGCAAAACAGATTGGCAAGGTCGTGGGCTAGACTACATAACCCCCAAAAAGTTACAGCAAATGCGCTTTGCGGCCGAACTATACGTGGCGCAAGAGCAACATAAGGGTGAATATTGTTTGGGCGCAGTAGAAGTAGCGGGCGCCGATTATGAAGTTACAGCGCTGCTCGAAAACATTACACTTTAAAAAAGCTTTGTATACTGGGCAAATCGCGCTCTAACCAAGCAAGACGGTTGGCGATTTCCTCGAAGCCAATGGTAATATTGCGCTTTAGCATGGGTTGGTCAAGTTTGCTTTGGAACAGATTGTGGTATTTTTGCTCGTAGGCGCGAGTGTTCACACAGCTAGCGGCGTAGCGGGGCAGGTAGTCGTAGGACTTATCGTTTTCGAACGTTTTTTGCAGCCATGACCATTCGTCGACCATCCACTGCCAGGCAACATCACGGGTGTAGCGATTGCGCATAAGGTAAATCAGCCAGCGGTCAACATCTTGCGGCTTAATAAGCTTACTGTCTTTCAGGCGGGCCAGCAGTTGGCTAGCGCGCTCTGGATCACGCGTGGCTGTCAGGGCGTCGCACGTATCGCTCCGCAGTTCGCTATTTTGCGTGCTGTCGTGCAGGTTCAGAAGGAACTCAAATGTTTCCGAGTCGTTTTCTTTTACGAGAACGCCCATTATGAGGCTGCGTAACTCGGGGGGCAAAGGCGTTTGTTTTGCCATAAAATCGTGCATTTTTGCACGAGCAATTTTTAAGACTGCTTCGTCTTCGGCGTAACACCCCAGTCCAATTATCATGGCACGCAGTTTTTGGTCGGCGGTGGTTTCGCCTGGTTTGCCTTCCCATCCAAGGCGTGCGTATTGTTGCTGAATGAACGTTTTGGTAAATGCCTTCAGCTTCGTTTCGAGCGTTTCATCGCTGTCGATAAACCGTCGCACCTCGCCCATAATGAGTGCAATGCTATCCCACACGGGTTCACTTGCTTCGTTTTCGTAGGCGCTTAGAAGCTGCATGGTTTCGCCGTAGTTTTGGTAGCCAGCGCGGGCCAGCATGGCACTGTTACTCAGTAACATCAAACGGTCAGGCTCTGGAACAGATTGTTTTTTAATAAGTGACGTAATGTATGTGTTGGTTGCGGGTGATTGATAGTGGACGATGTAATGGCCGCGTGCCCCCGTGTTGAAAAGGTGTGGGTTGGTGTCTTTTACTAGCACCTTTAGCTGTTGTTGTTCAAACAGGGCTGGTTCTAGGGGTTCACTTGCAAAAAGCGGTACGGGCCACAGCCGAGCTGCGTCGGCTTTTTCACGGTCATCGAGGAACTGTTCCTGGCGCAGTTCAACCGTTTTGTCACCCTGTGAAACATGCAACACCGGGAAGCCAGAGCGCTGTAACCAAGGGTTCATAAAGGCCGCAATGTCTTTGCCGCTGGCTGCACTAAAAGCCTGCCACAGGTCATTTCCAACGGTATTGCCGTAGGCGTGTTTCTTGAAGTACGCTGCCAGTCCAGTGCGAAAAGCTTCTTCGCCAATGTAGTTTTTAAGCATGTACAGCAAGCGCCCACCCTTGGCGTAGACAATACTCGGGTCAAATAAGGTACTGATTTCGTCGGGGTGGTTTACATCGACATGTACAGGTTGCACGCCCGCCGTGGCATCTCGGCGGAAGGCGCTCAGGCCCTCGCTGGCAATAAACATGTTCCACACGTGCCATTCTGGGTACATGCTGTCAACGCACTGGTATTCCATCATGTTAGCGAATGATTCGTTCAGCCACAGGTCGTCCCACCAGCGCATAGTAACAAGGTTACCGAACCACTGGTGACTGGTTTCGTGCGCTACCACGAGGGCGATGTACTCGCGGGTGCTTTGGCTGGTTTGACCAGGGTAATCTAGCAAAACACGTTCGCGGTAGGTTATAAGCCCCCAGTTTTCCATGGCACCGCTGCTAAAGTCGGGCAGGGCCACGTGGTCGGCTTTGGCGAGCGGGTAGGGCACGCCAAAATAGTCTTCGAAATATTCGATGCTACGGGTGGCGGCGTCGAGCGCAAAGTCGAGCGATTCTAGGGGTTGTACGGAAGTAGCCCAGGCACTTACCTCCACACCAGACTTTGTTTTGGCCGATTTTTTGTGCATGTCACCGGTCACAAAAGCCAGCAAGTACGTCGACATTTTGGGCGTTGGCTCGAATGATGTATGAAGAATGTTGCATGACGTATTTTTAAGCTGCGTCTCGCCCCCATAATTTGTTCGCCATTCTTCATACGTAATTCTTTCCTGTTTTGCTACGGGTGTATTCGATAGCACCTCAACATCGTTTTGGGTAGTCAACGTTAGCTGAAACACCGCCTTTGCCTCGGGCTCATCTATGCAGGGAAAAGCCTCGCGGGCATGGTGACTTTCGAACTGAGTGGCAAATAGTTTTTGTTCGTTGCCCTCGGCGTCTTTCCAGTAGCAAGGGTATACTCCTGTCATGCCGTTGGTAATTGGCGCCTCAAAAGTCATTTCGACCGTGTAAAACCCTGGGTACACCATTTCATTGCTGTGCAGACGAACTTCATGCAATGTTTTCTGAGCGTTGATTCGACTAATAGGTAGTTCTCGTTCGCCCTTTTTGTCTCGGATGGTAATTTTGCCAGAGGTGACCTTTAGGCCATTGGCATGAAAGGTCAGCCGCTTGCTTGGCCGGCCCACTTTTTTGCCAGTAATTCTTACTCGCCCCGAAAACCGCATAGCTGCTTCGTCCAGCCGAATCTCTAGCTTATATTCCTCTGGCTGAAACTGATTGTATAACCGCGTCACAGATTTACTCATGGCTACAGTCTAGCATAAGTACACAACGAAATATTAGTTGCGCCATACATAATATGTTGTATAATACGTACTATGATTTATATGGAAGGCACGCCTCTAAATATTGTTAATGCAAATGGAGGACCGCATTTTGAAACAGATATCCAAGCTATGCTCACGCTGCCCGGCTGTCACATAACAGGTGCTAACGCGTGGCGATTGCTGAGAGATGCGGATGTTCCTGCCGCAGATATAGACAGTCTTACAGTGAGTATGCGTGGGATATCTGATGAGGTGAGAAATGAGCTTAATGAGAACGGACAGAATTTACGCGGTATTACAACAGGTGCGACGTATAACCCTCATACGAGGCATATTGCAGTATATGCCGGGAACATTGCGGCGCTTGGGTTGCCGAATACGCATTTGAGGGGTGAAAAGGCCGTGCATATCGTGGATAGAACTATACGGCTGGCGTTGGGTAGATTTGCGCATTCGGTACACGCCAATGAAGACATGGAAGGTATTCAGGATATTATGATTAGCAGTGCCTATGCGCTCAAGACGCCAGGGCATGTTGTGAGCCCCTACGAAAAAATGATTCGTTCTGCACTCCATGAGCAGTCGTGGCCGGTGTTCACTAGCTCCCCACTAGCTTACGGTGCATTATTTGCATTGGCAAATGCAGCGGTTCAGTTTCGATATTTGCGCCAAGTGCGCGAAGAAGTAACTGAAGCCGAATATTGTGCTGCAAGGTTTGAAGACGAGGGAGGATATCCACCCATAGCGACATACAAACCGTCCCAAAGCATGACCCTTATTATTTGACAGGCATAAGGTAAGTTGCTACAATGAATAACGTTACAAGGTCGGCCGACAGGTCGGCTTTTTTCGTAAGGTAACACAAATTGTCACAGGTGACAGGCTAAATGATAAAGGGAGCAAAGCGACTTATGGATATGGACTTTAAACAACTAGCAGTGGCTATTCAGGCAATAGCCGAGGAAAAGAACCTACCCGAAGACACCGTTAAAGAGGTGGTTGAACAGGCTCTGGCGGCGGCATACCGCCGCGATTACGGCGAGCGCGAACAAGAGGTGCGGGTGAGCA
Organism: Saccharimonadales bacterium (SeqCode); assembly: GCA_049293335.1. Taxonomy (GTDB): domain Bacteria; phylum Patescibacteriota; class Saccharimonadia; order Saccharimonadales; family UBA4665; genus JAGXIT01. The sequence continues at coordinate 71,738 of JBATSO010000040.1, forward strand.
TGAACTTGCACAGCGGTGAAGTTGACGCGTATGTCAGCAAAGAAGTGGTCGAAAAAGTTGGCGACGAAGACTTCGAAATTAGCCTCGAAGACGCTAAAAAACTCAAGAAAGACGCTGCCATTGGCGAGTTTGTCGAACTGCACGAAAAGGTTACCAGCTTTGGTCGTGTGGCGGCACAAACGGCCAAGCAAGTTATATTGCAGCGCCTGCGCGAGGCCGAGCGCGAGATTGTTCTAGCAGAGTACGAGGATAAAATTGGCACCGTTATAAATGCCATGGTGAGCCGCGTTGAAGGCACGATTATTCGGTTAGAACTAGGCAAGGCGCAGGGTATTATGCCGAAAAGCGAGCAGATTCAGAGTGAACGCTACTACCCTAGCCAGCGCTTAAAGGTGTACCTAAAAGATGTCGAGCGTGGCCCGCGTGGCCCGCAGTTGGTGGTGAGCCGAGGCAACAAAGAGTTTATGGAATGGTTGTTCCGCGCCGAAGTACCAGAGATGGATGCAGGCGCCGTTGAAATTAAAGCCATTGCCCGCGAAGCAGGCGTGCGTAGCAAGATAGCTGTGGCCAGCACAGTGCCTGGCGTTGACCCTGTGGGCACTTTTGTAGGTGGTCATGGCACTCGCGTAAATGCAGTGGTTGGAGAAGTTGGTGAGCAAGAAAAGATTGATATTATTGTGTTTGCCGAAGACACTGCCCAGTACATTATGAACGCGCTTAGCCCAACCAAGGTCAACCGAGTGGTGATAGACGAATCTGCCAAGCGAGCCAAGGTGTTTGTACCAGAAGACCAGTTGAGCATAGCCATTGGACGCGGTGGTCAAAACGTGCGACTCGCCAGCAAGTTAGTAGGCTATGAACTCGACATCGAGGCCGAAAAAGTTGCTGAAGTGGAAGGCGAGGTTCAAACTACAGAACTGCCAAAGCAGCCCAAGCTGAAGAAAAAGGAAGCGCTCGAGTCTTCACTGCTTGAAGCCATTGAAGAACACGGGGAATAACGCCAGTGTCAAAGCCCGAGCGTATTGCTGTGCTGTCTCCTGAACAGCTTACCTTTGCTCAGGATTTTTTCTCTGCCGCACTACAATATCTTCATAAGCCGTTCGTGAACCATGCTGCTACTGTTCGGTGTGGCTCCAGACCACGAACGTATCCAGGTTGTATGGAAATAGGGCTTGGACCTGAGGGTTATGATTGCTCAGGCTTAGTCATACGCGCACTCGCAGATGTTACTGGAATAAGCGAGACAGATTGGGCAGATGGTATTCGTCATGTTGGCCAGATGTCTCGCAAGGCCACCAGGGTCACTCTGTCATCTGTGGGGCCTAGGCACGACTACCCCATTGGGTTGCCGTTTGTATACGACCACGTACAGCCCGACCTTCGGATTCCTTCGGCGCATATTGGCATATACGCAGGGAATGGCCAGTTGTTACACGCTCGTTCGCGGGGCACTAACCGCGTTGCACTTGATGTCCTCAGAACCAGGGCTACAAGTAAGAGGTTCGCGTTTGCAATTGACCCAAGTTCACTGCTGTAGCTTTTAGCACTCTTGACGTGCGAGTGCTAATTTTGTACACTATGTGTACTGTTTTAGCAGGGCTTATCATGCTCGCTAAGGTAGGAACCCCAGTACAAATTATCCGACAGTGTCGGATGTAGCTACTACTCTTGACTCATGGCTCTTGCCTCTTGACTCTCGAGTGAGCTCCGAAGGAGTGAACAAAATGCAACCAGACTACCAAGAATTTTCAAATATGTTAACCGAAAATGCTCGGCAGAGTTTAGCGCACGCGGGCACGCTTGCTCGTAGCCTGGGCAATGCCTACATTGGCACCGAACACTTGCTACTCGGCTTGCTCGCCCAAGAGGGCAGCATTGGTGGGAAAATCCTGGAAGAATCTGGCGTGACACTCGAAAAGGCACGGGTTGCTCTAAAGTTGACTCCCAAAAATGTTGTGATAAGCATGGGCGCTAAAGGCTACAGCGAAACAGCCAAATTAACGCTGCGCATGGCCTATGATGTCGCGCAAGATTACGGCCAAGATTACTGTGGCACCGAACATATTTTATACAGCATATTAACTCAAAAAAACGCTCGCGCCAGTGTGTTGCTGCGAGACATGGGTGTTGCGACCGAAAGCGTGCTACGTGAGCTCGAAAACTTTTTAAGTCGTCAAATGGACGAAGCCGATTATAGCGATATAGAAAGTGGTTCGCGCCGCGCCAATCGCAAAAATAACCGCGGTTCTAAAAGCATGCTCGACCAATACGGCACCGATCTGACGGCTCAGGCTCGTGCAAGCAAACTCGACCCTGTGGTTGGCCGCGAAGCGCAAATAAAGCGCGTTATAACTATTTTGAACCGTCGTTCCAAAAATAATCCAGTTTTAATAGGTGAACCAGGCGTTGGTAAAACAGCGATAGTCGAGGGCTTAGCCCAAAGAATTGTGAGCGAAGATGTGCCCGATAGCTTACTAGACAAACGAATCGTCATGCTCGACCTGGCAGCCATGATTGCGGGCACCAAGTACCGCGGCGAGTTCGAAGAGCGCCTTAAAAAAGTTATGGCCGAGCTAGAGGACGACAAGCGCACCGTAGTATTTATAGACGAAATTCACCTCATAGTTGGGGCGGGGGCGGCCGAAGGTTCGATGGATGCAGGGAACATCTTAAAACCCGCACTGGCCCGTGGCAAAATGCAGGTTATTGGCGCCACAACCACCACCGAATACACCAAGCATGTAGAGAAAGACGCTGCTCTAGAGCGCCGTTTTCAGCCCATTCAAGTTCCCGAAGCCACTATCACCGAAACACTCGCCATTCTAAAAGGCCTTCGTAAACACTACGAAACTTTTCATGGTGTTACGATTGCCGACGAGGTGCTGGAAGACACGGTACAGTTTGCCAAGCGCTATATTCAAGACCGCTACATGCCCGACAAGGCCATAGACTTGCTCGATGAAACAGCCGCAGCGCTACGGGTTGAAAAGGGTAAAACCAGCCCCGAAGTTCGCAAACTACAAAAAGAACTTAAGCTGGTCGCAGCACGAATCGATGAAGCGGTCGACCAAGAAAACTACGAACGAGCTGCCCGTGGCAAAACCCGCGCTTCACAAATTCAAAAAGAACTCGACGGGCTATATAAAACCAATAAATCTAGCAAAGACTTAGTCATGACCAGCGACAATGTGGCCGAAGTAGTTTCGCGTATCACGGGGGTACCTGTGCGAAAAGTTATGAAGAGCGAGGCAAAGTATTTGCTGCAGCTCGAGAAAAACATTGCCAAACACGTTATTGGACAATCCGAGGCTGTCGAGGTTGTTAGCAAGGCAATTCGGCGTAATCGCAGCGGCATAAGTGCCAGTAATCGGCCAATCGGCTCATTTATATTCCTTGGCCCGACTGGTGTGGGTAAAACCGAGCTAGCCCGCGTACTGGCCCGTGAATTTTTTGGCTCCGAAAGCGCACTTGTTAAGATCGACATGAGTGAATTTGGTGAACACCACAATGTTTCACGCTTGGTCGGTGCGCCCGCAGGCTATGTTGGCTACGATGACGGCGGGCAGTTAACCGACAAAATTCGCCGTCAGCCCTACAGCTTAGTGCTATTCGACGAGATTGAAAAGGCGCACCCAGACGTCTTTAATATGCTGCTACAAATGCTCGAAGACGGTTACTTAACCGACGCCAAAGGCCGCCGCATAGACTTCACCAACACCATTGTTATTATGACCAGCAACATTGGGGCCGATAAGCTACAAAAAGAGGCCAATCTTGGCTTTCAGGCCGACCGACCAAAAGATTATGATGACCTCGATGCGTTGCACCAACAAAACAAATCAAATGTGCTCGACAGGCTTAAAAAAGAACTGCGCCCCGAACTACTCAACCGCATAGACAAGGTAGTGGTGTTCCGCGGTCTAACCAGAAAAGACATTTTTAAAATTATTGACTTACAGGTCGATGAGCTACGCCATCGCTTGCAAAAGCACGGCGTAAGTGTTGAACTGACTGCGAGCGCCAAACAATATTTACTAGAACACGGCTACGATGCACGTAACGGCGTGCGCCCGCTGCGGCGACTCATTCAGGACACCATTGAAGATCAAATGGCCACCGAACTGCTTGAAGAGTCGTATGCTAAAGGTGATGTTGTGCGCATTACTACCAAAGGCAGTAAGCTGGTCTACACATCGTCGACCGAGTAATCTATACTAGAACAAGCATGACAAAACGAGCTTTTTCTAGGGCGATACTGGCAGCCGTGCCTTGTGTTGCGGTGGTAATTTTGCTGCTGAACCTACAGAACATTTCCGATTGGTGGCGGCTTAAAGACTACACACCAGCGCCCTCGGTCGCCAACCTAGCGAGCACCACAACCATGACGCCGTATGCCGAGAAGCTGTTTTACGTAAACAAGCCCCAAATTATTGGCGGCCAAACTTTTACCCAAAGCTGCCCGCTGGCTGTTGAAAAAACCGTAATACTCGGCTGTTACCAAAGTGGTGACCGAGGAATTTATTTGTATAAGGTAACAGATGAAAGATTAAAAGGTGTCGAAGAGGTCACAGCGGCACACGAAATGTTACATGCCGCCTATCAACGGTTGTCTAGTAAAGAACGAAATCGTGTCGATACGTTGTTGCAAAATTTTTATTTTCAAGAACTTAAAGACCAGCGCGTTAAAGACACGGTGGCGGCCTATGAAAAATCGGAACCCACCGAACTACCCAACGAAATGCATTCCATTTTTGCAACTGAGGTGGCAAGCCTGCCCGCAGAACTCGAAACATATTATCAAAAATATTTTCGTAACAGATCGGCTGTGGTCGCGTATACGGCGCAGTATCAACAAGCCTTTACCTCCAGGAAAGATCAGGTTGCCGCCTACGATGTAGAGCTCAAAAACTTGAAACAAACCATCGACTCAAACCAAGCGGATCTGCTAAGTCGTCGCGGCACTCTACAGTCATTGCAAAATCAAATGGAACGACTCAAGTCGTCGGGTAAAATTGCCGCCTACAACAGCCAGATCGATACCTATAATGCCGATGTAAGCGGCTACAATGAGCTACTTGATAACACGAAACAACGTATAAAAAACTATAATATTATTGTCGAAAAACGCAACGCCATTGCGCTCGAAGAACGCCAACTTTCCCAGGCCATGTCGGCTACAGCCTTGCCTGACGCTCCGTAAGGGCTATACTAGTGGTATTGAGGTAAGAGCATGGCAAAGAATCTAACAAAATATGTGTGTACTAACTGCGGCGCCCAAACTAGCGCGTGGGCCGGGCGATGTAGCCAGTGTGGCGAATGGAATACGCTGCACGAAGAAGTCCAGCTTGTAACCACAAGTAGTAATGGGGCAAAGTCACCAGGGAGAATTTTGGCATCCCAAGATGTTGCCACGAACACCAAAAAAAGAGAACAGCGCATTGCCACAACTATTGCAGACGTCGACGCAGTCTTAGGCGGTGGTTTGGTTCATGGTGGGGTGGCCCTAATTGCTGGGCAGCCAGGGATTGGCAAGAGTACGCTGCTTATGCAAATTGCCAACCATGTGGCGGCCGGTCACCAGGTGCTATACATTAGCGGTGAAGAGTCAGAACACCAGGTGGCCATGCGGGCCGCACGACTGGGCGCGAATGCATCGAAATTACAAATTGCCAACAGCAACCTGGCCGATGATGCTGCTGCCACGATTGCTAGCAAACAGTTCGAACTCGTAATCGTAGACTCTATTCAAACCATGTCTGCCAGCGGTGTTAGCTCTGCGCCTGGCAGCGTTAGTCAAATTACCAACAGCACTAACCTGTTATTGCAGGCTGCCAAGCAGTCTAACACCGCACTACTGGTGGTCGGTCACGTCACGAAAGAAGGTTCCATAGCAGGGCCGAAAATTTTGGAACATATTGTCGATGTAGTGCTTACGCTTGAGGGCGATGCCTACGGTGGTTTTAAGGTGCTGCGGGCCACCAAGAACCGCTTCGGACCAACCACCGAAGCAGCCATTATGGAAATGGACGAAGAAGGTCTGAAGCCTGTACTTAACCCCTCACAGGCCTTGCTGGAAGAGCGGCAGATTACCGATGGCTCGGTAGTATTGGCCACGCTTGAAGGCACGCGGCCGCTGCTGGTTGAAGTACAGGCGCTCGTGAACAAAACCAGTTATGGGTACCCAAAACGGGCGGCCAGTGGCATAGACTTAAACCGCGTAAATTTGTTGGTCGCAATGTTAGAGCGCCGCACTAAGCTTAACTTAGCCGAACAAGACATATACATAAATATTGTGGGCGGTTTGCGCTTGCAGGACCCCGCGGCCGACCTGGCGATATGTATGGCCATAGGTTCGGCCGCCAAGGGTTTAAAGCTAAAACGAAATGCAGTTGTCTTCGGTGAAGTAGGACTCTCGGGCGAAATTAGGCATGTGCCGTTTATAGAAAAGCGGATTGCCGAAGCCGAAAAACTTGGCTTTGACTGTGCAGTTGGGCCACGCATGCGGGGGAGCAAAAAGCAACCCAACTTTTTGCACGTTGCACCCGATGTGCGCTCTGCTCTCAATGAGTTTCTCGAGAAGTAACCAAGGTATACAAATTGGTCGCTCGTTTATCTGGTGTGTGATGACTTGGGCACCGCTCTTCAAGGACCGCTTGTGCCTGGCGTTGATGGCGTGGTAGGCGTAGGCGTAGGCGTTGGCGTTGTTGGCGGTGGGGTTGCTATGGTGACCGTGGCGGTGCTTGTGCCATCGTACAATACACTATCGGTCACTTTGGCGGTTAGTTGCATGGTTGCAGCGGCATCGGCAGCAGGCACGTATACAAACTGATAGTCTCCCGCCGAGCTAACAGCCTGCGATTGTACAGATTGGCCATTCACCAGGAGCGAAAGCGTGCCAGGGAAGGTGGGGCGCGAACCATCGCTCAGGGCATGTGTGCCTTGTTCAACATGGATCATAACGGTGCAGCCCGCCAGAGGACAAGTCAAGGCCGCTTGACTGCTGGTCGCAACACCATTCACGGCAGTTATACTGGCTGAAGGTGGAGTGTCGTTACAGTCGTGTACGTCATCGTTTTCTGTGGCAGGGGCCGAACCGCCTGTTGTGCCACCTGCAAACACATCAACGTTCCAACTACCTGCGTTACTGTTTGCGCTTGATTGCTTGGCGGCTTCTGGCGTACAACTTGTGGCTAGTTTGTTGCTAACTTTGTCGAGCACTTGAGAAGTATTGGTTGTTTTTGTTACATACCATGAAGGGTAGAGGTCGGTGCTGCGGCTTGGTACACTTTGAGCGCCTGTAACAGCCGCGCGGTTCACGTATGCAGGAGCGGTTTTAATACCACTTGGCTGTTGCCAGTTTGCAGCTGGGCCAGCGGTATCGAGCGCACCCTGCATAAAGCTCTTCATAATTGGTGTAGTCATGTACTCTGGCTGGCCTGAAAACGGAACGGTGCGTGAATGGTTCCCCACCCAAATACCAGCAGTGTACTTAGCGTTCCAGGCGACCATGAGGCCATCGTACAGGTCGTTGGTGGTGCCTGTTTTAATGGCCGTGCGCCAGCCTTTATAGCGGTGGAATTTCATGCCTGAACAGTTAGTTTCAGAGCAGCTACCAGAGAGATACGAAGCACCTGGGTCCGCTGCCATATCTGAAACAATGTATGCCGAATCGGCCTTGAGTGCCTGCACAGGGGTAGGTTGTTTGTATTCTTTTAGGGTTTTGCCCGAAGAATTGGTAACTTTCATTATATAGGTACGAGGAATAGCTTTGCCGAGGCGGGAAATAGAAGCAATGCCGTTAACGTGCTCGTCGAGGTGAAGATAGGCGCCGTCGCCAATGCCCGCGGCAGAGTAGCATTGGGTTTCATCGGCCTTGGTAGCAGTAGTAACATCGGTGCCTTCTTTAAAACATCGGTAATTCGCCTCGCCTTGCATAAGGGCGGCAGTAGTGGACATAACTTTATTTATAGAGGCCGTACGGCCACTACTCGTGTCGTTCGGAACTGCAGACAAAAAGGCTTTAACGGCAGTAATGTTTCTGGAACCGCCAAGTGCATAGCGTAGCGTTACCGCACCGGGTGAACGGCGGTCGAAGTCCCACAAACAGTTTCCGTTGGGGGGGAGTGCACGGTTAGTGCATGGGTAACCAGGTAACGGGCCTATACGGTCGTACAACACGCTGCCTGCGCCAACATTGGTGTTGTTGTCAATGAAGGCTGCATAATCATATGGTTTGATGCTGGAGCCTGGGGAAATATTAACATCGGAGGCGTAGTTTATTTGACCATACCCAGGTGTGTCGATACCGCGACCACCAATAAGTGCTACAACTTGGCCCGTCTGCGTGTCTTGTGCTACAAAGGCGGCGTTATCGGCGTTTTGGCGGCGTAACTGCGGCTGACCGTTGTCGTAAGCGGTTTGGGCAATTTCCTGAATTTTAGTATCGAGTGTCGTTATAACCTTCCAGCCGCCTCTGTTTACGACTGCCGCTGGAAAGGCTCGGCGTAGTTCGTCACGAGCTGCAAACACAAAGTAAGGAGATTTAATATTGGCGTAGTGTGACTGCAGTGGTTGAATTTGGGCTAAAATATCTACTTTCTTGGCCTCATCGGCCTGCTTTTGAGTAATGTATTTTTGTTCGGCCATAACATCGAGAATGTAATGTTGACGGTTAATCAGCCCCACGCTGTCAAAATAGTTTGTTGCTAGGCTAGGGTTGTAGTTTGGGCTGCTGTAGGGCGAATATGCTCCCGGGGCTTTCGGAATGGCAGCAAGCATTGCAGCCTGTGCTAGGGTTAAATCTTTTGCAGCCACGTGAAAGTAATCTTGCGCCGCTGTTTCAACGCCGTAGTCTACGTTGCCATATGGAGCCATGTTTAGGTAGCCTACTAAAATATCATCTTTGCTATATTCGCGTTCGAGTTCAACGGCAAGAATAAGCTCTTTCACCTTGCGGCTTATGGTACGGTCGTTTGTCCAGCCTTCGTTAATTTTTACAAGCTGCTGGGTGATGGTTGAACCACCCTGGGTTGTACCTTTGCCAGTTATGTCATGAATTGCAGCTCGCATAATTCCTTTTGTGTCGAATGCGCCGTGTTTATAAAAATTGCGGTCTTCGATAGCGATGGTGGCTTGTTTCATATAAGCGGCAATTTTGTCGCCTTCTACGGGAGTACGCTTGCGTTCGGTGTAATCTTGAAATAAAACAGTTTGGCCTGTGCGGTCGTAGTAGGTCACGCTGCCGCCAAAGTTATTGCCCGCAATGTCTTTAATTTGCGGTAGATCTTTGCGAAAGTAGGCAAACACGCCAACAATTAGTAAAAATCCTACCACAAAAGCAATGCCAGCAATTTTAAGCGCCATTATGCCACCTTCGCGGCTAAACCAGTACTTCGCCCAACGTTTTGGGCTCATGCGATACAGTATGCGTTTCCAGGGTTCTTTTGGAAGGCTGCTAAGATAGGCGGCTTTGCGGCGGGCCTTGGCCTCTTTGCCAGCTTTTAGGCGGTCGCCTAAGGTACGATTTATTTTTATAGTCTTGCCACTGCGGGTCGTAAAGGTATTTTTGGCTTTTGACCGACGTGGGCGGTCCGATTGCAATTTATCCATATGCGCGTAACTATTGCTCCCGTTCTCTAGTTTGCTGTAGATAGTATAGCAAAATGCCCGCTCGTAAGCACAATCAAAATCCTGCTAAGTAAGACTCTAGCCTTACGAGTTGTGCTGACACAAAACTCGTAACTCTGTATACTGTAAACATGACATTATCAGAGGAACTCACCTGGCGCGGTTTTGTAAACCAAACAACCTACAAAGATATTACTGTTCTAAACGGTGCGCCCATAACATTTTATTTGGGTATGGACCCCAGTGCCGATAGCTTAACTATTGGTAATCTTGCGGTAGCAATGATGATTCGGCATTTTATAGATCACGGCCATCACGCTATTATGCTGGTAGGCGGCGCTACAGGGCTCATTGGCGATCCAGATGGCAAAGAAGAAGAACGAACCCTAAAGTCACTCGAAGAAGTGGCGCAAAATAAAGCTGCCATTGCTAAGCAGTACGACCGTATTTTTGCGGGCCAACCATTTGAACATGTCGATAATTATGATTGGTTTAAAAACCTAGGCTACCTAGAGTTTCTGCGCGAAGTTGGTAAGCATGTACCCATGCGCCAAATGCTTGGCCGCCAGTTTGTGCAGGATAGGCTGGGCGAAGATGGGGCAGGGATTTCCTACGCCGAATTTAGTTATGCACTCATACAAGGCTATGATTTCCTCCACCTGTACCGCGAAAAGGGCGCCACCTTGCAGCTTTGCGGTTCTGACCAATGGGGCAATAGTATTGCGGGCGTTGAGCTGATTCGCCGAATCGAAGGCGCCGAGGCGCACATTTGGTCTGCGCCACTAGTTATAAACAAGTCTACAGGTAAAAAGTTTGGCAAAAGCGAGGGCGGTGCCGTTTGGCTCGACCCTGCCAAAACAACTCCAACGGCATTTTACCAATTTTGGGTGAACTGCGACGACCTTGGCGCCGAAGATTACCTAAAAATCTACACCTTACTCGGCAAAGAAGAGGTGCAAGACATTATGACAAAACAACGCGAGAACCCAGGCGCTCGCTACGCACAAACACGGCTGGCCCAGGAAGTTACACGGCTGGTACACGGCGAACAAGCGCTGGCGACCGCCCAAAAAGTTACTGCCTGCTTGGTTGGCGAGGCCTCGGTGGGTGAAGCCGATGAGCTCACGGTGGCCGCACTGCGTGCCGAAATTCCCTGCGTGCAGTCAAGTGCCGATGGTTCAGTGCTTGCTGCGCTCGTCGCGGCTGGCCTGGCGAGCAGTAATAGCGAGGCTCGCCGCTTGCTGCAAGGAAACGCTATTTCTATAAATGGGGCGAAAACCTCAGATGAAAACTTGCATCCCGAGCTATTCAGCAATGGCCGCCTGCTCCTCCGCCGCGGCAAAGCCTACAAAGACTCCGCGCTGGTGGAACTACCATAGGCACGAAGCACCGATGAGGATCGAGAACTATTAATAAGTTTGGGTATTAGCTGGTAACGTTTTACACTTATTGTATATGCAGTTTCTTGGTCTCTCGATTGGAAAAATGACACTTACTTTCCTGCATCTATTCGGTCGGACAGGGTCGGCGCTGCCTGGGTTGGTGGTTGAAAAAATTAATCCTCGTTTTTTGCCGCGCATGCTTCGACAGTTGCCAAACGGCGTCATTGTGGTTTCTGGCACCAATGGTAAAACGACCACCACTAAAATTATTTCGGCGTTATTCGAGGCCCAAGGCTTAAGGGTACTTACTAACAAAACAGGTAGTAATTTTGTGCGTGGAATTATAAGCGTGGTCGTCAGTAAGGCTGGTTGGAATGGGCAGCTACCCTATGACATTGCCGTGTTTGAGCAAGACGAGGCGCACGCGGTACATTTTGCGCGGCAAGTAAAACCAAGAGGTGTCGTAGTGCTAAACATTATGCGCGACCAAATGGACCGCTTTGGCGAAATTGACACCACGCGGCAACTTTTGGGGCGGCTAACCGCCAGCGCTACTGATTTTGTGGTACTAAACGTAAACGATGAACGCGTTAGCCAGCTTCAAACCAGTCCAGGCGTACGGCCTCTTTCCTTTGGATATAGCAAAAAACTAAGCCAAGATTTTCGCACCGACGACCAGTTGCACGAAGACAAAGTTGCGTACTTTCAGGCTGCACGCCCTACGACCGAGTTGACGGCTTTTAGCGACTCGAGCCTAACACTTAAAGCCACCAGCGAGCACAGCTATGAATTTTCGTTGCAGGGCGGTCACAACGCGCTGAACGTGGCAGCCGCACTGACGACCGTAGCGGCTGTGTTGCCCGACTACGACGAGTCTCTTGTAGCAAAATGTTTGGCCGAGCTGGAACCTGCCTTTGGCCGCGGCGAGGTCATAAAACTACCAAATGGCACGGACCTGACGTTGCAGCTTATTAAGAACCCTGGCGCATTTACGCAGGGGCTGAAAATGCTTGAACTAAAAGAGTATGCAACCATTGGAATCGCCATAAACGATGACTACCCCGATGGTCGCGATGTTTCATGGTTGTGGGATGTCGATTTTTCGAACATTGGTGTGCCAGTTGCATGCGGTGGTGCGCGAGCCGCCGATATGGCAAACCGCTTAAAATACGATGAAGTTGCAGTTAGTATCATCGAACCAGATCTCGAACGGCTCGCGGCAGAGTTTAGCGAGCTTGCTGCACACAATGCTGGCGAGGCGCTGCTTTTTTGTACCTACACGGCCATGTTAAAACTCCGTGAAATATACGTAGGCTCAACTGGAGGACTAGACGAAGTATGAGCAAACAAAAGACAGTCACAGCTCCCAAGCGTAGCCTGACCATTGTGCATTTATACCCCAAGGAAATGAATATTTACGGCGATAACGGCAACGTTTTGGCGTTTAAAAAGCGGGCAGCGTGGCGCGGGGTTGACGTGCAGGTTTATCTTGTTGGTGTTGGCGACCCGCTCCCAGGTGACACTGATGTTATCATTGGTGGTGGCGGGCAAGATGCGGGCCAGGGGCTTATTCAGGCAGACCTACAAACCAAAGCTACGCAGCTAAAAACAATGGTAGCAGACGGTGTTGTGATGCTCATGATTTGCGGTATGTACCAGTTGTTTGGCCGCTCGTTTACAACTATTGGAGGCGAAGTTATACAGGGTATTGGCGTGCTGCCGCTGGAAACAGTTGGGGGTGATACTCGCATGATTGGCAATACCGTCTACGACACACCGTACGGAGAGATTGTTGGCTACGAAAACCACAGTGGCATCACGACACTCGATGACCCTTCGCTGGCTTTTGGCACCGTTACCCAGGGCGATGGCAACAACGGCCAAGATGGCACTGAAGGCTGCCGCGTAGGTAACGTATTTGGCACCTACAGCCACGGCCCTGTGCTTGTCAAAAACCCCCAATTTACCGACGAACTCTTGCGCCTCGCCCTCTCTCGCCGCTACGGCGACACCCCCCTCGAACCACTCAACGACACCCTAGAACTCGCCGCCCACACAGTCGCTAAATCTCGCCCTAGGTAACAAGATAAATTTAAAAAATTCCGACGTATTACTCAACAGGGTATAATTTACGATAAGATATGAAACAACCTCAAATTCAAACATCTCTTCTTCCGAGTATTCACGATGACGCACCTTATGATTTTACATTCATAGATCTGTTTGCGGGTATTGGCGGAACTCGTCTTGGTTTTGAAGCAGTAGGTGGTCGGTGCGTTTTTACATCGGAATGGGACATTCATGCCCAAAAAACGTACCAGGCTAATTTTGGAGAAACCCCTCACGGTGATATTACTAAGATAGCCTCTAAAGACATACCTGACTTCGATGTGCTGCTCGCTGGATTCCCATGCCAACCCTTCAGTAGTATAGGAAAGCGTGCAGGTTTTTTGCACAAGACGCAAGGAACCTTGTTTTATGATGTTGCGCGGATAATAAAAGACAAAAGACCAAAAGCGTTTTTGCTGGAAAATGTTTCTGGATTATTAACGCACGATAAGGGTAAGACGTTAGCCACAATACTCGAAGTTTTACAAGAACTTGAGTACGACGTTCATTACCAGCTTATAAATGCAGCAGATTTTGGTGTTCCTCAAATGAGAAAAAGAGTCTATATAGTGGGTTTCGATAAAAATAGTTTAGGTTTGAATACGGTGAATTTCACTTTTCCGATAGGGCGACCTTCTGAGCATGTTAACATTGGCGAGTTCTTAGAAAAAGGCGTTAGTGGTTACTCAATTTCCAAGCGTTTACAAAATAATTATCTTTTCAAACTACATGATGGCAGACCGCTCCTTATTGACGGTACCAGCAAGGGGCCCGCAAAAACACTCGTTGCCTCATACCATAAGATTCAAAGGTTAACAGGAACATTTGTAAAAGATGGTGAGACTGGTCTACGTTTATATACTGCAAACGAATGTAAGGCTTTAATGGGCTTTCCAAAGTCTTTTAAAGTACCAGTTTCTCGTACGCAAATGTATCGCCAGTTTGGTAATTCTGTAGTTGTTCCAGTAATTAAAGCCATTGCAGAGAGCATGCACTCATATATTGTGAAGGAAACTCGAAGATGAAAAGTAAAATAAATGTTCCTACGTTCAACAAAGGCGAGTGGTCAGAAATATACGCATTTTTCAAAATTCTATCAGATCGTGAAGTTCCAGCGGCAGATTCTAACCTAGAACCAGTCAAAGATAAAAAATATATATTTCGTAAAATATTTCGTGAGGAAATATCGGGCAAAAAAATTACTTATAATATTGAACAGTCGGGCAAGGTTGATATTTTAGACGAGAATAATCAGTTGGTATGCACCGTATATACCGATGAATTATCTGTAAAAACGATGCGAATATTCTCAAGAATCGCTGGTGGCAAAAAAACTTTCGAAGTCCCTGAATTATTCGATCTGATGCAGGGATACTTCGTAACAAAAATAAAGGCAAAATCTACGCAAAAGGCTGACTTGGTCGCATTAGTGGAAGATCCTGCAAATGTTTTAGAAGAAAAGAGTGGTTTTTCAATAAAATCACATGTAGGCAGTCCGCCAACACTGGTCAATGGTAGTGGACAGACAAATTTTATTTTCGAAGTAAGGGGTTTCACGAGCGACATCGAAGCGGTCAATAGTATAAATACAGGGTCAAAAATCAAAGACCGAGTCAAGCAAATATATGCGCAGGGTGGCTCTCTACAGTATGTGGGTATGACAAGCGACACGTATCGGGGTAACTTACGTCTTATTGACACTGCATTCCCGAGCTTACTAGGGGCAATGCTAGTCGCATTTTTTAAGGGTGAAGGGATAACGTGCAAAGAGTTGTGTAGGGCGGTTTCGAACAGAGAAGATGATGAAATATCAGAGTCAGAACTACTTTTTAAAATGAGTTTATTTTTAAGAGCCTCAGCACTAGGAATGATACCATCAGAGCCCTGGAACACTCGTTCGGCCGCCAATGGCGGCTATATAATCGTTAGGCCAGATGGTGAATTGCTGTGCTATAGCTTACTTCGTGATGATGATTTTAGAGAATATTTACTAGCCAAAACCAAATTTGATACTGCAAGCAGTAGAAACCACTTTGGGCTACTTTACATGGAAGATGACAGGGTATTGTTTAAATTAAATCTAGATATACGTTTTCTAAAATAGCCAAACTCGATGTAATGGTCTAGTTCCCAACTGTATTTTGGCCAGCGCGAAACTCGTACGTAGCAGTTATTCGCGGACAGGGAAGGTAAGGAGGCGGCCAGTGTCTTTGCCTTGGCTGACTATTTGTATGACAGGGCTGCCAGTCAAGCGACCAACCGGTTGAGCATGTATGCCGCTACGTTCGGCGGCCTCTAGAATTGTTTGAACATCACGCTCGGGAGCAATGATTGCTCCGCCCATGCCCATATGCCACGTGCCATAAGCATCTTCGTCTGTCATGTTGCCTTGATGTTGCAGAAAACGCATCAGTGCAGGTGGTTGCATGGGGTCGTCAAGGCGAACACCCAAACCAGTCCCCAGAACGAGCGACGAAAGTTTTCTCCAGCCTCCACCTGTAATGTGCGCAAAACCATGCGAATCAATCTGCGGTGTGACGTCTGGATTAAAACCGCCGGTGAGTTTTGTGACGAGGCCATGATAGATAGTGGAGGGTAGGTGCGCAACTTCACCAAGGGGTTTGTTGCTGATCTCTGGAATTGTTTCGTGGTGCCACTCTGGACCACATAACCTCGATAAGACATTTCTAAGATTAGTGATGCCGTTCGAACGCATACCTGGTTCGGCCAGACCGATGACGATGTCGTTTTCCCGCAATTCTTTGCCTGTCAAAACACGGTCTTTAAGCACGACCGATACTGCTGCCGCGCCCCAGTGATATTTAAAATCACCATAACCGCCAATTGAGGCGCCAAGTTCTGCAATTTCACCGTTCAGTATGGGCACGCCAGCACTTTTTGAAGCACTGACAAGGCCTTCGGCGAGTTGTCTCATCCCCATCTGGACAGTAGGGTTTGGTGAACCGTCTGGGTTGTCGAGTTTGCCTGTATCGAGTATATTGCTCCACCCGTACGCCTGGCCACCGTAGCGCAGGACGTCATCTAGTACCATTGCGCCCAAATCATATGCTGTTCCGCGGTGATTGTTGTAGCGCTGATATAGTTCGGTTTTTGTGCCTACTCCATCGACCCCTTGGCAAAAGTACAGGCGCGGTGCACCAAATAAGGCTCCGTCGACACCACGAAACGCTCGAAAGCCTTCACCTATTCTTACAATGCCGCCTGGACCCAGTAGGTCATCAGTCGCCTCCGAGGCTTTACCAAACATCGCTGAATACGAATCACCGAGTTTAATGTTAACCCCAAGGTTTTCAGGTGCTGTTGTCATCTGTAGTCTCCCCATACAGTTTAATTATAGTAGGTATCATACACATATTGTAGCTAGCAGGCCAACTTTCTTTTCATGCACAACGCTAGTTTCTTGTGATGGACTGTGTTAAGGCGTACCATGGGAGGGAAATGGAGTATGTATATATTGACGAGAGTGGTGACTTAAGTCGTTCTACACGCAGTTCGAGGCATATTGTCATTGCAGCAATTTCAACACGTGACTACAGGAGCCTCACAAAACTCGCTCGCAAGATATGGGTTACGAAACATCTTCGAAAAAAAGACGGTGAACTACACGCTATTCACGCATCAGCTTCAACGCGGCGCAAACTTCTTGTACTTCTGAACGAAATGGAGATTAGCATTAAAGCGGTTATTGTCGACAAGGTTTGCGTGTCAGAAAACCTTCTTGAAACATACTATCGTACACTGGTACGTGTTATCGATGCATTTCCGCACGCCCAGACTGTGATGGTCGATAAACGTGACACTCTAAAAAAACGCCTAACCATATTGCAGAAGTTACACATAACAGAAGCATTCAGAAATGTTCAATTTGCCGACTCACGAGCAGTCAAGCCTTTGCAGATAGTCGACTTTGTATGCTGGAGTATTTTTCAAAAGCTAGAATACGCGAACAATGAATACTTTGATCTAATTGCACAGCGAACGGAGATAATTCATGAGAAATAGAAAGCCTCCCGTTTTAACGGACCACCATTGGCGGACCAACACGGGAGGTCTTACTCCATATGCGCATAGTAGCAAATTGTACGTGTTTTGTCAAGGTGTAGCTGTATGCGCTTAAGTGACGATATTGAGGCAGTGAAGGGGGTGGGGCCGAGTGTGGCTGTGGGGCTGCGGCAGTTGGGCATAAAGACGGTATTTGACTTGGTTGATTATTTGCCCACACGCTACGAAGACTATTCAGAGGTGGTGGCGATACGCGACACCCAGCCTGGCCCCGTGACCATTCGTGGGGTTATAAAAGATGCCAAAGGCCGCTATGTGCGGCGGGGCATGCACATTACCGAAGCAGTGGTGAGCGACGAAACGGGTAGTGTGCGGGCCATTTGGTTTAATCAGCCGTACCGTGCGGCCGCCTTAAAGCCAGGGCAGGAATATTTTTTGAGCGGTCAGTACGAACTCAGCCATCAACGGTTTCAGCTTATGAACCCCAGTGCCGAACTGGTCAAAGATTTTCCGCTTAACACAGCCAGGATTGTACCCATTTACCGCCAGTCCAAGGCTATTAAAACCAATCAAATCCGCAAACTGATAGGTGCAAGCGTGGCCACCATGCGCACGCTGCCCGAAACTCTTCCGAGCTGGATGGTAACAGAGGCCAAATTGCTTTCCCGGCCAAAAGCCATCGAGGCCATGCATTACCCAGAGTCCTCGGAGCAACTGGCGCAGGCCAAGCGGCGCCTCGGGTTTGAGGAAGTGCTAGAACTCAGCCTGGCGAGCCTGCTGAACAAGCAAGAAAATGCTCGTGAACACGCCCTACCAATCCCATTTAACGAAAAACTGGCCAAAGATTTTGTGGCTCATTTGCCGTTTTCTCTAACCGACGATCAGCGGCGCGTGGTGTGGCAAATTTATCAAGATTTAGGGCGCGAGCAGCCCATGAATAGGCTGGTTGAGGGCGACGTTGGCGCAGGCAAAACAGTGGTTGCGGCCATGGCCGCCGTTATGGCTATGCAGCAGGGCTACCAGGTGGCGTTGATGGCCCCAACTGAACTACTGGCTCGCCAGCACGCGACTTCATTGGCCGCGCTGCTACGGCCGCTCAAACTTGATCATGAAGTGTTACTTCTGGTGGGTGGGTTAGGCGCAGCCGAGAAAAAGCGCGCACAGGTGGCCATTGCCGCAGGGCACGCAAAGTTTTTGGTCGGTACCAACGCGCTCATACAAGACAAAGTAGACATGCACAAACTGGGGCTGATTATTGTTGACGAACAACATCGCTTTGGGGTCGATCAACGCAAGGCGCTCATGGCAAAGGCCGGGCATATGCCACACGTGCTTTCGCTAACGGCCACGCCCATACCACGCAGCCTGGCGCTGACGCTGTACGGCGAGCTCGATATTTCGGTGCTCAAAACCAAGCCCGCGGGGCGACTGCCTATTGTGACAAAACTCGTCACGCCAGCTAGTAGAAATGCCCTGTACCAAAAGGTGAAGTTGGCCGTAGAGGCGGGGCAGCAGGCGTTTGTAGTGTGTCCGCTTATAGAGTCAAGCGACACGAGTCAAGAGTCAAGAGGAGCGTCTGTCCTAGATGTGTATGCGGAGTTACAAAAAAAGCAGCTTGCAGGCTGCCACGTAGGGTTGCTGCACGGTAAAATGAAGCCGGCTGAAAAAGATGCAGTTATGCAGCAGTTTGTGCAGCATGAGCTTGATGTGCTGGTGGCAACCACCGTAATTGAGGTGGGTGTGGACGTGCCAAATGCCAGCATTATGGTTATAGAGTCGGCTGAACGGTTTGGCTTGGCGCAACTCCACCAATTGCGTGGTCGGGTCGGTCGTGGTGACCAACAGGCATATTGCCATTTGCTCCTCAGCGACAACAAGGCGCCGAGTACGCGGCTGCGGGCAATCGAAAGCAGTCAAGATGGCTTTCGGCTGGCCGAACTCGACCTTGAAATTCGTGGGCCAGGCGCTATTTATGGTGCTATGCAACACGGTGCGCTTGACCTTCGAGTGGTGCGCCTAAGTGACACGCAACTGATTGCCGAAGCCCGTCAGGCGGCACAAACCTTCATAGATAAGGGCGAAAATTTGCTACACTATACAGAACTATGTACACGTGTTCAGCGCCTACGGGCCGTTACCAATTTAAACTAAACTATTGCAACATTTGGTACGGGGCAGTCCAATAATGTACGCAGGCACCATGCTAAAACCAATGCGTAATCTAGACCGTTGGTTTGGCGCTCACCAAAAAATTGATAGACTAGCTCGCCGCCAGCTCGACCTGTTTGCTGGAGAGGCAGCAGCGAGCTTCCCGAGCATACAGGAAATTTTAAAATTTGAGGGCCGCGATGGGCCAGATGGCGTCAAAGTAAAAACACCTGCTAAAGACGAACCATGGCATTTTTATGACCCTCTCGACGTGAACGACCATCGCCTACCCGACATAATTGCTGTACACCACCGTAACTTAGTAAAAGCACTTAAAGAAAAAAGTTCCACCAGAGCAAGTTTTGAAGCAGCCTGGCTTGCCCATGCAGTTGTAGATGGTTTAACTCCTGCGCACCACTACCCGTACGAAGAAGAACTTGCTCGATTGCGCGGCGGCGAAGGCCACGAAACTCGCACTACGCCCAAAGAAAAACTGTTAATGCACGGCGATACTTTGCCCCACAAATTAAAAAATAATTGGCAAATGTGGGGCGACAAGGGCTTGCTGGCAACGCATATTGCATTTGAGGCGGGTGTCGCACTAGTAATACTACCCATACAGTTTAAAAAACTTGGCTTGCAGTCTACCACGCCCGCAGATGGGTACTTAGAATTTTTTAAAGCCCAGGCCAAAAAAATTGCCGAAGCAAAGCTATATGAGCAGTTTTATGAATCGGGCTGGACGCCTCGCCTCGCCAAAAATGTGCGTAAAGAACTCATACCAGATATTGTTTTAACAGTGGCGGTGGTATGGCATAGTGCAGTGCTTGAGGCTCAGAAAAAATGAGAATAATTGCTGGTTTTTTGGGTGGCCGAACGTTTGAAAGCCCGCGCACACACCGTACGCACCCCATGAGTGAAAAGGCCCGCGGCGCGATTTTTAATGCACTGGGCGATATTACGGGCTTGCACGTGCTCGATGCTTTTGCAGGCAGTGGGGCGCTTGCCATAGAGGCCATAAGCAGGGGAGCTGCCAGCGCGGTAGCGATTGATGTTGATATTGAGGCAGTAAAATCAATTAGCAAGGCAGTGAACGAGCTAGGTATCACAAATAGCGTAACGGTATTGCGAAAAAATATCAGTGGTTGGTCACGTAATAACCAACACAAACAGTTCGATATTGTCTTTGCCGACCCGCCGTATGACGATATTCGGCCCGATGTTATAGAGCGCTTAACGTGCCACATGAACATAGGGGGTATTTTTGTACTTTCGTGGCCTGGCAACGAAACCGTGCGAGATATACTAGGCTGCGAGAGGGTTGCACACAAACCGCTAGGCGATATTCAGCTTATTTTCTACCGCAAAAAATAATTTTGACGTATAATCCCCAGATTTCCCCGCGGCTCTGCCGCGCGGGGTTCAATTTCGGAAGGGAGCCTGAGGGAAACCTAAGGTTTCCCTCAGATGCAGCTATACTAATGGTATGCCAATCACCAAGAGCAACCACTGCGCCTACGACACCCATTACCACCTTGTATTTCCGGTTAAGTACCGTAAGTCTTTGTTGAGTGCGAACATTGTCGCCACCATGCGCGAAACCATGAAAGGTATTGAAGATCGATACGACCTGACGATCGAACAGTTCGGAGATGATAAGAATCACATCCACTTGCTGGTAAGCTTTCATCCCAAGTACAGCATTGGTCAGATCGTACGTATCTTCAAAAGCATCACCGCTAAGCAACTGTTTCTGTCACACCCAGCACTCAAGAAAGACTTGTGGGGAGGTGAGTTCTGGAGTGACGGGTACTACGCTAGCACAGTGGGGACTGGTGGTAATTGGGACGAACGTAGAGCAGTACGTCAAGAACCAAGGCGCTAATCCCAAAGACCTGCAACTAACGATGTGGTGATTGGCATACCATAGTAACTGAATACCCCGTGGTCTCTGCCACGGGGATTTTTATTATCTTTACAATATGTAAGGAATATGTATGACCGGCGCAATACGATCGAATTTTTCTAATTTGTCTCCAGATTTGCACGACAGAGAGCATATCAAATCTATTGGATCGCAAAATGTTGGGAACAGTTCTGGTGTTTTAGAAGAGATGGCAAATGCTTTCGGCCACAAGCTAGACGACAAACTTACTCCTTCTAATCTCGGTCAGCTTGTGGGCAAAGTTGGCTCTGCTAAACTACTCCAAGATAATATATCGCTCGTTCAGCAACGGCTCGAAACAAATGAAGACGCAGTTTCAGTTGCCAGAGACTGGATAGAGCGGTCGGGGCTGCTTTTGCCTGTAGATCGCTATTTTGGCGTAGATGAGCACCGAATTGAACCTAGCGACTTATCTATCATAACGGGTGGCGTACGGAATTGGATGGCACGCCGCGCAGACTTGCTCGTAGAAGAATGTGGAGAAGGTCGGCGGCCTCAAACAGTGTTGCTTGTTGGTGGCTCACGAACTATGAGGACCACAGAAGGATCGGATGTGGTCGAAGGCATGAAAGAGTCAGATTACCTAGAGCAAATTGTGAAGCCAACTCTAGACAATCAAGGCTTAGAGGTGCATGTTCATGCTGCTGGCTCTAGTCACGGCTATGAGGTTATGAAAGAGGCTGCCAAGACAGCACGCGACATTGTCGATATTAATGCATCAATCATAAGGGTTGTCGCAAACGCAGGAAACTGGCCACAAAATGCAGGCCAGTTTAGGCGGGCTGCAAGAGAAATTGTGCCAGAGTTTGACTCTCTCGCACTTAATCTTATAGTAAAGTCAGATTCGTTCCCTCTTGGTACAGGACAAGAATCTGCAACAACTCATCAAAACCCTTTTTCTGCCCTTGGACAGATAGCTCGAAATTTTTATGAGTTAGCTGCATGCATGAGCGAGAGATGACCAGCACATGTAATATTAGGCAAGTACGGCATTTACTAGTTTAGGCATACATATCAAGTAAGGTATTCAGCAGTTCGGCGTGGCTCCATACCAAGGGGAGAACAGAAAGTGGTTCGCCTGTAGTGGGGTCGACCTGCTCGCCCAGCGAACCGCTTTCTATAGCGTGCTTGAAAGTCCAGTCAATGAGTGCTCGTGCTTCGCTGTCTCGGTTAGTCTGCAAATAGTATTGCGCAGTCCACAGGGTTGTGACAAACCAGGGGTTCCCCATGTAGGGGGTTTCACTTACAAAATATTGGTCGTGCTCATAACGGGGCGAGCCGCCAATGGGCGCACTGTGTAAAAGAACGTTTTCAACACCTGCAAAAGTCTGCTTGACTACTGGTGGCGTCATGGCTTTGGTGGCAAACATCATTGCACCGTAGGCACTCGAAACATCGAGGGTGTTGTCGAAGGCGAGCGAACCATCGTCTTGCAGCAAATAGCCTTTGCGCAAATAACCACGTGCTGGGTCAACGAAAACAGCGCAGTTTTTAGCGATCTCATCTGCGGCTGTGCGCCAACGCAAAGCGTCATCGGGGTACTCAAACTTTTCGGCAAACTCGCCCGCACAGAGCAGTGCGCGGTACACAAGGGCGGTCGTGTAAGTGTTGGTCAGGAACTTTTCTTCCCATAAGTCGTAACTAGCATGTGGTAGGCTGGTTTCTTTGTCTCGAAAATCTGTCATAAAGTTTGCCATGGGCTGAATCATGGTAGTGTAAAGGTTAGAAACAAACTCGGCGTCGCCCGTTTCTTGCAAATACTCATTCAACATAAAAACAATAATTGCCGTTTCGTCCTCTTGAATGGCGAGTTCGGTGTTTTTGCCGTGTACCAATGGGTGCCAGGTACTGCCAATTGCCTTGTCGGGCTGATATTTATGCATCATGTAGCCTGCGGGGTTCATAATATCGCGGCAAAATTCAAAAAATTTCTTAGGCTCTTCAGTGTAGCCAAGGCGAATAAGCGGCCACATGGCATAGGCGCCGTCGCGCGGCCAAACGTAGCTGTAGTAGTCTCGGCCATAGTTATAAATACTAGAGTCACAACTAGCAATTATTCCACCGCGCCGATCGGTGTGCGCCTTTATGACCATCAGCGATTTTTTGGCAGCAGTTTGTTCGGGTTCAGGCATGTTTTTTATTGGTTCTACCCCTGTTTTGAGCCATTGTTGCCACCATTGGCGAGTGTGCTGCAAACGGCTTTCAAGCCCGTGGGTTAACAGTTCTGTATGAATCTTTTCGGCGGCAAACTGCGAATCGGCCGCGACGACCCAGTATTCGAACAGGGTGTCACTTTGGGGGCTCAAGTTATCGTTAAGGGCAATAATGGAATCAACGCCGCCATGTTCTACGGGATTACCAGCTAATATACGGTCCTCGGCGTCGCGCCAGGTGCCTTCTTTGCCCTCTACGCCGCAACTGCCCACCGAATATTCCTCAAATGCCACGCCGTCACTGTTGCGAGCGTGAATTATGAGGCTGCATCTACCCTTGTAGTCAAGAATATAGGGGCCATCGGGTACAAACAGGGCAGTGTCGCCACGACCTGCCCGAGAAATTTCAAACACTTGGTGCAAGAACAGCTTAATAGTTCGGTTTTTATCTTGAGCATTATGCACCCGAATCTGGCGACAAAGGGCGTTATACTGCGGGTCGACAAAATCTTTAAAAAACACACGTATGCCAAGTTGCGCGTTCGACACCTCAACATTACTAATAAGCGCGTCGTCTTCGACGGTAACGTGAGCAACCCAATCCTTACTGTCGATCCAGGAAAACGATTCGTCAACCGCTATGCCAATACGGTGCTGTAAACTGCGCGAAGTTGTGAGATTATCGAGCCCTACATAGGGGTAGTAAAAGTCGTGAACCAAGCCGAATTCATTCAGACCAACCGTCAGGCTGCCGTTGCCAAGAATGACTGGCCTACCCACGGTTTACTCCAAAAGGGTAAAAACCACCAAACAACAAGTACATATTAGTAAACGAACTCAAAGGCCCAAACAAACTCAACCACCCAAATACCATCAGACAGCAAAGCCTTTCTCGGCAAGGCGGTATTTTAGGTCATGGTAGGCGTTCATAAAGCAAATGTAGGCTTCGTACGGAGTTTCGTAAGGGCTAAAGTAAGCATGCACATCGCCATCGGTAAAGAACTTGGTACACATGTAGTAAAAATGGTCGCTGGTTTGGAGCTTGCGCCAATCTTCTATGAGAGTTAGGTCGCTAGAGGCCATAATTTGGTCGTGCAGCCCGTACAAACTAGCAATGGCACTTTGCTGCATAGAATTACCCAGCCAGGCTGTTAGGTCGCGTTCGGCGTCGGCCCACGTGATAGTTTGTGGGCAGTCAACGGTGTCGGCGGCTTCATAGGCCTCGGCCGCCTCGGTGACAGTCATAAAGGTGTGGTTTGGCTCGGCTAGCCAGGCTTTTGGCAAGTGTTCCAGGAAGCCAAATATACCGCTGTCTGCCCATTGGTGTTCGCCAAATGTTTCGTAGTCCATAAAAAGGTTTACGACTGGCTGGTCCCAGCTATCACTTGTCCAGGACATAAATTTATCGACTGTCATAGGGTATTCTGACCAGTCTTTGTTGCTAAAACGAAAAGCAATATCGTCGCTGAGTTTGTAGTTTTTGGTTAGTAACTTGACGTTGCTGGTGTGAGCAGGGCGATACACAAAGTTAGAACTGCGCCAGCCAAGCACGGGGTCCCAGCCCTCGGATAAGATAGCTTTGTAGCCTGCCTGGTCGGCCCAATAGGCGAGGTCATTGTTATAACTCAGCTCTGTGTTACGAAACGCGGTAGGCGTTTGCCCAAAGAGCTGCTGCACCTTTTCGCGGTGCATGGTAACCTGGGCTTCAAACTCGGCGCGGTCATAAAAGAAGGCGAGTGAGTGGTGGTATGTTTCGGCCACAATCTCGACCCGGCCTGTTGCCACTAGGGCCTGAAAACTTTGCAGTACCTCTGGGGCGTAAGCTTCGAGCTGCTCAAGGACTGTGCCGGTTATAGAAAGCGACAAACGAAAATCGGGGTTTTGTTCGATCATGCGCATCAGGCTTTCATTGGTCGGCAAGTAAGATTTTTGGGCTACTTTACGAACAATATCGGCATTGTTTTCGCGCCCACCTGGCGGGGCGTTAAAGTAGTCGTGCCTGCGCCCTGCGTCAAAAATGGTGTAGTGCCGTATGCGGTAGGGCTGGTGCACGTGCAGGTAGAGCACAATGGCGCGCTTATTAGACATGAGCCAGCTCCCGTCGTCTCTGGTTATGGCGGTGATAATGGTGAATCATTGTCTTAGCAGATTTTTGCCAGTTTTGATGCTGTAATTCTCGGTGACCGTTTTCGGCTAAAGTATGCTCTAGCTCAGGGTTGTCAAATACGGCAACAATTTGGTTGGCCATTTCGTCGGTGTCCCAGTAATCTACCTTTAAAATATGTTGCAGCAGTTCACTTGAGCCAGTTTGCTTACTTACCAGAGCGGGCGTACCGTGGGCAAGAGCTTCGAAGGGTGTTATACCAAAAGGCTCTGATACGCTTGGCATGATAAATAGGTTTCCCACCCGAAAAGCGTCCCGCCACTGCTTGCCTGTACCGTTCAAATGGCCCGTAAATATCACATTGCCACTTAAGCCTAGTGTGGCAGCTCGCTCAATCAGCTCCTCGTACTGGTCGCCAGGTCCAACAATCAGCAGCAGGCTTTTAGGGCGAGCAGTTACGACTTTTCGAAAAGCATCAAGCAGTTGTACTAAACCTTTCTGAATAGTTAAGCGGCCAGCGCTAACCAGTACGCCGTAGCCCGCCTCTTGCATTTTTTGGAGGTACTTAAACGAATTATCGGAACTATCTTCGTGCAGTTCGTGGTACTTGAACTCCATAGAATTATGCACTACCTCAATTTTTTCAGGCGAAACATTGTAGCGTTCTATTAAAATGTTTTTAGTAGCCTGGCTAACGGCAAAAATCTTGTCGGCCAGTTGTAGGCCAATATATTCTATTTCGTGCACCAGCGGGTTGCCCGGTTTGCCACCTGCGCGGTCAAACTCGGTCGAGTGAATATGTACGAACAGTGGGCAGCCAGTCTTTTGCTTGGCAGCCAGAGCAGCTCGGAATGTTAACCAGTCGTGAGCGTGAATAACATCGTAATCTTTGTACTGAACTAGTTTTGAAACATAGGTAGAGTAGTTCGATTGGTGCTCGGGCATGGCAGCGCCGCGTTTTGTACCGTCTTTCATGGTGTACTCAAAGTATTGGCTGTCATAGGTGCCGCCGCCCATATAAGAACCAAGCACCTCATCGACACCTTCAGGTACGGCAGGGTTAATTGCCATAAAGTCGATATCAGAAAAGTCTGCGGTGTAGGGCAGCACAAACTCGATCTCGGCGCCACTTTTGGCTAATTGTTGACACATTTGGTAGCAAACAACACCCATACCACCGGTGTGGTGAGGGGGCAATTCCCAACCAAGCATAAGTACCCTCATGAATCTGTCCTGTTTGTTCTAAAACTGTTGTGTTTACGAGTACATTGTACTCCGCACTATTCTGAAGCACAAGCGTTTTAGTACTATTTCTTACACTTAAATTTCGTGAGCGGAGGTACCGATTTCGTACATGCGTAATCCGTTATCGGAATTTTCCCAGGCTTCTAAAACATTTTCGACAATTCGCCACGAAGACAGTACCTCAGCACTTGAAGCAAACAAAGCCTGTTCGCCGCGCACGGCATCGATAATCACCCGTTCGTAGGCCTCAGAAGTACCGCCAAACGACTTGCTGTAGTCAAAGTCCATGTCTACCTGCTCGGTTTCATCTTGAAGCCCAGGTTGTTTAGCCTGAAGTAGCAGGGTAATGCCTTCACGCGGCTGTAGCCGAAAAATAAGGGCGTTTGTGCCATTCGACTCAGGTGTGGGGCGAAAATGCACGGCTACTTCAGAAACTTTTTCAGCCAGGGCCTTACCTGTTTCGATGGTAACGTTTACGCCGCGCCACTGTTCATTGTCGATGTGCAGCTTGAGCCTGGCAAATGTTTCGGTACAGGACTGATCGTTTTCAACCTCACGTCGGTACCCAACATATTGACCTCTGGTAGCTTGCGAAGCAACGTCTTCTGGTTCAATAGTAGCTATGCTGTCAAGCAGTCGTAGTTTTGAACGATGAATGTTTGTGCTGTCAAGTTTGCCCGGATTTTCCATGGTGATAAGCGCCAGTAGTTGCAGCAAATGGCTCTGTAGAAAGTCACGCAGGGCACCTGTTTTTTCGTAAAAGTTAGCGCGCCCCTCTATGCCGATTGTTTCATATGCCGAAATGCGAATGCTGTCGATGTGCCGCGTGTTCCAAATAGATTGGAACAAAGGGTTCTGAAAGCGAAAAGTCAAAATATTTTGAGCCGTTTCTTTGGCTAGGTAGTGGTCAATACGAAACGTTTGTTGTTCGCCGAAGTTCGTATCGATGGTCTCAATTAAATCTTTGGCAGAAGCAGTGTTGTAGCCAAAGGGCTTTTCTACCAAAATACGCGGTCGGTCCATATCTTCACTGAATGGTTCATTGTGTCCAGCAGCGCCAAGGTTGGACACCACCGTTTTAAACGCCTGCGAAGGAATCGAAAGGTAATATAAGCGGCTAATGCCAGAGCCAAGTTCTCTGGTAACATCATGCAAATGCGTGCGCAGGGCCACATATGCTTCTGGGTTGTCCATATCGAGCTGAGCCATTTCGGTAACCGAAATAAGGTATTTTACAATCTCTTCATCGAACTCTTTGCCAGCCAGCGTTTCGCGCAGCTTGTCATAAATTTCATTAACCTCAACAGCTTGTCGACTAAGACCAACAATATGCAAGTTCTCGGGCAACTGATGCTTACGTTTTAGATTGTACAGCGCTGGCAAAAGCTTTCGTTGTGCCAGGTCTCCCGTAACCCCAAAAATGACTAACAGTAGGGGTTTGTCGCGGTAGTCCACTTAGGCTGCACCTTCGCCGTTTAAATTGTGCCCACCAAATTTATTGCGCTGGGCGGCTACCACTTTGGTTGCAAAGTTGGTTTCGCCCTGTTGCGAGCGCACGCGAACATCAAATGCTGCTTGAATGGCGGGCAGCTCTATGCCCATTTCTTTAGCGGCTTCAAGCGTCCAGCGCGCTTCGCCGCTTTCGGCCACGTAGCCGCTCACACCTTCAAGCTCGGGGTTTTCTTGCAGTGCGTCGCGGGTGAGTTCGGTCAGCCAGCTCGTGATAACGCTGTGGTGTTGCCATAAATCTGCCGCGGCAGCCAAATTCATACCCTGGTACGGACCATCGTGGAGCATACGGAAACCTTCGCCGAGCGACTGCATCATGCCATATTCAATGGCGTTATGCACCATCTTTACATAATGGCCACTACCGCTAGCCCCAAAGTGATACCACATGCCACCAGGCTGTGCTAAGGTGTCGAGTACGGGTTTTAAGGCCTCGATTGCTTCGGTGTTATCAGTGCCGCACATAAGTGGAAAGCCGTTTTGG
Organism: Saccharimonadales bacterium (SeqCode); assembly: GCA_049293335.1. Classification (GTDB taxonomy): domain Bacteria; phylum Patescibacteriota; class Saccharimonadia; order Saccharimonadales; family UBA4665; genus JAGXIT01. Next base: position 100,467 of record JBATSO010000040.1, read on the forward strand.
TACCCCCATACGCCGCCACTGACACCAATGTCGACAAACTGCATGCCAGCCGCTACCACCTTTTCGTTAAGCGATTTGGTAGCGCGGAAGTCAGAGTTACCGCCGTTGATAATGAGCGAACCTTGCGGCAGCCGCGCAGCCCATTCTAAGACAATTTGATCAGTAATTTCAGAGGGTAGCATAACCCATACAACGGCTTGCTGGCCTTCAAAGGCTGCCACTACGTCTTCGGGAGTGTAAGCGGCAATTGCGCCGTAGCTGGCAGCTTCTTCAATTGGTTCGTGACTGCGATTGTGCGCCAAAACTTCGTGTTGCCCACTTTCGGCCAGCTTGCGTGCAATTTGCATTCCCATACGACCCAGGCCGTGAATAGCAATTTTCATTGGTGTTACTCCTCCGTAGTTATGTAGTCATTATAAACGGTAACGCTTGGAATGTCATAGAGGAGTTTTGCGGGGAGTATTTCGAGTGGTTCGGTGTTGGTTCGCAGTCTGGTAAGCGCAGTTTGTTTGCTTTCACCGTAGGCGAGCACGTACACCGTGTTTATTTTAAGCAGCGGCGCTATGCCTGTCGTCATTCGGGTGTAGTCACTCCAGTTGTAGCCAATCACCGTTGAAACAGTATCTTCAATAGCTGCTGAGTCGGGCAGAAGACCCGCGGTGTGGCCATCTGGCCCCATGCCGAGCGTGGCTATAACGGTTCGTGCACACAATGCGTCGTGTACCACTTTTGAATAGTGGTCAACCGTCTCGTCAAAGGGGAGGTTTTTTTCAAGCACATCAACCCATGTTGCTGCTCCAGGCTTAAAACCAGCTTGTCGCATTTGTTCACTGTTGGAGTTTGAGTGGCCGTATGCACCAAACCGCTCGTCTACAGGTAAAATCGTTAAGTTTGCTAACTCCGCATGGCTAGTAACGAGTTGTTGCATAATGTTCACTTGTGCGGGCACGCACGACCCGCCACTAACAAACCACAACACACTGCCTCCACGCAGCGCATATCTAAGGTCATTGGTAATTGCTCTCGCTGCGGCTTCAACTGACCCCGTACTAAACTTCATACTTTGTAGTATACGTGAACGTGCGAGAAGTGAGAATATCTCAGGCTTTACTCAGGTGATGTTCAGTACACTACGCGACATGCACGAAAAACATAAAAGGCTGGTCTTGCTTGGTCTTATAGCCTTAAGTCTGGCGCCGCTACCCCTCATAGTAGTTCACCACGAGGATCCAACGGCCACACAAGCCGCACTGTGGCTTTCGGCAGTAACCGGGTATTTCGGTTTGATCTTAATGCTCTGGGAATACATTCTGGGGGTGAAGTCTGTTTTTGGTTTGTGGTTCCAAGACCTCGCACCTGTGCTACAGATTCATAAATGGCTCGGCAAATACGGCACGCTACTAATCTTTTTGCACCCCATTTTGATTACCTATGCCTACGGTGAATCTTTGTTGTATTCAGTTTTACCGCATGTCTCTACCCAGTTTGAACGCCACGTCACGCTCGGACGAATTGCACTGCTTATTTTAGTGGTTGTCTGGTTTACTTCGGCAATTGTACGCGAGAAAATCAAGTTTCGCCCCTGGAAATACATTCACTACCTCATTTACGTTGCGTTGCCATTCGGTTTTCTACACGTTCCAAACGTTGGTTCACAGTATATGTCGCAGCGGGCGGTGCAGGCCTATTTTTACACGCTGTTAGTTGGCTTTACCCTATTTACCATGCTGAGGGTACGATCATTTTTTAACATCGATCGCTCAGCCTATATGGTTACTAAACAACAACAGATTGCCGATGATGTTCATATGGTGATGTTGATACCCGCGGCTCATCGTATGACGCCACAAAGAGGCCAGTATGTGTACCTCAAAATGGGCTTTATTAGCGAAGATCACCCATTTTCAGTCACGCAGTACGACCCCGAAACAGGGGCTATAACCTTAGCGTACCGCACCTACGGCGCCTATACGCTAGACATGGCCGCGCGTCTTCAGGTAGGCGGTCAAGTTTACCTGAGCGGCCCGCACGGTGCTTTTATGACGGAGGTTGCTGCCAGTCAAAAGCCACGCGTCTACATTGGCGGCGGCATTGGTGTGACACCGTTTATCGATGATGTTTTGCGCCCGCGTGACGACACTGAACAGTGGCTATTCTACGCCAATCGAAGCCGATTGAGTGCGCCTTTTACGCAGCAACTTCGGGACAAGCTGGGGAGTCGCCTGGTGCAGGTCTATAGCCGCGACCAGAATGCAAAGTTGACACCAGGGCTTGAAGTGGGGCGGTTGCGGCGAGAGATCTTTAGTAAATATCTATCAAATCCTGCCCAGTATGAATACTACTTATGCGGTACTGAAGCGATGCTTGACACAGTTAGCCAAGAACTACTGGCGATTGGCGTTGCACCGAGTGATATACACCAGGAAGCTTTTAGTTGGTAGGTAGGTTGCTTAGCCTTCAAGCTGGTCATGGCGAAGCATTATAATCTGTACGCCAAAGTGCTGCTCCATTTTTGCTTGCAGTTCTGGTCGAAGCAGCACAATCGTCGAGACGGCATCGGCAATCAGCGCAGTCGCACCTCGTACATAGCTGCTCACAACAGGTGAGGTGCTCGAAGTGTCAGTGATGGGGTCGATAATATGGTGGTGCGTTTTACCGCCAACTCGCCACTGGCGTTTTATGGTGGAGCTGACTGCCAGGGCACCTTTTGTGAGTCTAGTCGTACCAATAACTGTAGAGCTGTCATAGGGATGTTCAAGCCCCAGCTCAAGCGGCTGCTGGGCCGTCACCAAAATATCGCCGCCGCCGTTTATAAGGTAATGCGTATACCCATGTTGTTCCAGTAAAACACCGAGCGTATCGATCAGCCAGCCCTTACCAAAGCCGCCTAGGTCAACGCTCGTTTCAGCTGGGATGGTGATTTGACTGCTGTTATAGTTTGTTTCGTTCCAGAAATTTTGGTGCACACTACCTGCTTTGGCGGTGCTACCATAGCCAAGTTTATTAAGACTAGCACCGACCGAAATATTAAAAGCACCTTCGCTGATGTCATGTAGCTTGTGGGCGAAGGCAAACATGCTCAGAAGCTCCGGCGGTGGGCTGGTGAGCTTCTTGTGGGTATTCAACTGGCCGATTAAGGAAGCATCGTTAAAACGGGTATATGCGTCGTTAAACTCTTTGACGATTTTCAGAATAGTTTCTTTCAGGCCATTATCAAAAGATAGTTCATTGCCCAGCAACTCAATAATCCATTTAGTGCCCAAGCCTTCAAACTCAAGGCTGGGGATAGGTTTTGTAGTCATCGCAGCCTTAGGCTTTCGCTTGACGGGCAATGCTGTCGAGGGCTTGCGCAAAGGCATCTGTTGTAAGAGTAGCGCCCCCAATGCGTGAAGGCGATAGGCTGGCAATGGCTTTACCGACAACTGTTGATCGTAACTCACCTTGGAAGCTATCAATGTACAAAGCAGACTCACGGTCGCCGTAGGTATTGTTTACTTTTACGGCGGTAACTTTGCCATCTGCGAGTGTTAAGTTGACACTTAAACTATTTGAGCCATGTGGTACATCGTAGCTTGTGCTGGCGGTGTATTGACCGTCCTTATAGCCAGATGATGTCGCAGATGTTGTAGCGGTTGAAGCAGGGGCGGTCGATTGAAGGTTGGCTTGAGCTGAAGCGACGGGTGTGGCTACTGCGGTATTTGTTGGCTGCGCCGAAATGGATGATTGAGCCCTATTTGGTTTCAAAAATAACCAGCCGCCGCCAAGACCTGCTGCCAGTATAACGGCCGTCGTACCGACCACAATGTACGTTTTTTCTTGAGGTTTCATACGGGAATAATAGCATTTAGTTTCTGAAGAATTGCTGAGGAACCACAGAGGAAG
>JBATSO010000041.1:0-7772 GCA_049293335.1 Saccharimonadales bacterium (SeqCode)
GGCACGTGAAACCGAACTGGCTGAACTGCGTGCTGCCAAGGCTGCTGAGGTAGCGAAGCTACAGACCGAAAATGAGTTGAGACTGGCGAAACTAGCCGCCGAACATAGCGCGACTCTCGCTCAAAAATCAGCCGATCTGCAACAAGCCGAAGCCGACAAACGTCTAGCGGTTGCCGAAGCGGTCGCGCAGGTCGAGAAAGAACGCGACCAGCTCGCTAATTCACTCCAGGTCAAAGACGCCGAGAGCAAGTTACTTGCGACGTCACTGCAAGAAAAGTACATGAGCGAACTAAAGACAAAGGATGAGATGATCGCCTACTACAAAGACATGAAGGCTCGTCTGAGTACCAAGATGGTCGGTGAGACGCTGGAACAGCACTGCGAGACGGAGTTTAACAAGCTCCGCGCGACAGGGTTTCAGCACGCTTACTTCGAAAAAGATAACGACTCGCGCAGTGGCAGTAAAGGCGATTACATTTACCGTGAAACTGACGAGCACGGTCATGAGATCATCAGTATTATGTTTGAGATGAAAAACGAAGGCGACGAAACTGCTACCAAAAAACGCAATGAAGATTTTCTAAAAGAACTCGACAAGGACCGTAGCGAGAAAAAGTGCGAATACGCCGTGCTCGTCAGTCTACTTGAAGCCGATAGCGAACTTTATAACACGGGTATTGTCGACGTGTCGCACAAGCACCCAAAAATGTACGTGGTGCGGCCGCAGTTTTTCATACCGATCATCACGCTGCTGCGCAATGCGGCACTGAACTCGTTGCAGTACAAGTCAGAACTGGCGCTCGTCAAAGCCCAAAATGTCGACATCACCAATTTCGAAAATGAGTTGAATGACTTCCGTGACTCGTTTGGTCGCAATTACCGCTTGGCTTCGGAAAAGTTTAAAACCGCCATAGAGAGCATTGATAAATCTATAGTGCAGCTTCAAAAAACCAAAGAAAACCTCATCCGTTCGGAAGATAATCTGCGAATTGCTAACAACAAAGCAGGGGAACTAACAGTCAAAAAACTAACCCGCGGCAACCCAACCATGGCGGCGAAATTCGCCGATAAGAAAAGCTCGTAAACCTCGTCTTTTGGCGCGAACTATCTCTAACATTATCTCTAACCAGTTCAAATTTTAAGCAGCTTTTTACGTGCAATTGCGGGTGTTTTAACAAAATTGTGTCATAATGGTCAACATAGGAGGACTCTATATGTTCCGCAAAAAACAAGTTGTACTAAACAAAAAGTGGCGCTGGGGCCTGTTAGCAGCTTTTACGGCCGCCATGGTGTTAAATGGCCTGGCCGGTAGTACGAAGCTTCTTGGCGGCGTTGACACTGCGGCTATTTCCGATAGGTTCCCTAACTTATTTGCTCCTGCAGGCATTACCTTTGGCGTATGGGGCGTAATTTACACTTTACTACTCGGGTTTATTGCATACAGTTTTGGGTTTCAACGGTCCAAGAAAACGCCGCTTACCAACCAGCAGTTGCTATATGTTGTGCAACTTTTAACACTTAACATGGCGCTAAATGGCCTATGGCTGCTAACCTGGCAACACAAGGTGCTTTGGCTCAGTGTGCTACTGATGATTGGACTGCTGGTAACCCTTATAAAAATTGTTGGTAGTTTGCGACCCGTTAAACTAGAAAACGCCGAATATGTTCTGGCAAAGCTGCCGTTTAGTATTTATTTTGGTTGGATAACTGTGGCGACCATTGCAAATATAACCACCTGGCTGGTCAGTATACAATGGAACGGTTTTGGCGTGCGCGATGGGGTTTGGATGGTAGCTGTACTGCTAGTTGGGGCGGTCATAGGTATCGTTACTGCCCTACGGAACCGCGATGCAGCCTACCTTTCGGTGTTTGTTTGGGCCTACGCAGGCATATTACTTAAACACCTTTCACCCAGCGGCTTCAAGGGCATGTACCCCAGCACTATCATTACCCTCACTATCTGTCTGGCAGTGTTTCTTTCTGTAATTGTGTCATTACTGGCGCCACGCCTTGCACCCAAAGACTAGCTATAAATAGCAAAAACTTAAACGCCGTTTTTCTCACGGTGGGGGCAGCCTGGCCAGCAGCAGGGGCGGCGTTCGCCGCGAGTGATTTTATCGCAGGCGATTTCGATGCGACGAGCGCGAGTTTCGGGTTTTTTGGCGCTCATTACCCAGCAGATAAACTCATTGCGACCAAGCGCAGTTAGACCGTTCCAGGTTTTGCCTATGTCAGCGCTTGCGGTTAGCATAGCGCGTAGGTCGTTCGGTACGACGTGCACAGTGCCATCAAGAACGGGTTGCGTACTCATAACACCATTGTAGCAATAGTTTTTGCAAACCACGAGCTATTCGCTACCAGTAACGCTGCGAATAACTCGGCTGTGCGGTAGACTGGCAGGCGCGAAACTCGTAAAAACGTGGAATGTGGTAGCTGCCAGCACTTGAAGTACAGCATTCACGGGAGTATCCTAAAAATTAGTATGAAAGATGGCAGGCTGGTCGCACGCGGCCCGAATTCTACAACTCGGCCCGCATTTGACACTATGATCGTTGTGAATGGATTGGGTTCTACAGTTGAAACACTGTATGAAGACTTTGACAAGCAGGTTGGCATGCCTGTCGTGCGGTCTGACCCCTACGATATTCCAGCTAGCGAAACCAAGTCAATCGCAACCTATGCCGCGCACCTTCTATCCCAGGTAGAGCAGTACCGAGTAAAAAATACTAGTGGTATTCATTTAGTAGGACTGTCGCTCGGCGCACTGGTGGTGGCTAGTGCCGCCAGAAAAATGAGCAAGCAACAAGGCTTACGAAGCGTAACGCTGGTGGGGTCGTCTGACCAACCACAGCCAGATCGGTGGCTCCCCAAAATGCCTACACCTGTTTTGGGCATGAGAATTGTTGATGACCTGACTAACTTTGGCTGGCTATTCGGACATCGCGCAAAAACGTATATATTTTTAGAGCAAAGACGGGCGGCTGCCGAAGGGCTTGGTCAGTATGCTAGCGACATTGCCCACCTTACCGTACCAACCCATTTTGTAATGGCCGCTGAAGACGAAATTGTTCCGCTAACCGCCGCCCAAAAAACACTTCAAACCGTACGCAAAAAACGAGATGAAATTGGTAATCAGGCCGTACTTCAAACCACAGTTTGTGAAGGGCTTGGACATTTGGCGGTAGCGGTGGGACACCTCAACATTACAGAAACTGTGGCCGAGTTTGCTTTGCAGCATGCCAGAATGCCCGTTCCTAAAACTGGCAATTGAAAAAACGATTGTTATAAGCGTAAAACAGAACCAGAATGAGACTTCGACAACAGCTAAAGGCCTACGCTACGCAGAAAGCACTACCCGTATTCGAATTTTGTAGGTTTTCGGGTATACTACATAGGAAGTTTTATGACGCAAATTTTACTTATATTTTTGTCGATTCTGCTCGTTGTAGCTTGTGGTATTTTTGTAGCGGCCGAATTTGCCCTGATTACCGTTAATCGCAGTTCCATCCGCCGCCAAGCCAAAAAGGGCGATGCGCGGGCTCAAGGTGTCGTAGAGGCCATTCGTACACTCTCGACACAACTTTCAGGTGCTCAAGTGGGTATAACCATAACGAACTTGGGTATCGGGTACCTTGCACAGCCGGTCATTGCCTCTATTATCAGCTCACCTCTACAGCACCTTGGGGTGCCAGATCGTTTCACGCCAGGTGTTGCAGTTGTACTAGGTCTTGCCATTGCAACCGCGCTCACCATGGTTTTTGGTGAACTTATACCTAAAAATTTGGCGCTGGCACGTCCGCTTCAAACGGCAAAGTTTGTTCAAGGGCCACAGCGGGGTTTTAGTTGGTTTATGCATTTTCCAATTCGTTTTTTAAATGGCAGCGCCAATGCTATGTTGCGCCGTATAGGCATAACACCCCAAGAAGAACTCGCATCGGCTCGTTCGGCTGACGAAATATTTTCGCTGGTACGTCACTCGGCCGAAAAGGGAACTTTAGCAAAAGAAACCGCGCTTATGCTCGAACGTTCGCTTATTTTCGACGACCTTACCGCACTTGATGTTATGATTCCGCGCACCCGCATGCGTAGCCTTCGGGCCAACGAATCGGTAAGCAAAATTCTGGCACTCGCCAAGTCTACTGGACTGTCGAGGTTTCCTGTAACAGGTAAAAGCATAGATGATATTGTGGGTATTGTGCACATTAAACATGCCTTTGAAATACCTGCGAAACTGCGCGCTGAAGTTAAAATTGCCGATGTTATGAAAGACCCTGTTATGGCGCCTTCCAGTATTCAGCTCGATGCGCTTTTAGAAATTTTACGAAAAGGCGGCTTGCAAATGGCAGTACTGATCGATGAGTTTGGCGGTACCGATGGTCTAGTGACTATAGAGGACCTCTTAGAAGAACTAGTCGGCGAGGTCGAGGACGAACATGACCGCACCAGCACCGCGCTAAAAGCTTTACATGATGGTAGTTGGACACTGTCGGGGCTGCTTAGACCCGATGAAATTGCCGAAGAAATCGCCATCGTTATACCCGAAGATGAAGATGTTGAAACCATTGGTGGTTTAGTTGCTCACACCCTTGGCAAATTACCAGAAGTCAAAGACCGAATTGAGGTACTGGCAGTTGATCAAAACGGTGACACTATTAACCTTGAACTTACCGTCAGCCGCATGGATGGTCGCCGTATAGACCGACTACGCATGAAAAAAATTGACCTGCCGCCACCAGAAACATACGAGGAAGCCTCATGAGTCTTGAAGTTTCAATCTTTATTGCCATAAGTATGCTGATAGGAAATGCTCTGTTTGTTGGTGCCGAGTTTGGGCTTATTTCGGCCCGCCGCAGCAGTATTGAACTACGGGCCATGAACGGTTCGAAAGCCGCTCGCATAACACTCAATGCCATGGAAAACGTTACCCTTATGCTAGCGGGCGCTCAGCTTGGTGTAACGCTGTGTTCGCTTATTCTTGGCGCTGTTAGCGAACCTATGATCGCTCATTTGCTGCAACATCCGCTCGAAACCTTCAATGCGCCTGCTGCCTTGATTCATGCAATATCATTTTCCATTGCACTTTCTCTCACCGTGTACTTGCACGTTGTAATCGGTGAAATGTTACCCAAAAACATTGCCTTGGCTCACCCCGAAAAAACTGCGCTTTTTCTTACTCCGCCTCTCATGGTATTTATACGGGTCACGCGACCGATTGTGTTAGGACTTAATCAGTTTGCTAACTGGTGTCTAAGCATTTTCCATGTTAAATCCAAAAATGAAGTCGCTAGTACCTTTACTCACGATGAAGTGGCGGGCTTTATTGAGGAATCCAGCAAAGAGGGCTTGTTAAAATCAGATGAAATTAGTCTACTTTCGGGCGCATTACGGTTCGATGAACGAACTGTAAAAGCCGTGCTACTCCCACTCGAAACCGTTACCTCTGCGCCAACCAGCGCTACGCCAAACGACATCGAAAACTTGGCAGCGCAAACTGGTTTTTCACGGTTTATTATACTGGGCACAAACCAAGAAATTCGCGGCTACATACATTTAAAAGACATGTTATACGTTGATGAAGATGAACTACACATTCCCATTCCTGCCAGCGACTTACGGCCTCTTGCCAATATTCAAATAACCGACACATTGCGAAGCGCCCTGACAATTATGCAGCAATCGGGTCGGCACATTGCCCAAGTTACAGGGCAGGGCAACAAAATTGTGGGTATTGTCATGCTCGAAGACGTTCTAGAAGAACTAGTCGGCGAAATCTCGGACGGCGGCCACAAGAAACCCTAGAGCAAACATTTTTAGACACTAGCTTTTACTATATTCGAATTGAAGCATCGCGCCGACTTTGCAGGCGGGCATTGTTGGCGAGCTTTTTACCCAGCGCCTCTCGGAACCGTACGGCCGCAACGGGATAAATATCGAAATACAAGAACGGTTCAATCAGCTCTAGTTCCATCAGCGTCAGTACACCACCAACTACCACTGCGTCGACGCGGGCGTACAAAAGTGGTTCGTCAACAAGCTGTACCATATGGGCCGCTTCAGACACTACCGAAGATGGCGGCTGATAAAGTGTTTCGAGACCGCTGCGCACGAAGTCGTCATGTCGGGACTGTTTTTTAACCGCATGAGAATACTGGCCACCAATAAAAATAAACGAAAGCTCCTCGCGGGCTTCTAAAAGGTATGGTTGTATCAAAACGTCGCTGGTTGTTTGCATACCTTGTACCGCCTGGTTTACTTCACTAACTGCGTGGTTAGAAATACGCTGCACCTCGTATGAATCGGCTCCGTAACATGGTTTTACAATAACCGAACCAGCTTGAAAACGAGCAGGGTCATGCTGGTGCTGTACGTCACGAGGAACAAGCACCGTATCAATTACAGGTACATCCTTAGCCTTAAGGTCAAACAAATAGTTTTTGTAGGCATTCCAGCGAACCACCTGTGCACTATTCATAAGCCGTACGCCCGTGGCCTCACTCTCTGAGAGCCAATCTAAAAAATCATTAATGTGGTTGTAATAATTCCAGCAAGTCCGTAGCACAACCGCATCGTAGTCGGCCCACTGAACCTGCTTATTTTGCCAGGAAACAGTAGTAACTTCGAAAGACTCGGCTAGTGTAGCCGCCAGTACGCGTTCACTTTTAGTAGTCTGCGACTCATTGTCTCCAACCAATGCTACTCGATATCCCACCATCTATTTTGCCTTCTTGTGCCTTTTACCTAGCAAGATTACGACTGAAAATCGCCCTCACGTTCAGGCTGGTGTAAAATTTCTTCGACCATAAGCTTACGTGAGCCATTTGGGGTATGAAGTGTAATGGTGTCGCCCACTTTGTACCCAATCAACGCGCAGCCAATCGGTGATAAAATAGACATTTTGTGATTTGAAATATCGGCATCTTCAGGAAAAACCAGCCAGTAGGTCAGCGCCTCGCCCTGTTCGTTTTTAAAACGAACTTTGGAGTTCATAGTTATGACATCGGGCGGTACCTGAGCTGGTTCGACAATTTTTGCTTTAGCCAGCTCGGCCAAAAGGGCTCGGTCGAATTCATCATGAGGCCTTTTAAGCCCAAGCAATTTTGTCAGTCGTTCATGATCAAACTTGGTAATAACAATTGCTGCCATACCGGCCTCCTTTGAAAGTTGTTTGCTGCTATAGATAGTATATCACCCCTTGCAGTGCTTTTTTGTTTTCGGAACTTCTAACATCAAACGCAACCGTTAAACTAAGCATGTAACCAGGAAAGGATTAACATGGGTCATCTAACGGCTGCGCAAAGGGGCAATATTGAAACATTGCTCCAAGAGAAGTATACAAACAAAGAGATCGGAGAGAAACTCGGTAAGCATGCAACAACTATCGGTCGGGAAATAGCCAAGGGCCGAGATGGTTCAGGTATTTACCGACCCTTCATTGCTCAGGTGGCGTATGAGACGAATCGCAAACGCTCCAAGCAGATACCCATACTTGACCATCCAGCGAACCATCGGTTAAGAAGCGCCGTAGTTGCTTGCATTGAACGGGGCTGGGATCCAGCGCAGACAGCTGGAAGAATACGGAAAGATCCAGAATGGAAAGACCTGGCAGTATTTGTCTGTGCTGAGACTATCTACCAGTGGATATACACCAGTGCCTATGCCATTGCCGAAAAACTGTACCAGTACTTACGGTATGGCAGGAAGAAACGTACGAAACAAAAGGGTAGATCTGCTCATCGGAGCAAGATACCAAATCGGGTATCTATCCATAACCG
>JBATSO010000042.1:0-10584 GCA_049293335.1 Saccharimonadales bacterium (SeqCode)
GCACTCGCGACAGTACTATCTTTGTGCACCACTACGTGGCGCACAAACCCCACGAGCTATTTCGCATCACTAGCTGCGTTGGGGTAGTGAGGGGTTACTACAGAAATATTTGACTTAATATAATAAATAGAGTATAATTGTTTAAGTTATGACAAGAGTACCAAGTACCCCGCACGACACCCCCTCATGGAAAACAGTTGTTTATCATCTTAATGAATGTGTAGGCAACTCTAATGCATATAGAGAGCCATTTGGTAAATGGCTTGATTTTCCTTTAGTGGCGAACCCGTCTGGCATCATCCCTGGTACAATAGTTGTGCCCATGAATGAGCGTGCAAAGGAAGCCGGTCAGACGTTATTTGGCGCTATATTGGCAACAAGTCAACCAAGACCTGAAGTCCCCGATATTAATAACCCTAATCTTGGTATCGGTATCGCCAAGTCAGATAATAGAGTATTGAGACCTACAAGCGGCTTGAGGATTGTAACAGTACCCATTGTTGAGCACATACCCAAACAGATAGGAATATGGAATTGGGAGCACGGAAGACGCGCTCGGGGTGCTGGTAAAATAGCACCAGGCCACAAGTCAACGCTTATACTTCCCAAGCACACTTACGAGAGTGCAGAATTCCCAGACAGTGCACGCTTTGCAACAATAGATCTCATTAAAGCAATCAGTGACGAAATCACTAGGCTTAGACACGCAGGACCAGACGGCAAAAAAATCCCACAGTTATCAGTCTTTACTCCTCCGCAATAATATTATACTAATTTGCGCCACTGGGCGATGGCAGCATGGTTGCCATTTTGCAACACCTCTGGCACCTTGAGGCCGTTGTAGTCGGCGGGGCGGGTGTATTGGGGGTATTCTATGGTGGTATCGTCATCTTGAAACGATTCTACGGTGGCGCTGGTTTCACCGCCTAGTACGCCAGGTAGTAGGCGCACCACGCTGTCTATAATAATCATGGCGGGGAGTTCGCCGCCTGTTAGTACGTAATTGCCTACACAAAACTGTTCGTCAATCCACTGCGTAATACGCTCGTCGTAACCTTCGTAGCGGGGACAAACAATAATAAGCCCCCGCGAGTCAGCCGCAAGACGTTTTGCGTCAGACTGCTTGTACACTTTTCCACGCGGAGTTGGTAAAAGTACTCTTGCGGTTTCGTCTCGTTCCTTGGCATGCTCTATGGCTTTCACAAGAGGTCCAACCATTAGCAACATGCCGTCGCCACCCCCGTAAGGCGTGTCATCAACCTGTTTGCGTGGCCCTAGACCAAACTCGCGCAGGTTAATAAATTCGTACTGTACAATATCGCGGTCGGCCGCCTTCCAGAGCATACTGCTGCCGAGTACGCCTGTGAACATTTCGGGGAATAGGGTAATGACTTGTATTTTCATCTGTACACTAGTATACAACCAAAAGAACCCCTACCGAAGCAGAGGTTCTTTTGTCACATAATTCCCCCACTCGGTGCTAGGCGCCGAATGGCTCGCAAGGGCTTTTTATATGTTTTTGTTTTATCGGTGTGTCTTTTTGTAAGACTTGTACTACCTTACCACACTGTGCGAAAAATCACAAGCGGTTTCATGGATGGGGCATGGATCTTGGATCTTGGATCTTGGATCTTGGAAACATTATAGCCTTATGCTTCAACTATCGTGCTTAGAACGGACGAGATCCTGAATCCCCGTAGAACGGGGCGCCGCTAGTTCAGGATGACGGATGTTTAGAGGCATGAGACATGAGTCAAGAGTGCGGCCGTAGGCCGCTGATTGAGTCGTCGCTTTTAGCGACATAGTTTGTGGCGGCCATACGGAAACACCCGACTACTCTGTTGTCGGGTTTTACAACTTCCGTGAGGCGGCGTGACTTGTTTGAGAGAAGCTTGGAGTACTAGTAGTACTCCAAGCTGAACGAGTTGTCACGTCGGTTGTAAAAGTGAACAACAAGAGTACCGAGATGGTGGAGTTCTGGCCTGGTTTTGGTTCCATGGCCTTTTGGCAGCAAAAGGTCTTGGGTAGTCCCATGGGGGCGACACAGAAAGCAGAAGGAACGTTGTTGGGTTAGAGTTGAAGCGCGGGAGGCGGAAGGGATCCTGAGTCGAGCTCAGGATGACGGAGGAAAGAGTACTCTGTGCTGTCTAAATGTCGAGGTCGTCGAGGTCGGCAAGTTCGGCACGAGTACGGGCCAGGGCATCGCTTTCTTTTGGCGCTTCTGCCTTTTCTTCTTGCTGCGGCTCATCTACTGCAGCCTGGGTGGCATCTGTATCGTCATCACTAGTGCTCGACTGGCGCTGAGGGGCATCTTGAGGCGCACGGTGCTCTTCGCGGTTTTCACGCTCTGGCCGTGGCAATGGGTTACCATTTTCGTCTAGGCGGTCAACATCTACAATTTTTAAGTTATAGCGAGCCTCTTGCTTTGTGCCAAGCGCACGCAGTAGTGTACGCAGGCTTTGGGCCGTGGCGCCACGCTTACCGATTACACGGCCAAGGTCTTCTGGGTTTACGGTTAGCTCGAGCAATACGCCCTTTTCATCGACACGGCGGTCAATTTTGACATCGTCGGGGTGACCGACCAATGACTTCACCACATATTCTACAAACTGTTCGTCAATAGTTGCTGACATATATTCTGCCTCCTTAGGTTTATCTGGTACCTCTATTATAGCGTAAGCCTACCAGATGTAGAAACCCCCGCACTGCTCCATGTAACAAACATGTCTTACACTTCCAAGCAAAAACACTCTGCGTAATGAAACACTTTTTGTCCGATCGGACAAAAAGTGTAATCCTACATCTTTAATCAAAAACACCCCGTAGTCGCGGGGTGTTTTTGGACACAGATGTATACTTTGAGGCTATTCGCTAGCGGCTTCTGTAGCAGGAACTTCTGCTTCTGTGGTTTCGGCGGGTTCAACCTCGGCAGGTTCCTCTGCTACTGGCTCTTCTTTGGGTTGATTGCGGCGAAGTTTTTCTGGGTTGCGCAACTTGCCTTCTTTTTTGCTAGGGTCTTTCACCCAGCTTGGCAGTTTTACGCCCTCTTTTTTAAGCAGTGAAACCACTCGGTCACTTGGCTGTGCGCCGTGGTCGAGGTAGTGCTGAGCACGCTCGGTTTCGAGCTTTACCTCTTTGCTATGTGGATTATATGTTCCCACCTGAGCGACAATTTTGCCACTTGTAGGGGTCCGGCGACTGTCTTGAACGACAATGCGGAATTGTGCATGACCTTTGCGACCAGTGCGTTGCAAACGAATAACTAACATTCGTATACGTCCTTCCCTTAAATTTTATACTCGCCCCATTCTACACCTATCCACCCCTGTTGTCAAACCCCGCCTTTCGCTAAACGACGCTGAGCTTTGCGCTTTTTTAAATTTTGGGTGAATTCAATTGCTCCCACCATAGCATACATTGTTGCGATGGCGGAACCGAAGCCTCCAACCAACCCCAACAAGCCAGCCCCCACAGGCTCCCCTGCTTCAATTGTTTGAGACTGCCTTTTTTGCCAAGCAATTTCTGATACTAGGGCTTCTTTAGACGGTAGTGCTACCTGGAGCTTCACGTCTTTAATAACAACTCTACCAGAATAATCGGGGTTGCGACTGTTGGTTGTATTGGCAGCATCCATCATAACCCGAGCGTTCGCAAGCTGGACACTAAGACCACAAGCCGTAATAACATCTTCAGGAATGAGGATTATGTCGACTTCTTGAACAGCAGTTTCCGAAGCGCGAGCTCCTACATAACCTAGGCAATGCGTAAGCCGTGCTGCGCTCGTTATATTTTGGTCGTTCATTCTACTTCCCTCTTCTAGACCCTGGTAAACGCCAATACCAATACCTGCAAGGGGTTGTACTACTAGCAGCCCAAGAGCTACTCTGCCCTTCCAGCCAAGTGGGCGCCCAGGGGAAGTTTCGGTACCAGGTTCAGCCACATTGTTGGTGGGCACAACAGCTAGAGACCCGACTCCCTCTGGATAGTGGGTGCTTATGTCTTGAGGTGCGCGATAGGTAATTTCCATCATAACTAGCAATTAACGTTCAAAAACATATTTCTTAAGGGCGCTGGTGGCGGCGGAGACTTGAGCAGCTTGCTTGCTGGGGCCCGTGCCTTTAGCGACTAGCTTGTCGTCTACATACACGCCTACGGTAAATTCCTTTTCGTGATCGGGGCCTTCCTCGCTGAGTACACGGTACGAAGGCGTGGCGCCAACCTGGCTCTGGGTAACTTCTTGCAAGCGAGACTTTGGGTCCATCCAGGAGCCAGTTTTTAGTATGTTGTCAAAAGTTGAAAGTATGTTTTCGGTTATAAACACTTTAGCAGCCTCGTAGCCACGCTCGACGTACAACGCACCAGTAATGGCCTCGAAGGCATTGGCCAAAATCTGCCCCCGTGCTCGCTCGGTACCGTTTTTTTCACCGCGGCTTAGCCGTAGCAGCGGCTCTACACCCAACCGCGCCGCAGCCGCACTAATGCTTTCGGTGCGTACCAGCGAACTGCGCCAGTTGGTTAAAATGCCCTCTGGTTCACTGTAGGTCATGTACAAATACTCGGTCACGACCAGCTCTAGCACAGCATCGCCCAAAAACTCCAGGCGTTCGTTGTGTTCGCTAGCAGATTTTTTGTGCTCGTTTAGGTACGAACGGTGCGTAAACGCTGTTATAAGCACCTGTAGATTTGTAAACGGGCCGCCCAAATTATCGGTCGCGAATGTTTGATATGGGGTTGTGTCCATGCTTTTATCTTAGATATAAGAGCTTGGAGCTTAGACCCGTAGATCTAAAATCTCAGCTCAAAGCTCTATTATCTATCCTTTCTTTCCCTTACTTTTTTCATACCCGCAAGCATGAGCTTGCCAATGTCTTCGTAGGCAATGGCGTCAACCGCTTCGGTGGCAGGCAGCCACTGAATATCACTCAGCCAATCCTCTGGGTGCAAACGGTTGGTGTTCCCTAGGCCTTCTACCAGGTAAATATGCATCGTCATCAGCACCAGCGTGTGGTTACGGCGATAGCGAAAGTTGACTTTACCTAGCCACTGCATAACCTTCATGTCTTGCAAGCCTGTTTCCTCGCGAATCTCGCGCTCGGCCGTTTCTTTGGGCTCCTCACCTTCCTCAACGTGCCCTTTTGGTATAGTCCAGCGGTTTTTAGCATCTTTAATAAGCAAAATTTCAACCGCCGAGGTCTTGGGGTTACGGCGAAACACCACACCCCCAGAGGTGGTTTCGTGCACCACTTCCTGAATAGCCGGTCGCCTGCTTACAAATTTACGCAGGCCTTCAATAGGCTTTTTGATCCCATCCATGGGGCTGTGCTTGCGTGCGTCGTCGGCCATAGCGCTACCCTGCCTTCTTTACAGACTTAGTGGCTGATTTTTTAGCCTTGGCGGCAGGCTTTTTTTCAGGTCTGTTTGTCGTGCTTTTGGAGGGCTTTGCAACTGGTGTATCTGTGGCTTTTTTTGGCTCTTCGGTACTGTCGCCACCCTTGTTCTTTAGCGCCGTACCGAGTACGCCGTTAATAAACTTGCTGCTGTTATCACCGCCAAAGGCCTTGGCAAGCTCTACTGCTTCGTTTATGACCACTTTTGGTGGTACATCTGGTTCGTAGTGCAGTTCGTACAGGCCCATACGCAGTACCACGCGGTCCATGCGGGCAATTTGCTCGAGCGGCCATTCGGGCGCAAGTGGTCGCAGTTCGTCGTCAAGTGCTTTTTCGTACTTGGCAACGCCCTTTACCAGCTCTTCTATAAAAAATACGTCATCGACCGTAGATTCGTAGCGCCCAATATTGCGCTTCAGTACCAAACCAAGGTCAAACGACTCATCGCCCGACTCGAGCCGAAAATCCATTTCGTAGAGCGTTTGCAGTGCAACGATACGACCTAAGTGGCGATTACTAGCCATATGCCGCTCCCCTCTTTATGTTATTTGGTTGCGGCGAGCTTTTTACCACTTTCTTTCACAGTGGTAAAGGCTTTGACTGGTGATTTCTTGTTGACAGCGCGGGCCAGTTTAAGAATAAGGTGGCTGCGGCGTGCGCCAGTGGCGCGTGGACTGGTTCGTTTCTTTGGTTTACCCATGGATGTGCTAACTCCTTCTAGAAGTTTTGGTTACTATTTAACGTCTATTGTACCCTGTTTCACCCGATTTCTCAAGGCTATTGTGTGTATTTGAAATATTATGGTATAATATGAAGTATGAAATGGCCTGAACGTAGTAGAGCAAAAAGCAGTGTAGGTGGTATATTGCTAGCTTCTGCCGCATTATTTGGTGCTGGGGCATGCTCTTCGCAACAAAAAAATCCGCTGGTACGCTACTGTGACCCTTTTAAAATAGTAAGCGAAGGCCAAATCCGAGCTCAAGAAATACTTTTTGTGCAAGATGGCGCAAATATTCGCCATAAGCCAACAGCAGCCTTCCAAGACCCAAGCGACGATACTAAGATTGGCAAGGTAAGCCTTTCCTCGCCATCAGAATGTGTCGTGGTTATTCCCGAAAAAAGTGAAAAGATTGCCCTGAGCCGAGATGATCAAGGCCTGTGGTACGGTGTAAGCGTAGGCAGCTACGCCCTCTCGGGTATAGAACTAAACTCCGACGCAAAAAAGGCTTGGGTTAACCAGCAACGTGCAACCAAAATGTGTTATCAGCTTCCTAGCGATATGTATAAACCCTGCGAAAAGTAGTTAGACATAATAAGCCAGCGTCGTATTTATTTGACGACGAAGTTTATGAGCTTTTTCGGCACGTAGATTGTTTTTATAACTTCTTTTTCGGCCAGGTGGGCAACAACTTTTGCGTCTTGTTTGGCAGTTTCTACAGAGGTAGCTTCATCGGCATCGGCAGCAATTTGTAGCGTTGCGCGTAATTTACCGTTTACCTGCACTACCAGCGTTACGGTGTCGCTCACCAAGTATTGTTCATTGTAACTAGGCCAGCTATCTTTTTGCACACTCGTTTGCCTGCCAAGGTCGTGCCACAACTGGTCGGCCATGTGCGGCGCAAACGGCGCTACCAGCGCCACCAGACTTTCCAGTGCAAACTGCCAGGCTGCGGTGTTCGCAAAGCCCTCTTTGGCCTTGAGCTCGTACAGTTCGTTAGTGGCTTTCATCATAGCAGCTATTGCAGTGTTGTACTTTTGGTCCTCAAGGTCTTCGGTAACTTTTTTAATGGCTGGGTGCATGGTACGCAGCACTGCCACGCCCGCCTCCTGACTCATGACTCCTGACTCTTGACTTGTTTCCAAAAATTCTTGCGTAATGTTCCACACGCGGTTCAAGAACCGATACGTTCCTGGTACGCCCTGTGGGTCCCAGCGCATCCAGAGGTCGAGCGGCGCAGCAAACATCAGGTAGGTGCGCAGCGCATCTGCGCCGTAGCCACTGGCAATGATTTCCAGCGGGTCAACCCCGTTGCCTTTGCTTTTACTAAACATCGTGCCATCGCTGGCGGTTACCTTGCCATTGAAGAGGAACTTTTTGAATGGTTCGGGGTTTTCTAGCAAGCCAAGCTTGTGGAAAAAACGGGCCATAAAACGTACGTAAATAAGGTGGGCCGTAGCATGGTCGCCACCGTTGTAGAAATCTATCGGCATCCACTTGTTGGCAATGTCGGAGCTGAATGGGGCTTTGGCGTTGTGCGGGTCAAAGTAGCGTAGCTCGTACCAACTACTACATATGTAGGTGTCGAGTGTGTCGGTTTCGCGCTCGGCTGGGCCGCCGCACTTGGGGCATGCAACCTGCAACCAATCACTCGCTCGTGCGAGCGCACTACGGCCATCGCCACTTGGGGCAAAATCTGCCAGTTCTGGTAGTACCACGGGCAAGTTTTCGTCGAGTACAATGTCGTCTTTCGGGCAATGAATAATCGGGATCGGCGCCCCCCAATAGCGCTGCCTACTCACCGACCAATCCCGAATTTTGTAATTGGTGACGGCCTCGCCTGCGCCTTTGGCGATGAGCGCGTCGAGCATAGCCTGGCGGCCGAGCTCAAAATCCATGCCGTCAAACTCCCCTGAGTTTGCTAGGGTGTATTTTTTGCGATTTGGTTTTATTTCGTCGCTGTAGGAAACAAACTCTTGCTGCTTGGTCGTGTAGATGATGGGTAGGCCAAATTTTTGTGCAAATTCGTAGTCACGCTCGTCTTCGCCTGGCACACCCATGACCGCGCCGGTGCCGTAGCCAGTGAGCACGTAGTCGGCTGTCCAGATGGGTATTTTGGCGCCGTTGAGCGGATTGATGGCGTAGAGGCCTTCTATGAGTACGCCTGATTTGGTTTTGTCAGAGAGGCGCTCTAGCTCTGACTTGCGGCCTACTTTTGCGGTGTACTCTTCGATATCGACGGCATTGTCTGCTAGCTGCCCATAGCGGCTGACGATCGGGTGCTCTGGCGCAAGCACCATAAATGTCGCCCCAAAAATCGTATCGTGCGCGGTGGTAAAAACTTCGACAAACTCTTCTGCGGCGCCCAGCCCCTCTACCGCAAACCGCACGTTTGCGCCATCGCTTTTACCAATCCAGTTTATTTGGGCTGCCTTAACTACCTCTGACCACTCGAGGTCGTGGGTTGCCTGAAGTATTTCGTCGGCGTACTCAGTAATGCGAAAAAACCACTGTTTGACTTCGCGTTTTTTGACCTCTGGGTCATCTGCGCTGTCGTGGCGCCAACATTTGCCGTCTATGACCTGCTCATTGGCGAGCACGGTCTGGCAGCCATCGCACCACCACTGTTGGCGAGCATCTTGGTAGGCCATACCCGCTTTGTACATCTGCACAAAAATCCACTGTGTCCATTTGTAGTATTCTGGCGTGTGAGTGCTGATTTCTTTCGACCAATCGTTGCTCCAGCCCATGGCTTTGTACTGCGTGTGGTAGCTAGGAATGATTTTTGCCATGCTGGCTTGTGGCGATACGCCTGATTTAATCGCAAAGTTTTCGGCCGGCAAACCAAACGCGTCCCAGCCAACAGGGTGGTAGCTTTCGAAGCCCTGCTGTCGTTTGTAGCGGGCCATAACATCGCTAATGGTGTAGTTCATGGCGTGGCCAATATGTATGCCCGCTCCACTAGGGTAGTTAAACATGCTCATGGCAATGTATTTGGGCTTGTCAGACTGTAGGTCGGCTTTATAGACCTGCTCTTCGTCCCATTTAGCCTGCCATTGTGGTTCAATTTCTTTAGGGTTGTACCGCTTTAGCATGACGGTTCCCTCGCGTCTACAGAAACATACCACTGGCATGTTCTGGGCTCGATTTCTTTAGGGTTGTATCGTTTCATATGCCCCCTATTGTAACAGATCAGCTACGCCGTGCCCTAGGGTGTAAATATATTTAGAACTGCGTCAAAAAACTAGTTTTGAAGGTAGTTTTTAGGCTCCGCTTAGTTTTAGCACGGGCCTCGGCGTATTCAATAAGTTTTTCGACAAGCTGCACTTTACTTACTCCCGCTTTTGCCCAGTTATGAGCATACAAACTACCTGGTAGCGGATTGGCCTCGTTAAAATACACTGTTTTTGTTTTGGTGTCGATTAGCATATCTATTCGGGCAATACCACTGCAGCCCAGTGCCTTGTACACTTTTAGGCCTGTTTCCACTGCTGTGTCGTACAGTTCGGCGGGAAGCTGAGCGGGAATTTCGCTGTAACCCTGAGCACCAGCCGCACCCTTGCCTAAACCACCATTTTTACCAGCTTTCTTGCCGCCATGTAAATATTTGGTTTCAAAATCAAAGAAATCCTCAGCCTGAGTGATTGGCCGCTCGAGAAGCGCGGGGGTTGGGGTGTCATTTCCCATAATAGGCAGCGTTACTTCTACGAGATTATGTACGGCCTCTTCAACGATAATTTTGTTGTCGTAATGTGCGGCAAGTTCCAGTGCGTTTGTTAGCTCTCGTTCATTATGCACCTGCGAAATACCAATGCTTGAACCGAGATGGGCCGGCTTTACAAAAAGTGGATACTCTAGTTTTTTGCAGTCTTCAAGCACGGCGGCTTCGTTGGTCTCGAATGTTACTTTACTGCACCAGGTACTTTTCGTAATCGGCACACCCGCGGCGGCGGCAATTTGTTTCGAAAAAACTTTATCCATGGCTATTGCCGAGGCCGCCACATCACAACCAACATATGGCAGGCCAGCCATTTCAAACATACCCATAAGTTCACCATCTTCACCGTGCGTACCATGCAGCGCAGGGAATGCAATGTCAACTTTTATTTCTTTAGTGCCATGCACACGGGAGACTACAAGCATTTTTAGGCCATTACCTACTTTTACTCCTATAGGTTTCTTCTGGGATAGTTTGGCTTCGATATCTTTTGACTGATAAAAATTAATTTTCTTAAGACCTTCAAAGCTATACCATGCCCCATTTTTTGCAATATAAACTGGTACTACTTGGTATTTTTTCGTAAGTTCAAGCGGCTTTATAACACTCGTTAGCGCCGTAATAATTGACACGTCATGCTCAGCCGACTGACCGCCGAAAAATACTGCAACTGTTTTCATTACCATCATTATACCCTACCCCATCCAGTGTGCGTTGCTGTGCGAGGTCTAACCTTTCACACAATATGTGAAAGGTTAGAC
>JBATSO010000043.1:0-9354 GCA_049293335.1 Saccharimonadales bacterium (SeqCode)
CAACCAGTAGCATAATACCCCAGCCTTACGGCCGGGGTATTATGCATTGTTGGGATATGCTGCGGAAGGTCAAACCTTTGCTAGTCACACTAGTAGAACTAGTGGTTTACCTTATTGGATAATTATCAGCGCGTCTCGCAGCAATTACAGAAGGACTGCGGCTTGATTTAACTGATGAGGATATTGCCGAGGTTTGCGCGCTTAGTCGTTTTCCTGCCATGAAGGACCTAATGGTTAAACTCCATAATGGAAAAGGCGGCGAACCTATAGATGCAGTTATGATCCAGACTATGAATGACTCAGTTACTGGCCAATTTGATAACCGTTTTTATACCGCACCCCACGCCGTCGAAACGCTGCACAAATTACGCGAAAGCGGGAAGGGTCTCTATATCGCTACCCAGCGCGGCACAAACTCTTTGCCACGCGTCATGCGGCAACACGGGTTTGATGAATTAGTTGATGTAGTAGTAGGCGGTTACGATATCAAACGACCAAAACCACATCCCGAGCCGCTTTTGATTGGGTTAGGACGGCTGGGCGTTAATGCAAACAGATCACTTTTTGTTGGCGATACACTACACGAAGATGTCGTAGCGGGTAATGCAGCGGGTGCCCGCACGGTGTATGTTGGAAAAAATGCACCGACCACACTTGACCCGCAACCAACGTATCATTGGCAAGATTTAGAACATCTCGCTCGCTACTACGGCAGAGGAAAGCGTGGCTGAAAAAATACCAATTTCCGGGGGGCCACATACGGGCAAGACAACGCTGCTTAACGCATTAAAAGCCCGCTTTCCAGAGGCCTACTTTGTCCCCGAGCCAGCTACCAATGTTATCACCAGGGAGCTTGCGATAGAGCAAGCGAACCCTGAGTATGTACCGTGCGTACCGTGGATAGACTATCGCGGGTTTGGCCCGCTTGTAGCCGATGAATCAGAGGTACTTGAAGCTAGAATACCACCCGAGGCTAGACTCGCCTTTCAGGATAGAAGCCTCATCGACACAGTAGCATATAGTCGTCTCAATGGTTTTGACGAGTTCGTGCCAGAAGTCTGGCAGCGGATTGCCTTGGCTCAATATAGTTTTGCTCTGATTTGCCAGCCAGTCGGAACCTATACCGCTAACGTGGTTCGGCGCGAAACGGAAGACGAGGCGCTACAAACACACCTAGCGATTGAGCATGCTTACCGAGAGTCGGGAATTGAAGTTATTGATCTTCCTGCGGTCGATGTTGATACGCGTCTTGAAATTGTTGCGAAAGCTCTGGGAAATCGTGGGTTAAATATGATCGTTTAGCATTTGGGGTATGTATCGCTCTGCGGCACATGGCGACTCTGCCGCAGGGTAGGCTCTATTTATATGTTTGAACTAAGCGGGGCTCAAACACGAGCGCCAGTGGCAGCCAGCCGCCCGAAGCCCAGCGACCATGGAAGCTGGGTTGGCAAATCTAAGGTAGAAGCCCTGACATCCACCGCACCTATAACTAGCTATTTTGCTACAATAGGGTTCAGGACTTTTTTTAAAGAAAGCATTATGAGAACACTTACTATTCCATGCACCGGCTACAGCGTCACAGCAGATATCTATGAAGGCTCCGATAACGGTGCAGTTGCACTGTGGCTAATTGGCCGCACCTCGCGGCGCTCGAAAGAACACTATCGCACTTTGTTACCTGAACTATCTGAAAAACAAGGTCTAACATCTGTTATATTCGACTACTCTGGTCACGGCGACAGCCCGTTCGACATCGAACATATAAGCCCAGCGCAGCATTTTCTAGAAGTCATCACCGTTTTTGACTGGATACGGACGCACTATCCTGGTAAAAAACTCGCAGTTATTGGTTCGAGCTACGGCGGTTTTTTGGCAACTCAGCTCACGAAATACCGAGAATTCGACGCACTCGTGTTACGCGCCCCAGCCATCTACAAACCTTCTGATTTCTACACTGCTAAGAAAGATGAGGATCGTCAGGCCACGCAAGACTTCAGACGAAATGTAAAACTACTATCAAACCATCCGCTGTTAGCCCGCGCGTCACGCTTTACGGGCAAATCTCTACTAATTGTGCACGAAAATGACGAGCAAATACCCCCGCAAACAACTGACGCCTATGCCAACGCCTTCAAACCAGAAGTAATCGTTGCCAAAGGTATCTCGCACTCTTTAGATAGCGCGACTACTCAACAGGTCGGCAGTTATAACCAAGCTTTATATGACTGGCTTAAATCAGCTTTTTAGAGCGGGCAATGTAGAATGCAATCGCACCTGGGATAATTGGCAGCCAGTAGGTGGCAAAGCGAAAGGCAAGCGCCACAGCCAGAGCAGTAGTGCCGTTAACACCATACGCCATAAAGCCTCCGACCAATCCTGCCTCTACGCCCGCTAACCCACCAGGCGTTGGAACAGCCGCACCCAACAGGACAGCTCCAGTGTAGACAATGAACAGTTGTGATAGGTCAAGCCACACCCCAAAGCTGCGGGCAGCAAGGTGCAGTATGAGAACATTTATAAGCGTGAGAGTGCCCAGCGCGAGCACCGTATAGACAAGTTTGTGCGGCTGACGCTCGTATTTTCGCAGACTTGCAAGTAAGTTGCGCGTGAAGCTTGCAAGCGCACGTTGTACCCGTGGCACAGCAAGTCCTAGAACTATCACCAAAACAAATCCAAGCAAAAGCCACCCCTGTTTATATGACCATCCCAGGTGAAGTTTACCACCGACCCCTGTAAGTACCACGAGCGCCAGTAAGCTGATGTGCACGGTCATCCCCACCAGATTATTGACGCTCACCACCGCAGTCGCTTCGGCAACCGTATGTGTACGTTTGTGCAAATACAAACCATGCACCCCAACACCACCCAAACCCGAAGGTACTAGCCGATTTATAAAAGCTGCCGCCAGTTCAACAACCAATAGCTCACGAAACCGTAAGCGCCGAAATGCTAAAAATCCGTAGGCACTTGCTGCCAGGAAAAATGTTACACCAACCAGTGGTACAGCCACCCAAAAATAACCCAGCGAGACGCTTTGTAATACTGTAAAACTCTGCGCAAGGTGCCCCCAGTTGCGCCACAAAAACACTGCAACAATGAGCATGAAAACAATCGATATTGTTGACTGAAGCCGGTTGCGACGGACGCTATTCATTATTTATATTGTACGCTCATTGCTTTTACGTAAGCTCACAAGGCCCTACAGGAGAACATGTGACAAGGCTAAAAATATACAAAACGCAAAGAGCACGGTGAGCGAGCGTTTGAAAACTGTTGTTGCCACTTGAGTAGTTTGCGACCGCCAGTTTGGGCTAAAAATTGGCTGGAACCAGTACACACTCACCATGAGCATGGCGAGACCAAACATAAAACCAGCTTGGGCATAGTGCGCTAGCAAATAACAACTAAGTAGAAACAGCAGGGCATAGGCGCGCATTTCCCATACCGTACGGCTCAGGCCTTTTACGGCCGGCAAAACTGGAATGTGAGCAGCCTGGTACTGCTTGAGACGACGTAGGCCAATGGCATAAAAATGCGGCATTTGCCAGGCCAACATTGCAAGAAAAAGTACGCTGGCCGTCAGGTCAATATGCCCCGTAGCGGCCACGTAGCCTGCAAGTGGCGGTGTCGCACCTGGCAAAGCACCAATGAGTGTCGCGTGATGAGTGTGGCGCTTTGCGTAGCCGTAGACAACGGTGTAAAACAGCGCGCCCACGAAGCCGATTACAGCAGTTAGTATATTGGTCTGCCACAGCAATACACCAAAGCCTAGTATATACAAGAAAGTTGCATAGATGATGCCAACGCGTAGAGGCAATACGCCCGTCACAGAGGGTCGTTTAGCTGTACGAGTCATTTTGCGGTCAATATCGCGGTCAAGGTAGTTGTTAACCACACACGAGGCGGCTATTACAAAAAGCGTCCCAAAAACAGCCGCAAACAGTGTTGGTTTGTCTACACCGTGTTCAGAGGCCAGCAAAAATCCGCCGAGTGTTGCCAGCACATTGCCAACAACAATGCCCGGCTTTGCAACCATAATAAAATCTCGGGCAGTCACTTTAGGTATGGATGCTTTCTTGTTGCTGGACGTACTCGGGCGTGCCATGGCTACCCATATTGTAGTCAAGATTCTGCATAATCCAGATCGAACCAATCACCAAGCACAGCACCACAAAAATAGTAAAAGCTCCGGCCAGCATGTTGAGGCGCAGTTTACGTTCCGCCGAAAGGTGCAAAAAGAACATAACCTGCACCACCATTTGCGTAATTGCTAACACGGCAAGCAGACCTATCAACGTGCCGCGGCTAAACAGTAGGTCGTTCGACGCCTTGTAAGACCACACAAACAAAAACGCACTGGCCGTCAGCGAAAGCGATAGTAAAAAGCCCGTAACATACGTGGCTGTGCTAGCACGGCGAAAATCTGGTAGTGCATGGACGTGCTTGCGTAAAGTCATTTAGAATACCCCCAATAAATACACGATAGTGAATATACCAATCCAGACAATGTCTAGGAAGTGCCAGAACATCGTAAACATGGTCATACGTTCCATCATCCGCTTAGAAAAGCCGCGGAGGTGGATGTAGTAAGCCATGGCTAGCAGCCAAACCAAGCCTACGAAAATGTGCAAACCGTGCGTGCCCACTAACCCAAAATATGACGACAGAAAGGCGCTGTGCGTCCAACTATGACCCTCACTGGCCAGCAGCGCAAACTCTCGAACCTCCATAGCCAGAAAGGCTGCGCCGAGCAGACCCGTCACTGCCAGCCAACCGAGGGTTTTTGCTTTGTTCTTGGCGTGTGCCGAAAGCAATGCCAGCCCACTCGCCAGGCTACTCAGTAGAAGCAAACAAGTTTCGATAAAAACATATTGTAAGTCAAAAATATCTTTACCGCTCACACCACCCGCCGTTTGGCCGCGCAGCACCATGAACGTAGCAAACAAACTGGCAAACAAGATGCAGTCTGTCATGAGGTACAGCCAAAAGCCAAATTGCTGTTTAGATGGGGCTGTGTTTTCGGCAGCAGCGGTTACGGTTCTCATAGTTTAGCTCCTTGCAGCGCATGAGCGTCTAGCTTCTTAGCCTCGGCAGCAGTGACGGTGTACTCAACCTCATCTTCGAACGTGCGGCGTATCAGCACTACGACAAGGCCTGCAAACGCAATTGCTACCAGCCACCACAGTTGCCATATCACCGCAAAGCCAAATAAACAGGCGAAGCCACCCACCCACACACCCATAGCAGTTTTTTTGGGCAGCTCAAAGTCTGTATATGCACCGCTATAAAGTGAGCCTTTTGTTTTTTTAGCCTCCCAGAAGGCGTCTCGGTGCTTTACGACTGGCAGTCTCGCAAAATTATAGTGCGGCGCAGGTGAGGGTACTGACCACTCTAGTGTACGCCCATGCCACGGGTCGCCAGTGCTATCGCGCAGTTCGTGGCGCTTCCAAATGCTGTAGCCTAGTTGCGCCAATTGGAACACCACACCAAGCCCAATAATAAGCGTCCCGATTCCCGAAACAATAAAGAGTGACTGCCAGCCCATGCTAGGGTCGTAATGATCGAGCCGCCGCGTTGCGCCCATAAACCCAAGGATATAAATGGGAATGAACGTCACCAAAAAGCCAACCACCCAGCAGGTAACTGCGGCCTTGCCGAGCCGCTCGTGCAAACGAAAACCGAAAATTTTCGGGAACCAATAGGCTATGCCCGCCAGGTAGCCGAACACAACGCCACTAATGATGGTGTTATGAAAATGTGCTACTAAGAATAGGCTGTTGTGGACTTGAAAATCGATGGCTGGCACAGCTAGCAACACGCCCGTGGCGCCGCCAATTAAGAAAGTCGTAGCAAAGGCCATAAACCACCACATGGGTGTCGTGAACTCTATGCGACCTTTGTACATAGTAAATAGCCAGTTAAAGACCTTCACCCCTGTTGGAATGGCGATCACCATGGTCATAATGCCAAAGAAGGCGTTTACATTTCCGCCAGCACCCATAGTAAAGAAGTGGTGCGCCCAAACAAGGAACGAAAGCACCGTTATACACATGAGCGCCCAGACCATACTGGTGTAGCCAAACAATCTTTTGCGGCTCATTGTAGCCACGATTTCGCTATACATACCAAAAGCAGGCAAGACCAAAATGTAAACCTCGGGGTGACCCCACGCCCAAATGAGGTTAATATACATCATAGCGTTACCACCAAGGTCAGAAGTAAAGTAGTGCATGCCTAGCGAACGGTCGAGCGAAAGCATAAACAGCGTTGCGGTTAAGATAGGAAATACTACTACCACGAGCATCATGGCACCCAAAACACTCCATGCAAACACTGGCATTTTCATGAGCGTCATCCCTTTACAGCGCATTTTTAGGATGGTCACAATAAAGTTAATACCGCTCAGCATACTGCCCACGCCCGCAATCTGAATACTCCACAGCCAATAGTCTACGCCTGGGCCTGGGCTATAGGCTAGCTCACTCAGTGGTGGATAGGCCAGCCAACCGACTGCACCAAATTCGCCGTACACCAGCGATAAGTTGACCAGCACCACGCCCGCTACATACAAATAAAAACTAACGGAGTTTAGCGTTGGATAAGCCACATCGCGCGCTCCAAGCATCAGCGGTAGAACCAGGTTAATAATGCCAAGCATCAGCCCCATAGCCACAAAGAAAATCATAATGGTACCGTGCGCCGTAAAGACTTGTTGGAAATGTTCGGCGTCTAAAAAGCCGCTACTGTGACCGCTGGCCAGGGCCTGTTGCAGCTTCATCATAATGGCATCGCCAAAGCCGCGCAGCAGCATGACTACCGAAACAACTATGTACATTACACCAATCCGTTTGGCGTCTTGGGTGGTCAGCCATTCGCGCCACAGCCAGCGCCATTTTTTAAAGTAGGTCAAAAGCGCGACTATTGCCAAAACTCCACCGACCGTTGCGGCCTGGCCGCCAAACTGCACCCAGCCGTGCCAAAAGTAGTGCCATTCCATTTTACCCGTCAATAAAGAAGCGAGCGTAGACAGACTGAACCCAAACATTACATACCCTCCATATCATGTGTTTTGTGAAGTGAGGATTCAGCTTGGGTTGGCTTATGTTCCTCTGTTGGCTTCATCTCGTGTCCACTCATGTACTTCATGATAACATTTTGGTAGATGTTCTCGTCGTGCAAATTGTAGCGCATGACGGGTGCAGTACCTGGCTGCGCGAGCTTGTCATAGGCCGCCTGTGTCAGGTGATTATTTGAGTTGTGCGCTGTCTGCACCCAGCGTGAAAAGTCACTATCTGACACAGCACGTGCCTTAAATTTCATATCGGCAAACCCCGCACCACTGATGTTCGAAGACATGCCTTCGTACGACCCGACTGCATTGGCCGAAAGATTGAGCTTGGTCGACATGCCGCTCATAGCGTAAATTTGCCCACCAAGCTGCGGGATCCAAAATGAATTCATAGGCGCATCGCTCGTAATAGTGAATTCAACGGGCCTATCGACAGGGAATACCACTTCGTTCAGGCTGGCCACTTTTTCTTCAGGATATATAAAAAGCCACTTCCACTGCATAGCGACCACTTGAACCTTGAGCGCTTGTTTGGATGATGCGAGTGGTTTATATGGGTCAAGACTATGCGACGTCACCCATGTGACAACAGCAAGTACCGCAATAATGGCAATGGGAATGCCCCACCAAATGGTTTCATAGCGTTTGTCGCTATCCCATTCGGGTTTATAGGCCTTTTTGTGCCCACTGCGGTAGCGCCACGCAAACGTAAAAATCATAAAATACACTGGTACTAGTACCAACAGGGCAAGTGCCGTCGCGAACACCAGTAAATCCCGTTGCCGATTGGCAATTTCACCACGTGTTTGCAGCAGCGGAAAAGAATGGTTGAACGAAAGCGCCACGAGCACGCCCACCACGAGCGCGGCTCCCACCAGCCACAACGCTGTTATTTTCGTGCGGGATAGCCGCAGAATAGAGGGGAGTTTCACCCGGGAACCTTTGGCCAGAACTCGCTCAAAAACCCTCATCATGCTTACGCATTATTATACACTATACCAAGCATTCACAGGTAATAGTAATCTAGCCTTTATAAACGCCCTGCCTATGTCCAACATCAAGGACTAAAACGGTCAAATTAGCATCTGCTATATCGTATATTATTCGATAGTCACCGACTCGTAATCTGTAATAAACCGAACCCTTTAGACGCTTACTCGCAAGCGGCCTTGGATCCTCTGAAAGTTTGTATATTTTGCTTAGTATACGTATCTGCTGAACTTTATCTATCCGCTTTAGAGCACGTAAGAATTTTGGTTTAAATAGAACCTCGTATTTCATGCATTGTTACTCCAAGCTCCTTTAGAGCCTCCTTGAAAGGTATTGGTTGTTCACCGTCATTGTAAGATTTATTCGCTGCTGAAATATCAGACATATCTTCAAGATAACGAACAAGCTCATCATTGATGATTTGTGAGAGACTTGTATCGTTGACTAGTGCGTAGTACTGCACACCCTTTTTAATGACAGGGTTTAAATATATAGTAGTTTTTTCGTTTTCGCTAGTAGTTTTTGTGGTCATTTGTAGAACCTCATCTTTCTCGTATTATGGTAATCCTCGGCAGGACCTCATGGATAAAGCTCTGGCGAGCCTCGGTGATGAGCCGGATGTTTACATTATAGCGCTATGACGTCATGAAGTCAACATAGTCGAATGCACCTTGAGGCGTACGATCTGCTGCAATTCGCTAAGCAGGGCCCTGTGTTCATTTCTATCAACAAGCCCAACTTTAGGATGATAGCGAAAGTATGAACTACCCACGCCAACATATGCAAATGCTTCGGTCGCCTCACTTTTGGCAAGCGCAATATTGTTTTCATGCGCAAATACACATGCCCGAACGCCATGATATATAAAATATTGAGAAGGCATGACAAGCTGTTCATGAAATAGTCTATTTACTATTGAAAGAGCATCGTCGAACATCGTAAACATTTGTGAGGTTACAATTAGTTCAGGATAGGACCAATAGCCAGTACCGCGCCAATTTTTCCATGTAATTGTTCTTGCATACCACTTTGCGGCGACCTCAGCTTCGCCTAGTACCCTGTGCGCATCACCTAGTGCATCGTACACACTATCGATTTCTAAACAATACTGACTTGGCCATTCTTGCAAGGCCGTTTCTAGTAATATTACTGCTGCCTGACATTTCTTCTTTTTTCCTGTCGCAATCAAACTAAGCGCCTTAATCCTCGCATATTGCATTCTTGTGTCATTAGATCGAGCACTCCCAATTTTCGCAAAGAATACTTCCTGATGCTTTTTTGACCAACCTTTAGAT
>JBATSO010000044.1:0-2805 GCA_049293335.1 Saccharimonadales bacterium (SeqCode)
CAACCATGCGTGCTGCAACTTCTGCGTCAGTGAGTTTCTTACCGTATGGCATACGTATTTGTTTTTCGTCCTAAGCTATAGCTTAGACCGAACGGGTTCATGAGGCAAGGGGTAGTGAGGGGTTACGCTTGCGACACATAGCAACTTTGTTGCTTCGAGCCACGTTGCCTGTCTGCTAATGGCAGATGCGACCCCGCCAGAAAACCCTTTGCATATTTTTTTAGATTTCCCCCGCCGAGATTTTTGGATTTGTAAAAGGGTTTTCTGGTAGTGCGCCTCGCTCTGATTTACAGCGAAAGTGCTACGCTTCATATAAAATAGATACATGCCTATAATTATCAAACATATCGAACCGTCCGATGACCTCAAGCTTTTGGTGCATCGTTTTTGGGAAGTGTCAACGACAGACGCGGCGAAGCTGCGTGTTTTGCCGGACGGCTCGTGGGATTTTGTAGTGCATGTATGCGGTGATAGCTATCAGCTTGAGTTTGTCGGACCGATGACAAAAGCTGCCATAATCCCACTCGCGCCAGATGTGCGGAGTTACGGCGTCCGTTTTCGGCCGGGCGTCTACTTTGAGCTACTCAAGACAGATTTAGCTGATTATCAAGGGGTATCCATCCCGCTGACACAGCTCATACCTGAGGTTTCGTTGCAAACCGAAGAACCTATCCTCCCGCAGCTCGCCGCACTCATAAAAACACTTGTTGAACGTGGAGCTTTTACACGCAACCAAGTGGTAGACGAGAATCTCGCAAAGCCGCTCAGTTCACGGACTGTTGAGCGTAAGTTTCGGCGCTATGTCGGTCTGAGCCCTAAGCAATTTGCTCGCATCAATCGCCAACTGGCCGTGGCCAGGGAGTTACTTCTTCAACATTATCCAAATCTCGGCCGCTTGGCCGCCGACTTCGACTATGTCGACCAAGCCCATATGACTCATGATATTCGTTTGCTTGCTGGCACGACACCCAAAGCCCTACATGATGAATATGACGGATTTTTACAATACGATTGGCCGTATGAGGTGCATACTAGCAAAGCATGAAAGCAGTTCCCATCCAGCAGGCGACAAAGCTCACCGATATTCCGGGCGTTGGTAAGTCGATAGCTGTCGACTTAGCATCGTTGGGCTATAGCCAACCATCCGACCTCAAAGGCCAAAACCCAGAGGCAATGTACGAGCGACTTATGGCGCAGGCTGGTGATCATGTTGACCGCTGTATTTTGTATGTGTTTCGCAGCGCGGTGTATTACGCCAGCACCGTAAAGCCCGATCCCGACAAGCTGTTGTGGTGGAGCCATAAAGATAACTAAAAGGAGAAATCTATGCAAGGTATACAATCAGTCATCTACCCAGTCAAAGATTTGGCGAAGGCCAAGGAACTGTATGGCAAATTACTCGGTGTTGAGCCGTATTTTGACCAGCCGTTTTATGTCGGTTTTCAGATAGGTGCGGGTCAAGAAATTGGTCTTGACCCCAATGGCCATGCCGAGGGCATGACTGGGCCGGTAAGCTACTGGAAAGTTGAAGACATACAAGATACCCTCAAGTCCTTTCTAGCCACTGGCGCGACAACACACCAGGACGCTAAAGACGTCGGCGGTGGTATGCTCATGGCCGCTGTCAAAGATGCAGACGGCAATACTATCGGTTTAATCCAGCTCGTTTAGCCATTGTTAGCGCGGAGCGCGGACAACTCAAGCAGCCCTGAGCCACACCGCCTCTGCCATTTATGGCAGGTGCACCACCATAAACACCCTTTTCAGCTTCAAAAAATCACGGCGGGGGAAATTAAAAAAATATGCAAAGGGTTTTCTGGTGGTGCGCAGCGGGCGTTACACGCCCGCAGGCGGCGCGGCTCACTCGCAGCTACGCTGAAATTCGGTTCGCGCAAAAGTGTAAAATTGCACCAATACAACCAAGCGACCCTTGTGGTCGTTTTGTTATATTGTTGGAAGACGACTTGAACCGAAGGCGAAAACAGTCCGTGACTGTTTGAGTTATTAAAGGTTGGCCGAGCGGTGAGCGCTTTAGCGCGGTAGCGAGCAATTAATGCAAGTCCTTTCATCATCTGCGTAAATGATGAATCACAAAAAACCCATCCGTTAGATGGTTAGACCTTATTATGAAGTTGACGAAGCACTTCTGCTAATTGAGCTTTTCCCTTTATTGAAGATAGACTTGTAGAATCTCAGGGTACGACCCGATAATCTCAGGGTACGACCCAATCGATTGGGTCGTACCCTGAGATTCGTTCGTGGAAACAGTAGTTTTCCATAGTATGCTCGTCTCACAAATTTTCATATAAGTAAGGGTAGCATACCAACGGTACCCGCTGCTAAGATTTCTGTTTGAGGTCAGATGTTAGAAGTCCGACCTCATTGTCAATAGATCCTTGAAGCGAACTAAATATAATCATTTTTTACTTTATTTTTCGAATAGTTTATAATCTGAAATCATGAGCGAAAAACCAACATCTTTTACAATGGATGCACTATCGGCACATGGCGGAGACAGGAAGTTGCCTGATATGGCCGATTATGGCGACATTCATCATCCTGATGACCCATACAGACAACTTACGCAACCTAAAGACATGACAGATTACGTAGACACTAGTGTGCGACCATATGAAGCAGAAGCTGACTTGAGTGGATTGCCAACTACATCGTTTGAGATGAAAGGAAAGGCATATCCGTCGCAAGGTAACCCCTCACTACCCCTTGCCTCATGAACCCGTTCGGTCTAAGCTATAGCTTAGGACGAAAAACAAATACGTATGCCATACGGTAAGAAACTCACTG
>JBATSO010000045.1:0-3881 GCA_049293335.1 Saccharimonadales bacterium (SeqCode)
AGATCGACGATGCTGCTTCATCGGCTCAAGGCGCCTTCTAATAACCACTAACTAATACTGCGGGGCAGCCATCGCCTTTTAGGCGACACCACTCACCAAGCCACCGGCATGCCGGTGGTGTCTGACTCATCTTTGTCACCGAAATGAAGCGTACCGTCGAGGTCAAAACCAACCGCGTCGACACTGGTTGATTCATCGAGCACGCCTCGTGAAACGATCCCCTTAGTGGCGTGCCAGCCTAAAACTGATTCGCGTGCTTTGTCTCCTGCAACGCCAGTATATGCTTCAGGTGTAGTCGCAAGAACTCTGTCGCGAAGTTCTCCTGTAGGCAGCGCTGCCTTGACAACCTCGCGAATACCTGAGGAGTCAAGATTCTTACCTTGCGTCAGCGCAACAACCGTATCATACGCCTCTGTGTCCCCCGAAACTCTTCCGGCAGTTTGGATTAGTTCGCTCAAAATTTCGGCCGACTCAGCCAACGTTTTACCGGTTTGCGTTTCGTCAACCGCTAAGCGATCTAGTTGGATAGCGAAATAATTGTACCCAGCGACAAGTCGACCAAGTATGTCGCCGTAAGCACGCTGCCAGTCATGATCTGATAAGTCTCGTTCATGTCGGCTGGCAACCAGTCCTTCGCTTGTACGGCCTGACAATGCTATTGCTTGCTCAAACAATGATTCGGCGTTCTCAAGTCGCCATGGGTTAATCTTGTGAGACATAGTTGACGAGCCTTTTTCGCCGTCAACCAGTTTTTGTTTGAGCGTGCCATTTAGGATTTGCAGCCACACATTGTCAGTCGCATCTTTGCCAACGACTGCAAGCCGTTGAACCGTGTCCAAAAAGCTCGTAACCGATAAATGATTATTACGTTGGTTTTCGACCGAAGAGTAAGTAAAACCTTGTGATTCAACAAAGTCTCGCGCGTAAGCGTCATAGTCAAAATTCGGAAATAATACCGACATCGGGTTATGATTACCCACTGCGCCGCTAAATTTACCAGATAACCTGGCTCCATCTAACTCTTCAACGACCTGCGTGATATTTGAAAGCAAGTAACCGAACTGTTTACCGACAGTTGTTGGCGAAGCTTTTTGTGCGTGAGTGGTACCAAGCGTGGGCGTATCAGCGTATAAAGCCGAAAGATGCGCAAGTCTGTCGGCCACGCGCGCGACTGCTGGCACGACAACTTGGTTAGTGGCATCGCGAAGCATATAATTGTAAGCGAGATTGTTGGTGTCCTCCGAAGTCATGCCAAAGTGTACCCATTCTTTGAGATGCCCTAAATCGGCCTCATCAAGTAGATCACCGAGGTAGACTTCAACAGCTTTGACATCATGTTCAAGCGGCGGACGCCCTTTGTACCCGAGATGATCAAGGCGAATCACGATTTCGGGATCAAACGTTTCAGGATCATAGAGAGATCGTAGCGTAGCTTTTTGTTTTTCGTCTACCGGTACATCAACAGGCCCGCGCTCTGCCAAGCTAATCAGGGCTTCAATTTCCGCCTGCGCGCGATATCTGTGCAGTGCACCTTCAGAAGTAATTTCGTCAAGCTCCCAGGTTAAAGGTTTCTCCCGTCCGGCAAGCAACGTGCCTTGTCGCAGACTCTCGAGCGTTAATCGCTCAGGATTAGGGTGTCCTTCTAGCGGATTAAATGCATGAGGCGGGGCTTCGTACTGTCTTACAGTCTCAATAGACATAATAATCTCCAATCTTTTTCTATTATAACCAGAATCTATATCTGTACCAAGCATGAGCAAATTGGCATGAGCTAGCAGTCGAAGTGGTACGCCACCACCAGAGAACACCCTTTAAAGCTGCAAAAGAAATTCGGCGGGGGGAATCTAAAAAATAAATCAAAGGGTTTTTCTGGTGGGGCGAGCGCGGGCTTGCCCGCGCAGGCGTTGGGGCTGAGCTTGCACAGCTCAGCCAGCATTGCGCTGGAAGTAGGTTCGAGATTTTTCGTAGACTGTAGCCAAATAAATAGAGTCTGCTGCAAGGCAGGCTCTATTTGTATGGCTGGGGGTGAGGGATTCGAACCCCCGAATGCCGGGACCAAAACCCGGTGCCTTACCACTTGGCCAACCCCCATTGATAACTGTTGTAAAGTGCGTGGGTTCGAATGGATTCGACTCACCTTCGGCGAGCCCGTGACTTTCATACTAGCAGCATAGCTGCAAATCTGAAAGGTCACCTTGCAGATTGCCGCAGGCAATCTTCACCCCGAATGCCGGGACCAAAACCCGGTGCCTTACCACTTGGCCAACCCCCAATAAATATGTAATGTGCAGTGCGGATCTGCCGAGTAGTAAGGTTTTGGTCCCGGACTGTTTAATAACTTACTCGCGCTTTGCGCTCAAACAGCCGGTGCCTTACCACTTGGCCAATCCCCAATACATGTTTGCTATTTTGGGTGAATCGATGAAAAATGAGCTTCATCAATTTCATTGGTAGCGGTAGCATTATACTAAATCATGTTCGGGTGCGCTAGAGGTGGTATGATATGACTAATGAAACAGCGTGTGCGAGGAAGACAATGGTTGCTACTGGTAGCTATTTTGTGCGGTTTATGTACGGCTGCATATGTGCTCTGGCCAACGCCAAAAGTGAAAGCTCCTTCTCCCGCGCAATCTGTGCCTAAAATAACTCAAAAATCAACCACCAAACCAGACAGAATTAGGGTTTTAGCGGCTGGGGATTTCATCGCTCATGATGCTATAAACCAGCAAGCCAAGCAGGCCGATGGTAGTTATGACTACATGTCAATGATGAGCAGCTTCACCGATATCTTTCATACGGCAGATATACGGTTTTGCAACGATGCCAACTTAACGGCAGGTGCGGCCCATGGCATAAGTGGCTACCCAAAGTTCAATGCTCCGACCGAATTTGCGCGCGATATGGGCAAGGTCGGCTGCAACATGGTAAATGTTGGCACCAATCATAGCTTTGACCGCAACCAAGATGCTATAAACGCTTCAATTGACGCCTGGAACACGGTGCCGAACATGCTCGCTGTTGTTGGCCACAATAAAGATCAGGCGCAGCGTATGAAAGTAAACTATTTTACCACCAAGGGCGTAAAATTTGCCTTTTTGGCGTACACAACCTACCTAAATGTCGATGCGCCTGCTCAAAATGACTATGGGGTAAATGTGTATAGCGATGCGTTTGCAGCCGAACAAATTAAGACTGCAAAAGAGGCTGGTGCCGAGGTAATCATCGTGAGTGTGCGGTGGGGTACCGAATATTCTACCAGTGTGAACCCAACACAAAAGCGAATCGCCCAGTATTTGGCCGATCAAGGCGTCAGCCTGGTGTTGGGTCATGGTTCGCACGAGCTGCAGCCGGTCGAGCAACTGACGGGTGTGGCGGGCACGAAAACAACGGTGTGGTATAGTTTAGGCAATTTTTTGAACACGCAGTTGCCGCCCGAAACGCTTTTTAACGGCGTAGCGGTCATAGATTACAGCGTAAAAACCAAACAAATTACGGGAATGAGTTTTCTGCCGCTCTATGCCCACTATGTGTGGTCGGCGGAGGCTGCAGCGCGGCAAAACCCCGATGACCTGTTGGCACGCAAAGATATTCGGATGTACCTGCTCGATGATGTGACGCAACCTATGATTGACAGCCAACAACTCAAAACGACCGCTGCTGCTCAGCGTACACGCCTCCAAAATACTCTCAACACCTACATGCCCGTGCCTCTTATAACTAAACAAGCCTACAACCAATAAGTTGCAGCCTCCACACTTTCACCACCACATCCCATACCCACTACTATCCTCTCTCCTGTCATCCTGAGCTCGACTCAGGATCCCTTCCACCTCCTGCACTCAACTCTAACCCAACAACGTTCCTTCTCCTTTCTGTTTCGC
>JBATSO010000046.1:0-6759 GCA_049293335.1 Saccharimonadales bacterium (SeqCode)
AACCGAACGGGGCGCCAAAGCTTTAGCTACTGTGCTGTCGCTCTGCACCACTACGTGGCGCAGCAGCTCCAGTAACCCTACGGGTTATTTCCAGCAGCTTGCGCTGCTTGGGTAGTGAGCAGTTACATAAAATGTTTTAGACATTTAACACTTTCATGGTAAAATAATACTATGTTTGAACTACCCCCCCTCTAAAAGAGCGATCGTACCCATTGATCCGACAGAACGAGGTAACTTACTGGTAGCCGCCGCAAGAGAATCAGGTATAGACCTTAAGTTTTTAGCTGGTTCTTTGCCAAACGGTTATCGAGTTCCAAAACAACCACCACAAAGTAATACCTCGAACCTCACAGCCGCGGCTATACAGGCAACTAGCGGCCTAGCACCAAAAGACATAGTACATTAATTGTACGATTGAGTCTTAGAAGCTAGTAGCTTATTCGAAATTTTATTTTTAGGCGTACTACACCCTTTATGCTACGTTCGAATTGAGTAAGAGATAGATTTTGACCGAGCTGATTACAGTACTTTTTTATATGCTGCTAAGTATTGTTCGCACATGCGGGTGGTTGTAAAACGGGCGCTATAAGAGTCTTTGCATTTTTTTCGACTAATTTCGGGCCATTTTGTGAGTGCACTCTGTAAATTCTTAATTGTTTTTGGTTCGTTTAGCGTTTTGGCATTGTAAACTTTTTTAGCAACCCAGCCAGTTTTGCCCTGTTCCACAACTTCGGGTAGCGCCCCAGAATCGAGCGCAATTACAGGCGTGCCCACCGCCAGGGCCTCTACGCTGACCATACCAAATGGTTCTTCGAACACCGAAGGCACCAGTAGAGCCGCGGCGCTGGCCAGAAACTTTTGCTTTGCTATGGTGCTATCTATAAACCCAACATACTCTATGTATTCACTCAGCTCGGGCTGAATACGCTCTAGCCAGTAGCTGTGCTTTTCGGAGTCACCATAGTGTTTGCCTGCTATTTTAAGCTTCATGGATTGCGGGGCAGTTTTGTTATATTCTTTTACAGCCGCAATTGCCAAATGCACGCCCTTAGGCTCAATAATCCTCCCTAAATACGCAAAGTACGGCTGTGCGAGGTCTAACCTCGCACACTGCTGGTCAGGGGTGGGGGTAAAACCGTGGTAGATGTTGGCAACCCAGTTGGTGTCTGCGGGCATGCTGCGGCGTTGGGAGTATGAAAACGATATCCAATGAAGGTGCTTGTACTTTGGAAAGTTGTTTTTGTACTTGACCATAAAGTTGTAAGGGTCGTGGTGGGTAAACACAACAGGTTTGTTGCAAAGCGCTGCAAACGGCAGTGCCGTGTCTTCTTCGTTGGTATACATATGTACAATGTCAAACTCGCCTGCGTTGGCCGCCTGAAACGCTTTGGCAATTAGTTCGCTCTGCACCTGCCGCGCCAGCGTTATGAAGGTAAGCGGGTGTTTTTTGAGGAGCGACAAGTAGGTGTCGCCCCGTAGCTTTAGTTCATTTTCAAAGTAGCTCAAGTCTGCCGTTACATTTGTGGCGGTCGTGTCGACAGGCCCAGGTGTAAAGAGTGTGACCTCAGCGCCCAGTTGTTGTAAGCCATTTGCTAGGTCTAGCGCTAAATGACCGGGCGAAAATATTACCTGCGGCAAAATGCTACGGTGCATAAACATGTGTGGCACCACGAGCGCTATTCGTAGCTTTGTCATGCTGAACCGACACGAAGTGTCATCCTGAACTTGATTCAGGATCTCCTTCGCTTCACGCATAGCGTCATTCACGGCTATGTATCTCCCCAAAACTCATCATTCAAACTATTCCAATCGGGATTATCCTTTTCTATAAGCTCTATCTTCCACTGACGGTGCCAGGCTTTAAGCTGTTTCTCTCGATGGATCACTACATCTACACTCGCACATTCTTCGTAGTAAACGAGTTTGTCTAAGTTGTATTGGGTAGTGAAGCTCTGTGGGTTAGCGTGCGATGTATGCTCAAAATATCTTCTTGAAAGATCATTCGTCACACCCACATACAACACGCCCCTCTTTTTATTCGTCAAAATATAGACGTAATATGTCGACATGGTTGATATGGTAGCACGGTAGGCTTATAGGTGAGAATTGTTACAGAAGCCTGCTTGAGTAACAACGAGATCCTGAATCAAGTTCAGGATGACAGAAGATTATTGCTTTTGGGTAGGTTTTTCGTCTAGAAAGCTCATGTCGATGTCGCCCGATGGCGCATCTTCGCCGTAATACGCATCGGCATCGGTTTGTGGTTTTGTGTTGTCTTCCATAAAATCCTCCTTAGTTACTAGTCGATCCTAGATAAATGATACATCATTTTTACATAGCTGAAGACTGCGAGCACACCATAAATTGCAGTGGCACCGATAAGAAATCGCGTATCAGGATTTTCGGCAAAAGTTTGGAACACTTCTGGCGGAGTCAAATTTATGCCAAGAGCATCGGCAGACTGTCCCGCTACGCATGCTGGCAAAGCAAAAGAGCCTACCCACAAAGCATCATTCCTAAACTGTCTGTCCCGTGCTTCTGGATTCATGACGAGTTTTATTCGTTGGGGTTGACGGTGATGCTGGGGCCCATGGTGGTGGTAACGTGAATGGCTTTTATATACGTGCCTTTTACGCTTTGTGGCTTAGCGCTCTTAATGCTGGCCATAACAGCCTGTGCGTTTTCGAGCAACTTAACGCCACCAAAACTCACCTTGCCGACTGCTAGGTGCACAATGCCCGTGCTATCAACACGGTATTCAACACGGCCAGCTTTGGCCTCGGCTACGGCTTTGTTAACATCGGTGGTAACGGTACCGCTCTTTGGGTTTGGCATGAGACCGCGTGGGCCTAGCAAACGAGCGTATTTACCAAGTTTTGGCATGTTAGTTGGGGTAGCTATAAGGGTATCGAAGTTTATTTCACCCTTGTCGAGCTGTTTCATGATTTCTTCTACACCGCTGACATCGGCGTTTTCGGCTTTGTCATCGGCAAACACAGCAACACGTACGCTTTTACCTGTGCCTTGGGGCAAAACTAGGTTGGCGCGAATGTTTTGGTCGGCCTGGCGAGGGTCAACGCCCAAATTTACGTGAAGTTCTACACTGGCGTCGAACTTTACAGAACTCGTTTTGGTAGCAAGTTCTAGCGCTTCTTTAAGCGTGTGTACCTTGTCTTTTTGAATAAGTTCGGCGGCCTTGCGGTAGCCCTTGCTGCGGCGTTCTAAACGACTACGAGTTGGCGTAACTGGCTTATGTACTTTAGTAGCCTCGGCTTCTTCATCACGGTTTTTTTGGCTTTCAATTTTTTCAAGCTTGGCTTCGGCTTCTTCAAGGCCTTTGGCGCTGCGCTTGCCTGCTTTGGCAAGCTTTTTTTCAGCCTGGGGTGCGGTGTTTTCCTCTGTTGCTTCAGCTTCATTGGCCTTTTCGACCGCTTCTGATAGTTCTGCAACCGTGTTTTTGGCGCTCATTTCGAGGTTTAGGGCCTCGGCCTCGGCTAGCAACTCATTTTTCTTTTTTGCCATTTCTTATTCTCCTTTCGTGGTTCAAACCCCTTCGTAGCCTTGGCGAAGAAGGGTCCCACAATTTATTACAAATAATTTCTTA
Organism: Saccharimonadales bacterium (SeqCode); assembly: GCA_049293335.1. Lineage (GTDB taxonomy): Bacteria > Patescibacteriota > Saccharimonadia > Saccharimonadales > UBA4665 > JAGXIT01. Next base: position 3,605 of record JBATSO010000046.1, read on the forward strand.
TAATAGGTGCTGATTTGATTCTCTAAACGCATCCCCGTGTAGTGTTCCGGCGGGGTGTAGTTCAGCAATTTTACGGGCTGCGCGTTGCTCCACTGTCGGTTGCTCTACAACTATTTTACGCGGTGGGACGTGAATCTGGATGGGGTGTTCTATGCCTGTGTGTTCCGCGGTTACTCCATTAGGATCGAGCGCTGATTGCAGTTGATGCGTGCTGATTTCTGTTGAGCGACTAAATGCATACCCAAGTGCATTTACGGGGTCAGTGTTACCAGCCATGATTACGCCTCCACCTCGACACCCATGCTGCGGGCGGTGCCTTTGACCATTTTCATGACGGCTTCGACATCATCGGTGTTCATATCTGCGGCTTTTTCTTCGGCAATTTTGCGTAGGTCGGCTTGAGTGAGTTTTTTGGCAACTTTTTCGCTGTTGGGTTTGCCTGAACCTTTTTGAATGCCGAGGGCCGCACGAATGCGGTCGTCGGTTGGCTCGGCGACAACACGGAAGCTCATAGTGCGGTCATCGTAGATAGTAATGTGCGCCGTAACGGTTTTACCCTGCATATCGCGAGTGGCGTCGTTAAACGGCTGGATAAAATCCATCATATTCACGCCGTACTGACCGAGGGTACTGCCCACTGGAGGCGCAGCGCTGGCTTGGCCACCTTTAATTTTCATTTTTAGATTTGCTTTGACGACTTTTGCCATCTGTTATCTCCTTTTCGAACGGGATATTATGAGGTGTTTGAAGCTAACCTCGCCGTTCTCCTACCTTTAAGTAGTACGTAACAGGGGCAAGTATAGCAAATTAACCTGGCTGTGTCGAGGCTTGATACGGTTTTTGCACCTGGGCGATGGTTCTGTGACAACATAAAAACACGCTATACTACGAATAGCTATGAAAATTCGGCAGTATTCTAAAAACCTATCGCTCTATTTTGTTTCGGGCGTAGTGGCGTTTACGGGCTTAGAGTACTTGTATATGTCGCTCGAAAATGCTGGTCGCCTGCGAGAGACCGATTATAGTTTTGTGAACGGTGAGATATACAGTGTGTTAATAGGCATTGGCTTACTTTACATTTCATTTAATCTGTTGAAACGGCTGTATCGGGCGTGGGTAGTCACGATTGGGATGTTGCTTTTTGGCTTAGTTAGCGAAGTGTTTTTTGCGCACGATTTTGGGGTGGATTCGTTTTTATTACTAGCACTTCCGATTGCCCTATTGCTATGGCGAAGAGATGATTTTCGCGCCCAAAGCGAAAAACCTCGGTTGCAGGGTGGGTTACTAGTGGCGGCAATGCTTCTAGCTGTCACTATGCTGTACGGCACAATTGGGTTTATGCGGATCGATAGTCACTATCACCGCCCAATAAGTGTTGCTAGAAGTTTAGGCGAAACTTTGCGAGAATTTTCGCTCGGTGGCAACCAAGTTTCGGTGCCTCATTCGCGTACCGCCCGTACTTTTCGGTTTACCCTTGAAGCGCTTGGGTTTTCGAGCTTTGTGCTCGCTGTATATACACTGCTAAAACCACTTACCTACCGTGCCGAGGCCAAATCTGCGAGAAGACAGCAGGTCATGGAACTTGCAGAACGTTATGGCGGCAACAGCGAAGACTGCTTCAAGTTTTGGCCCGATGATAAAGATTATTTGCTTAGCCCCGATGGCCACGCTGCGGTAGCATACAAAGTTTCGCGCGGGGTTGCCCTAAGCGCAGGCGACCCCATTGGCGACCCAGCAAGCTTTGAGGCTGCCCTACAGGAGTTTTCACAGTTTTGCAGAAAGCACGCTTTTGCCATGACGTTTGTGCATGTTGGTGAGCGACACAAGGCTTTATACGCGCAACATGCTCTTAAGCTGCAAAAGCTGGGTGAGGAGGCTGTAGTGGAACTGGAGCAGTACGCTACTCGTACCTGTCGGAACAAAAAGTGGCGCAACGTGATAAACCGTTTTCAAAAGCTCGGTTACAGCTTTGAGCTGCGCACCCCGCCCCATTCTGCCACACTCTTGAAAGAGCTGCGTAGAGTGTCAGACGACTGGCTAACGGCGCCTGGCCGAACCGAGCGGGGTTTTGTGCTGGGGTATTTTGACTATGAGTATTTGGCAAACTGCACAATTGGGTTTCTTCGAAACGAAGAAAAGCAAATTGTGAGCTTTGTGAACTTGGTCGAAAGCTACGACGTTGACGAAGCCAATATGGACCTTCTGCGCCAGCGCAGCGACTCGCCGAGTAACACGAATGACTATCTACTACACTGCGTACTACTAGCTGTGCAGCAACAGGGCTTTACGCGGTTTAATTTGGGGCTATGCCCTCTGGTTGGGCTAAAAGACCGCGATGCGAAAGGGCCTGTCAGTTCGGCGCTTAATTTGGTGTATTCGTTTGGTGGTAAGCTGTATTCGTTTAAAGGTTTGTACCAGTTTAAGGCCAAGTTTGACCCGAGCTGGCGTACCAGCTATCTGGCTTACGAACCGAATGTGTTAGGCCTACTTAAAATTGCCCAGGCCTTAAACGCCGCCATGAAGGTACGGTCCGATAAGCTAAGCTGATTGCCGCCGTGAAGATTGGGTTTCGTTTTTTAGTTTTCTTCGTTTATCAACTTTCGACAATAGGGTCTTACCGCTACAGAAGCCGCTGCAACGGCTAGAGCACCGGCTGTCGCTGCGTGTAAATCAAGTCTAGTGGCAATTATAGCTTCAAATATACTGACGCCTGTTATACCTGCAAGAGTGTTCATTACACCCTTTTCAAATAGTGATGATTTTTGTTGAATATCTTCCATAAGTTATACTCGCTTTACCTGTAGGCTATCGAGTTCAACGGGGGTTTCGCGGCCAAACATATTGACCAGCACCTTCAGTTTACCCTTTTGGGCATCGATTTCGTTAATAGAACCATCGAAGCCCTTAAATGGACCGTCGATGATGTTTACTACTTCACCAATAGCATAATCGATTTTATGTTTAGGTTGTTCAAGACCCATGCGCTTCTGAATTTTTTCTATTTCGTCTTGATCGACTGGGGTTGGTTCGGCGCCGCTGCCCACAAAGCCTGTTACGCTCGGGGTGTTGCGCACTATGTACCAGGCATCTTCGGTCAGTTTCATTTGTACAAGTACATAGCCCTGAAAAATACGCTTTTCGACAACTTTGCGCTT
>JBATSO010000047.1:0-46205 GCA_049293335.1 Saccharimonadales bacterium (SeqCode)
GTTGCGTCAGGGTCCGTCCTTGACGCAGGGGGTCAGGCGAGTTTGCGGGATTGGGCGTGGGTGAGGGCGGCTGCTAAGGCATCGGCACAGTCATCGGGTTTGGGTACTTCAGAAAGACCCAAGTGGATTCGTACCATTTCTTGCACCTGCTTTTTGTCTGCCTTGCCGTAGCCTGTTATGGCCATTTTTATCTGTAGGGGCGTGTATTCTGCCAGGTCAAGCCCGCTCTGTTTTCCCAAAAGCAGCACCACACCGCGGGCTTGTGCAACGGTAATAGCGGTGGTAACATTTCGCGCAAAAAAAAGCTTTTCGACCGACATGCTGTTGGGTTTCGTTTCTTCGATAATTGTTTTTAGTTCTTCGTAAATGGTCTGTAGCCTCACAGAATCATCCTCGTGTACAGGGGTACGAATAACGCCCGCATCTACAAGCATTGCTTTAGAGCCATTTATATCGATCACTCCAAAGCCAAGAATACCTGTGCCTGGGTCAATCCCGAGTATTCGCATGTTGCTTTGCCTGTGGTTCGTCTTTGGCTTTGGTTTGGTTTAGCTCATTGGGTTTTGGCTGGTCTGTGGGTTTTAGGCTCGGTCGCCAAAATATTGTAAACGGCGCTAGAAGTGCTACAAACAGCGCCATCCAAAACACAATGTTTGTAACTACCCACAATCTGTTCAGTGGCTTACGTTCATACGAAGTATCGAAAGATTGGCCTGTTGTTGACTGAAACGTCTCAACTTCGCGGTAAGTAGAGGGAAAGCCCCAGCGACTAGTCTTATACACCCCTTCGGCATTCATTGTTTGCTGGGCGCTAGGCGGCCCAAACACAAAACCCTTCGCTACCTGCACAGCACGCGTCGAGTGCAAACCAAGACTCAGCGCAGCAGCCACAACAAATGCAACCACCAGTGAAATAAACAAATGCTTTAGTGTTTTCATACCTGCATAGTACCACGGCTAAAAAACTAAAAACAGTGAGCTAGCTCGCGTTGCTCTGCTCTATGCTGCCGAGTTTAAAAGAGATTCGTCGATGTCGAAGTTAACGTGCGTATTTGCGACATCGTCGCAATCTTCGAGGGCATCCATGAGGCGCATTATTTTGCCAGCGGTAGCTTCGTCGGTAATTTCAACGGTGGTATTTGGTACGTAGGTAAGCTCTGCTTCGGTTATTTCGTAGCCTTTTGACTTTAAGCTGTCACGCACTCGGGCCATTTCTGTGTCGGCGGTGTACACTTCTGACTCTGCGCCGTCTTCTTGCACGTCATCTGCGCCTGCATCGAGCGCTTCCAGCATAAAATCATCGCCACCCGCCTTCACGCGGATCAAACCTTTACGAGTAAACTGGAAGGCCACGGCGCCCTTTTCGGCAATATTGCCACCATGTTTACTAAATGCAAGTTTTACGATTGGGTACGTTCGGTTTATGTTATCGGTCGCAACTTCGACCAAAATGGCCACGCCGCCTGGCCCATAGCCTTCGTACAAAACCTCTTGCAACTGCGCAGCACCTTTGTCTTTTATACGGTCAATAGCCCGTTGAATGTTGGCGTGTGGCATATTGGCAGCTTTGGCTTTATCCATGGCGAGCCGCAGCGCAAAGTTCGTTTCGGGGTCGGTACCGCTGCGAGCAGCAATGGCAATCGCGTTGCCAAGTTTTGTAAACACTGCCCCTCGGGCAGCATCTTTGGCGCCCTTTTCTCGTTTAATTGTAGACCATTTTGAATGACCAGACATAGCTTGGCGTACTCCTTTTGATCTGTTATTATAGCATGTTTACCGTAGCTAGGGAACGCTTGAATATCGTTTTTGCAGGCTTAGCCACTACCCTCTCTACTTACCAGCCTCGGAGCCAATGTTGGCGTATTCACCACCCATTTCAGACAAAAAAAGTTTATTAGTGTCGACATAGTACGTAAATTTTTGGTAGTCGATTAGACCCTTCGCCTTCAATTTATGTAGCTCGACAGCCGCTGTTTCGCGCGTAATTCCCACCATTTCGGCTATATCTTGGTGGCTTAAGCGCAAATTTATTTTGTTTCGTCCATCTGCCTGGGCCTCGCCAAACTGCGTCACGAGGTACCGCAAAATATACAGCAGTTTATCTTGTGCGTAAGAATGCTCCAGCGCATAAACGTGCATGGTGGCTGCAATATAGTGCGAAAGATAATTTTCGAATATTTGATCTTTTAGTTCTGGGTACGTTTCGAGTGCTTTTTTGTACTTTTCTTTTTTTACCGCCAGGACAACGCAATCTGTCATTGCCTCGAAGTAATAAATACAGATTGGTGACTTGCCAAACACCCACGACATTGGAAAAATATCTCCCGCCGTAAGCAGTGTTACCGTTCGCTGGTCGCCCTCACTGGTAATGCCATATACTTTTACAATGCCACTGCGCAAAGCATGGACGCTTTCGGGCACATCGCCCTGCGACAGAATGAGCTGCTTACGCTGGTATCGGCAAATCATACCCTCTTGCTCGAGGTACTTTAGGTATCCAAACTTCGCTCGTTCATCCATGCTTTCAAGTATATCGTATTTAGAAAACATCACACGCTTTATTGCACCTCGCAAGCGGGCCAAGTACAGGTACGAGCAGCGCCTCCCGCATTAGGCTAGCTTTCGTCGAGTGTAGTAAACCAGGGTTTTCTTGGTCGATATATTGCGTACAATAGCAGCGCGACAAACCCATAACATAGTGCCATATCGAACACGCTTAGGTACACATTTGAACGAAAAATATTTGGTATTTTTGAAAGTAGTACAGCGGTATCGAGCATGTAAGTCAATATAAATTGTGCGGGCCAGGCAAACCATCCTGCCAAAGTTGGCAGCAACATGCCCGCCAACCCCGCAACAAAGCTCAGTAGCATAGCTAACGGTATAAAGAGCGCGACTAGCACATTGGCTAGCAAGCCAATAAGCGAAACTTGGCCAAACACAAACATGACAAGCGGTATGGTCATAATTTCGGCGCAAAGTGTTTCAATTGCAATTTGAACAAGCGCCGGCGCAGTCCTGTTTCGGTATAGCCGTGCGGTAACATGGGGCGCAATCATCAAAATACCAAAAAACGCCAAAATAGATAACCACCAACTTATGTCTGACCAAAAATATGTTGGCGTCGCATAGGTTGTAATGACCGCCGCCAGCAAAATGAGTACAATTGGCCGCACAGTTCGACCATAATACCAAGCAGCTAGGCTTAGACTGCTCACCACCGCAGCCCGCACAATACTCGCGCTCGCACCTGTAAAAAGCAAAAAGAACAGCATAAGTAAAACGCCTGTTAGCGTTGTCAGAAACTTAGAACGATTACCCATTGCACGGCGGGCACCGTTGAGTAATATAGTCAGGTTATAACCGCTTACCGCAATGATGTGTGTTAAACCAACCATTAAAAATGCTTGGGTAATTGCGAAAGGTAACGTATTACGCTGCCCAATCAACAGCCCCAACCCAAACGAAGCCATCGGTTCAGGTAGCGCAGTTTGCATGCCTGCTACAAATTTACGTCTTAGGTCATCTATCCATGTTTGGTGACTAGCAATTCTTTTTATTTGCGCATAACTTATGGTCGCCTGTTTACTCCCGCGTGTTGGATACAGTTTGCCCGTGATATGTAGTACATCTCCTCTGTAAACTGCCAGCTCGCCAAAGCCGCTTACTTTAATTACCCCAGGTACAATCACGTTTTGCGGCGCAATAAACTGCACATGCGAAACCTCGAAGCTTAGTTGCGATTTTTGACCGTAGACCGCATCGATAGTAACCGTTGCTTGAATGGTAACTTGCTGCGATGCAAACTGATGGTAAGGTTCGAGCGCCGTAAGGTAAGAACCTCCCCGCCACATCCCCAAACTCAGTCCAAAAATTAGCACGGTTACTATACGCCCGATTGGTTTAAGCCGAGAACCTATGGCAACGGCAGCCATAGCTACTACAAACCAACCCGCAACGTGGACATGCAGGCGGGCTATTAATAACCCCGCCAAAAAAGAACTGCAAAACAAGATGATTACGTCTGTGCGTCGCAGCGGCGACAGACTTTTCCAGCGGCTTGAGAGCCTTTTCATCTTTCTAGCGTAGCAAATCTGTCGCAACTAACCATGAGCTCATAGCTTTGCTGTACGTTTTGGCGGACACCCTACGAAGCCAATTGACTTTTTAATTAAAATATAGATAATGTAAGGAGTTATTTACCCTGCAAGCAACATCCGCCGTTAGGGAAAAGAGCAGGTCAGCTCGCTTTTTGTACCCCACAAAAAGGTGGTTTCGCCAACTGACCGATGAGAAAAAACTGTAAGTTTATCTCATGTAGGGGCCCATAGCTCAGCCGGTAGAGCAGAGGCCTTTTAAGCCTCGTGTCGTGAGTTCGAGTCTCACTGGGCCCTCCATAGAAAAAGGATTACCGCTAGGTAGTCCTTTTTCTATGGTAAAGTTCCGTGCGAGGCCGAGTTCACGACAGATTTGCGCTAGCAAATCGTAGTCATGAAGTTTTGGCGCCAACGGACCAACCCGCAGGAGTTTACCGCGAGGACTGCGAAGTAGGCGAGCCGCAGGCGAGGTCTCACTGGGCCATTCATAGAAGAAACCCCCAATTTTGGACTTTTTCTGTGGTTGTATGCAATAAGGCTGTAGTAAGCTCTTGTTCAGGCTGTGCTGCATTCTTGCCAAACAAAATGAATCACTAGTTTAGTTCGTGCTCGCTGCCAAGCACCGACCTGATTATCTCATGCGCGCGTTCGAGCGTAATACCTAAGTGCTGCTCCTGGCAAAGAGGGTGGTCGTTTTCATGCTGCAGCTCGATGAGCGGTCGGCAGTTGCCACCTTGCAGATGTACGTTCGCCTTGAGATTTAGGGTATTGGGGTAATCAGGCAAGATATTTGAAAACCACCCAAAATAGATCGGCTCCTCTAGCTCTGCTGGCGTACCGTATACTTTGCTGTAACGTTTGGCATTGGTCTCACTCAGCGAGACCCACACACCCCAGTCAAGTGTTTGGTCACTATCAATAATAGGAATCTGTAGTACGGCCCGAATGAAATATGATTTTCCTTCAATACAGCAAAAGTCACTACCTAACTCACTATTTGGAAGTTGAGCAACGTCATCGTCCCAGTATGCTGGCATAGCGTAAGTTAATGCTGGTAAATTGCCTTCCAGTGGTTTGCCACAACAGCCACAAACAATGTGCTTGGCTTTACTTTGGCTAGGTCGAAATTTCATATATTCTAAACCTTTCAAGTTTTTCTCGGAACTATTTCAATCTTACATTATCGTGTGCTTTTAAGCATCGTTTAGAAAAGCGACCTCCTTTTGTAAATTGTCTATGTTTCACAGGTTTCACAGGGTCGTACCCTGAGCTGCTTTTGACGCGAGGGCGGCAAGCCTTTAAGCTTGTGTGGATTGGGGCTGAGCTTCGCTCAGCCAGACATTTTCTTGGAAATAGTTTCTAGCTTTATTGTAGATAGGCACCAATATAAATTGAGGTCTTCGTGACATCTATTTATATTGGTAAATTTTACAACTCCGCTATACCTTATTTTGAGGAAAACTGCTGAACGAAACGGGCCCTGCTGCCTAACAGACGCAAGCACATGACGTGTCGCCCCGCCCAGAAGACCCTTTGCATATTTTTTGTAATCCCCCGCCGATATTTTTAGGAAGATGAAAAGTGTGTTTCTGGCCGGGCGCAGTATAATAAACTAAAGATGAACTGGGAAATATTTGTAGTTATTAACCTCATCACTGCCTCGTTGCTTGTGCCATTGCAGCGGCTTTTGTTACGCCGAGAAGAAACTGACCCAATCACGTTCATTGTTGTATCACAACTCATCACAGGTGCAATACTCTTGCCGTTCACGTTAGTACACGGCTTCCAGCTCCCCGATATAGGCAAGTACGGTCTGTTGATTATTGCGATGTTTGCACTTTATAGTGTTGGGCATTACCTCTACGCGCACACGCTCAAGCGTGTCGAAGCCTCTGTATTTTCTACCTTGCTCAATACAAGCACTATCTGGGTAATTGCTATGGGCTATCTTGTTCTACATGAAGCGCTGCACCTCTCGGACATTGCTGGGTCGGCCATCATCATGGCGAGTGTAGTTATGTTAATAGAACGCAAGAATCGCAAGCTACATCTCGAAAAGTCTATCCTCATGGGCCTACTTGTCGGACTGATATTTGGTGTTGCCTCGTCAATGTGGGTCTATATTGGCAAGCACTCCGACTTGCTAACATGGACGACGATTAGTTTCTTTGGAACACCGCTTATATTTCTCATTGCCAAACCAAAAATTGCACATAAGGCTCAACACTTCTTCTCTGGCAAGCTACTGCTCAGAATGTTGATTCTTTCGATTGTCTGGGCTGTAGATAATCTTGCTTCGCTTGCTGCGTATCAACATGGTAATGTGAGTGTTATTGCACCACTGTTACAGACAAGTGCAATCTTGAGTGTTCTTATTGCAATCATATTCTTGGGAGAGAGAACTCGGTTGCGGCGGAAAATAGCTGCTTCAATTGTATGTTTTGTTGGCGTAGCTTTAATTATTAGTTTTTAGTGGGTTGCTTGTGCAGTGTCAAAGCTCATTTTCACAGGGTCGTACCCTGAGCTGCTGAAAGCATTAGGGTGTTTTCTTTTTGTTATAGTATCAATATGAAAAAGGCCATATTAATTACTGGGGTTTCTGGAAGTGGCAAAACAACAATTTGTCGGACTCTGAAAAAATTAGGATATGAGGCACATGACCTAGAAAGTGCCAAAAATATGTTTATGCTCATTGATCCAAATACAGAACAGGTCATCCATGATAAGCAATTAAGTGATCTTGGAAATGGATTGCAGGCGGATTGGGTATGTAACATGCCAAAACTGAAAAAACTAATCCAAAATCAACAAAATGAAGTAGCCTTTTATTGTGGCGGCACAAGCCGTACAGAAGAATTAATGCAGGCTTTCGACTTCACGGTTATATTGCAGGTGTCAGATGAAACTACAGTTAAAAGATTATCAAATCGAAAAAAGGGCGAGTTCGGTAACGAGCAGGTGGTGAGAGACTGGGTACTTACCTGGAAACAGAAAGTAGAATCAGACTGGCTAGCTGCTGGGGGCATTGGCGTTAATGCCGAACCAGAACCTCATGTTGTTGCCAAAGCAGTGGTGAAAATTGGCGCTCAGCCAAACAGCGTACGATCGAAATGAAGTTTTTAACCTGAGATTTCGTAGTGTTATTGCCCAAGAAGTAGTTTAGCCTTCAGTTAAGTTCATCTAGGCTCGCGTGTTCTATCTAGTTTTGTTTGGTATGATTGGTGTATGCATAAAATATATGGTGGTGTCGAAATTGGGGGTACAAAGACAATCTGCGCCATCGGGCACGCAGATGGGCGACTGCTTGCCCACAAGACTATTCCTACTACCTCAGTAGAAGAAACCCTGTTAGCAGTCAATCGCTTTTTCGAGGGGCAAGCTCCAGTAGCTGCATTGGGCGTTGGGTCGTTTGGGCCGCTCAACTTACATAAGCTATCTGAAGATTATGGCTCAATACATAATTCGCCAAAACCAGGCTGGACCAAAGTAGACCTAAAAACACGGCTGGGCGACCATTTTAAGGTACCTATCGAATTCGACCTAGATGTGAACTGTGCCGCTTTAGGGGAGTTATATTTTGGAGTAGCCAAAGATGTAGATAGTTTTGTGTACTTAACCTTCGGTACGGGTGTAGGAGGCTCGCTTGTTATCAACAAAGAGATAATTCATGGCATTTTGAACCTTGAAATGGGGCACATGCGTATACCATATACACCCTCAAAAGCCTTCAAGGGTGTATGTAAATACCATGGTGACTGCTTGGAAGGAATTGCAAGCGGTTACGCCATGCAACAAAAATATGGGCAGCCTGCTGAGGGAATTTATTCAGAGAAAATATGGGATGAAGAAGCAGACTACATCGCATTGGCCATTAATAACATCATCATGACAGTGGGGCCTCAAAAGATCGTGCTGGGCGGTGGGCTAACTCATCACAGCAGTTTAATAGAGCGCGTCCGTCTAAAGTTACGCTCAACAATAGATAACTACCTATCGCTTCCAAATTTGGACACTTACATTGTTGCATCAAGTGGCGACCTGAACGGCGTGCTCGGAGCTATTAAGCTTAGCCGCCGCTCTTAGGTTTCTCAGGGTTTCTCAGTTTCTCAGTTTCTCAGTTTCTCAGTTTCTCAGGGTCGTACCCTGAGCTGCCTGAGCTGCCATGGCAGCAGGGAAATTGACGAGGACTTCAAGGCAAGCGTACTATAGAAGGATGGCGAGGAGGGCCTATGAAAATACATAATTTTGGGGCGGGACCAAGCATTTTACCCGACCAGGCACTTAAAAATACTGCCAAGGCAATCATTGAGCTCGATGGTAGTGGGCTTTCCCTGCTCGAAATCTCTCACCGTAGCGCAGCATTTGAGAGCATTATTGCCGAGGCCGAAGCCCTCCTGAAAGAGCTGCTGGCAATCCCAAAAGGATACAAAGTGCTTTTTCTAGGCGGTGGTGCTAGCACACAGTTCGTAGTCGTTCCCTACAATTTACTCAACAAAAAGGCTGCCTACCTCGAAACGGGTGCGTGGGCCCAAAAAGCGGCTCAAGAAGCAGCACATTTCGGCGAAGTCACCACCATTGCAAGTTCGAAAGACAAGAATTTCTCGTATATTCCGACCAATTTTCACATTCCAAAAGATGCCGATTATCTACACGTCACTAGCAACAACACTCTCTTTGGCACAGAGTTACGCGCTGATATTGACAGCCCCATTCCACTCGTCGCCGATATGTCATCCGACATTTTGAGTCGACCAATAGATGTAAGCAAATATGGCCTGATTTACGGTGGGGCTCAAAAAAATATGGGGCCAGCCGGTGTGAGCTTTGTTATCGTGCGAGAAGATATATTGGGCAAGGTTGAACGGTCTATTCCAAAAATGTTCGATTACCGCACTCACATTGAGCACAGTTCTATGTACAACACGCCGCCCGTGACTGCCATCTACACAGTGCGCGAAGTGCTGCGCTGGGTCAAAGCCGAAGGCGGTGTACCAGCCATGCAAAAACGGGCAGAAAAACGATCGGCATTACTGTACGCCGAAATTGATCGCAATAATTTATTTGAAGGCACGGCAGTTAATAAAGACAGGTCGCTCATGAATGTATGTTTTGTAATGTCAGAGGGTAACGAAAAGCTAGAAAGTGCATTCTTAGACTACGCCACCAAAGCAGGCATGCACGGCATAAAAGGCCATCGTTCTGTTGGAGGTTTTCGCGCAAGTCTGTACAACGCGCTTCCGTTTGACAGTGTTGAGGCGCTGGTACGCTGCATGCAAACATTCGAAAAGGAGTACACCACATGAGCACCATTTTATTAGCAACTCAAAAGCCGTTTTCTAGCGAGGCTGTTCAGCAAATAAAAGAGGTCGTTGAGTTAGCTGGTCACACCTTTTCGCTACTCGAAAACTACAGTAGCGCGGCAGAGTTACAGGCCGCAGTGCGTGACGTGGAGGGGCTAATCGTAAGAAGTGACCAAGTCGACGCAGCCCTGCTTGACCACGCACAGCAGCTTAAAATTGTTGTGCGGGCTGGAGCCGGCTACGACAATCTTGACCTTCCTGGTTGCACTGCACACCGGGTGGTGGCCATGAACACGCCAGGACAAAATAGTAACGCCGTGGCCGAACTAGCAATTGGTCTGATGGTTTACGCCGCCCGTAATTTTTACCAACCCGGAACAGGTTCTGAACTACGCGGCAAAACACTGGGTCTGCAAGCATATGGAAACGTGGGAAGGCTCGTTGCAAAGCATGCCAAGGGTATGGGCATGAACGTTTCTGCCTTTGACCCGTTTGTAGACTCTAAACGTATTGAGGCCGACGATGTTACACCACTCACAACGCTAGAATCACTCTACAAAACATGCGACTATGTTTCCTTGCACATCCCTGCCCTGCCTGACACGCTAGGCTCGATCAATTACAACCTTTTGTCATTGCTACCCAAAGGTGCAACGGTTATCAACACTGCCCGTAAAGAGATTGTAAACGAGCAAGACCTTGCACGAGTTTTACAAAAGCGTCCAGACGTACGCTACGTGGCAGATGTCATGCCCGACAACTACTCACAGCTCATAAGGCAATTCCCCGCCCAAGTCTACGCCACGCCCAAAAAAATGGGCGCCGAAACCGCAGAGGCAAATACGGCGGCAGGCGTGGCTGCCGCAAAGCAGATCGTCAATTTCCTCAAAAATGGCGATACTACCTTCCAACTGAACCGCTAAACTAACGCTCACGTTATTTGGTTTTAGACTTTTTATCTTCTTTATACGGCTTATGATTGGCATACAGCACCGCTAGGCTGATTGTAGCGCCTACCACGAGTAGTATGGTTTGCAAATTACTAAGCTCGTGCCATAACTGCTGACTCATGATTCCCTTTTGCAGACCCGTAGGCAAAAGCGGCACCATTAAAAGCGCATACAGCAGACCGCACGCAATTGCTACCACAAAGTTCGCAAACCTTTTTCTACCGTATATATTGCGCTGCGTAAAAAGTAGCGCCAAAAACATCGGCAATGTTAATAGCGCCCATTTTACCGCCTGCTGTATAGCCAGTGCGGAACCAGGCGAAAAAGCTACCGCAAAATCGGTTGCATCTTGCGCAACATAATTTAAAAGCATACTACCTACACATAAGCTAGCAAAACCAACCGCGGCGTTGGCTTTAAGCGCCACGAATAGACCAATGGGAATAATTATGAGGGCAGTGAGCACGATTGTATGCTGCATATGCTCAACTATAGCACAAGCGTTGTAAGTCGTTGAAAGCTTAGCCTATGCTCTAGGCTTACTAGCGGCACGTTGGGCCGAACGAACAACTTTAAATATAGCTCGGGCCGCGGCAATCAGTGCCAATAAACGCTTTACCCGAAATATAAATGAAAATAATTTAATCATACAAAAAGCATACTGTACCGTAAGAACCTGTGGTAGCGGATGGCTTACACATAAAACGTTTGCTAGCTTACAAACTTAGAGTTTGACCTAGCTTTATGCCCGAGTGATCAACTTCGCCCGCGTTTAACTCAATAACATATTTTGCGGGCTGCACAGCGCAAAAATTATGTGGAAACGTTGCAGGCAAAACGTTTTTTTCAATATGAACTACCTTTTTTGCGCTGTCCAACCAAATAATATCAAGTGCGAAATGCATATCTTTCATCCAAAAACAGGCCTTGTCTGGCGCATCGAACACAAATAACATGCCTTTATTTCTTGGCATCGAAGCCCGCCCACTAAGCCCCTTCCTTCGAGCTTGTTCGGTCGAGGCTACTTCCATAGCATATCTCGTTTTGCCCATATTGGTGAGTTGTGTACTCGAGCGGCTTGAATGGGTAGGCACAAGCAGAAAGCCCGCAACCACAATCAAAAGCAGCACCAGTGAATATTTTGTAGTTAGCCTAAGCTCCAACTTTGTCTTTTTTGTGCTTGGCTTTGGCGTTACGTTCGACATACTCAATTATTTTAGTCGCCACATCACGCCTTGTCACGAGCTCGGGTGTTTTTATGCTCGCACTGCTGTTTACCTCTAGTACTTTTGGTCCGTCATTTGAACGCATCATATCAACGCCGCAAAATGGCAAGTTCATGGCACGAGCTGCCTTAATGGCAGTCCGCTCTTCTTCGGCAGTCAGTTTTACCTTATGGCCTACTCCACCCTGATGAGTGTTGCTGCGGAAGTCATCGTCTAGGCTCTGGCGAATGATGCTTGCTACCACTCGGTGACCGACTACCAGTGCTCGAATATCCGTGCCCGCGCTTTCTTTTACAAATTCTTGAACAATAAAGTTTACGCCTTCAACATAAAATGCCTGCATTACAGCCTTGGCCGCCTTTTTGGTTTCGGCCAAAACCACACCATTGCCGTGAGTACCCCGCGCTACCTTAATAATAACGGGGGCACCACCTGCTAAATCGACAATCTCTTCCAGGTTAGCTGTTTCGCGGGCAAAAACCGTTTTTGGTATGCCTACGTCTTGCCGCGCCATAATTTGGTACGAACGTAGTTTGTCGCGCGAACGGTTGATCGCCAT
This sequence comes from Saccharimonadales bacterium (SeqCode), assembly GCA_049293335.1. Taxonomy (GTDB): domain Bacteria; phylum Patescibacteriota; class Saccharimonadia; order Saccharimonadales; family UBA4665; genus JAGXIT01. The sequence goes on from JBATSO010000047.1 coordinate 12,133, forward strand.
CGAACTGGCCGTACTAAAGGTACCTTGCATTTCAAATTGACGTACCACGGCGGTCCCGTATTTTGTATAGCTCTGAGCAATACGGGGGATAATTACGTCGAATTTTGGTAGTACTTTACCCTTGTAGTACACGACCGGCTTGCTTTTCTCCATGGTGAGATAGCATTTTGCATAGTTTATCACCCGTATATCGTGCCCTCGTGCTGCTGCGACTTCTTTGAGACGCTTTGTAGTGTAATTGGCTGTCCCCTTAGATAAAATGGCAATTTTAAGTTTCGGCCCAACCATCTTGTTTGGCAAAGATGCCCTTGCCCCAGCCTCAAACGCTTTCCGCAACAGTCGTGCATATTCAGCGTCTTCTTTCGGGTTCAGATCGTATGAACTAATATCGACAATAAACCTATCTCGTAAAATGTTACGTCCAACGAGCACTGGGTAAATTTGCGTTGAACGATCGGCAAGTGTAAACGAGGTTCGAATCTTTCGCCCCTTTACCACGCACAGCAGCTTGACCACGTACCGTTCCTCGGCCATGCCATTTGAGGGCGTAACGATGATCCTCGTAAACTGCTCTGCCGCTATCAGCTCGCCCGTATACAGTACGTGACCTTCAGCAAAAAAACTAAACGTTAGGCGTCCGTTCGATTCTACTATATTTGAAGCCCATATGGTTGAATTGCGAGCACCAGTATCTATCCGAGCTGGCACGTCAGTCAGCCCAATTTCGGGGAATGAAACTGGCTCAGAAGAACCAATTATGGTTAGTGGTTTTGAGGGCATTAGTTTTTCCATTCAAATTCATTATCTTCATTAAGTTCAACATTCACTAGAAATCGAGAACGCAATAACCGTCGGCCAATAAGTAGAGAGTGACTCATTTTAGAGCGATCGCTCAGCGTAAGCACTGCGGGGAACCTTACCCCATCTAACGCAATCTTCGTCTGTATCGCGTAACGCATCTCTGAGTGACCGTTTGAGCTAGACACCTGTGTCATAAAAAACTCTTTAAACTCACAAGAATGCTTAGTATTATTATATGTTTTTAGCTTTGAGCTTGGCATAACTTCAAACTTAAGAACATCAACACCGTTTTCTGTAACTATCCGTATGTTTTCAGCATGTAATGTTGATGAATATGCACCAGTATCAATTTTAGCAACCGCAGATTCTACGCCCAATTCTGTAAGTTTCACAATCGCTCTCCTGCCAATGATCTTCATGGCTTTTTTGCGATTTCTTTTATTTCGTTCTTTAAGCTCGCTCCTTAAGGAATGGTTGAATGAAGCAATATTCTCCTCACTATACGCCCCTGTAACAATTTGCGATCCCTGATTGACCTCCAAAACATATAGTTTTTTGCTTTGTTTTTCTTGGATTAAATCAACACCACATACCTGCAGATTCACCGAACGGGCTGCTTTTTTCGCTAAATGTTTTAGGCTCCGGTCAGCCTCTGTAGTATCAATATACTCAGCCGAGCCACCGGCTGAAATGTTATTTAGGTGTGATGAGCCATCTCCAACTCTCTTAATAACAAACCCCACACGCTCAAAATAAATTCCCACTCTGTAGTCACCATCATTCTCTATGTATCGTTGAATTATAAAATGAGCATCCTTATGTTCATCTATTCTTTCAATGGCTTGCGTTTTGTCTACCAGAAAATTGAGTTTTCCTTTTGCCCCAACAATATCTTTAACTATGAACTTCCTTCCAAGTTTGCCCTGCCATTTTTCTACCGCTTGGGGTAAAAGCTCGGATCGACGAACATACATAGTAAAGGGTACTCTCAGTCCATCGCTCCACAGACGAAATCCAGTTACAAGCTTTGAAACACCCATACCCAGGACAGCATGATCAGCAAACTGTATTCCTTTATGATAAAGATAGATTCCTAGTGCCGCCGCCTCTTCTGGCATAGCCTCCCAGGACTTCATGTAGACATATAAGGCATCATTTAAGTCAATGTCGGTTATTGCGTCGTAGACATGCGCCTCGCCATTCTCATCGATAACATAGACCAGGTTCTCTAAAGCCACGGTTACTACATCTACTTCTTCTGGAAAATTAGCAGCTTTTTTGAGCCGACGTCCGAAACCATCAAACCGAGTACTAGATGAGCTACGTTGATATGCAAAAACAAATACTATAAATTTATTTTTCACTGCCCATCTCCTTTATATAGTTAAGTAATGCATCCATTTTCTTGTCGACTTCTGCGCCTATTTCTATCTGAGGAGTTTGATTTACTTCTAAAATATAAGGACTGCCAGTGTTCTTATCAATTATTAAATCTACGCCAGAAAACTGCGCCCGTCCAAGCACCTCTGCTGCATTAATCACTGCATCTATTGATTTTTTGTCCAGAGCTTCAACAGGAATAATCTCTCCTTTTGCACCAGCAGATGTATTATTGAGATGAGTGTTTGCGGCGCGTTGCCTAGTTCGTTTTAGCACCAACTTTATTTCACCCCCAAGGACCAAGCATCTGTAATCACAATCATTCGGTATAAACTCTTGCGCAACATATTGAACGTCCTTATTTTCTCTAAGTATATCTTTAAGGTTTTTATAGTTATTTACTAGATGATTGTTTTTCCCACCACACGCATCGGCCGCTTTTAGTATAAACGGGTAGTCTAAAGGTGGCTGCTGCCGAAAGACTTTCTCTATTTCTCTTGCGCTGGATATGAAAGTATTCGGCAGTGGCACGGACCTATCCGCCAGAAGGCCTAATTCACCCACTTTTGTCATTGGAGTCAATGTTTTCAACTCGTGGCTCATAAATGGTACGCCTTTTTGTGCTAAATAATTTGCAGCCACTAGTGCTTGTTGCTGCGACTTGTACCATAACTCAAAGTACACCACATCATAATCGTCTATCGGAAAACCTGTCATAGAGTCAATAATGTGTAATTTATTGTTATAAATACTAATGCGCAAATCTTTTAGCGACCCACGGTGCATATCCAGACCGTGTACTTTCCCCCTTGTCTTCAATCGACCGAATAACAAATCGGTATAGGGGGTTTTATTGCTACGAAAACTATAAAGAACTAGTACTCTTTTCATATGTCGCTAACCTGACCTAAGTCCATAGCTTTTTTGGGTAACTTTTCATTTATGAATGATATCATTTTTTTGATAATAATGCAATATTAGTGCTGAGCGGCTTTGACGCGTTGGTAGACCAGGTAGATGATAAAGCCGAGAATGATCAAAATTATCACTTCCATAGTAATGAGGCCACGCTGATCTGGTCTAAGCTTAAGCATATTAGACCCATTATCTCGTGTTTGTGGTGGTTTGTGAAGCCTAGGCTTTTAAAATATGCCGCGTTTTTTGGGCTCGGCGCGAAAGGCCTCGAGAAGTTCTTGCTGCTGGCGCGTCAGCTTGGTGGGCGTATCGACTACAATGGTCACAATATGGGCGCCGCGACTTTCTGAACGCATGTGTGTTACGCCGTGGCCCGAAAGCTTGAAGTCTGAGCCGCTTTGCGTGCCCGCAGGAACTTTCATGCGCACTGTTCCATCGACTGTTGCAACATCTATTTCAGCACCAAGAGCGGCATCTACCATAGAAATGTGTTCGTTACTGAGTATGAGGTCGCCCTCGCGCGTGAAGTGTTTGTGGGCTTTGACGCGAATGTGCACATATAGGTCGCCTTTGGGCCCGTTGGCAATCGCCTCGCCGTGTTCGCGTAGTCGAATGGTTGCGCCGTCGTCTATACCGGCCGGGATTTTGAGGTCGATGCTTTGACTACGGCGTTCGGTGCCCTTGCCGCGGCACACAGTACAGACCTTTTCAGGCTGTTTACCTTGGCCATGACAAGTCGGGCAAACTGCAGCCTGCTGAATGTTGCCAAAAATAGTCCGTACGGCTTGCACCACTTGCCCGCTGCCCTTACAGGTGTCACACGTTTTGAGTTCGTAGCCTGGTTCGGCCGTGGAGCCCTTACAGTGGCTACAGGTGTCTTCAATATTAAGGTTGAGTTTGGTTTCGGTGCCAAAAACAGCTTCTTCAAACGTTATTTCTACACGAGTTTCGAGGTCGTTACCCCGCGCCTGGCGTTGGCCACGCCCGCCGCCCGCGCTAGCGCCACCGCCAAAAAAGCTACCAAAAATATCGCCCAGCCCAAGGTCGCCAAAGTCGAAGTTGACGTTTTGGCCACTCCACTCACCACCGTAGCCACTAAACGGATTGCCGCCGCCACTCGCGCCGCCCACTCCAGCGTGGCCAAACTGGTCGTAGCGCTGGCGCTTGCTTTGGTCTTTTAAAACCTCATAGGCTTCATTTACTTCTTTAAACTTTGCCTCATCGCCACCTTGCTTGTCGGGGTGTAGCTCGACAGCCTTGCGGCGAAAGGCTTTCTTAATTTCATCAGCACTGGCACCCTTGGTCACGCCCAATACTTCATAGTAATCTCGTTTAGACATTCTCTACATTTTACAAAACTGGCACTCAAAAGTCTAGAGTGCTAGATAAGGACTGAGTGTTTTTGAGGCTATTGTTGTGCAGCAGGCAGTAAGCAATGTTATCGGGTTAATGTATGGCTTTAGGCAGTAATCCGACCGACGAACAGTTGCCTTTTTTTGTGAAAATGTTCTCTAGCTAAAACATGTTCCGGGCAAAAGCTTAGGAGTCGCCGCGGGATGCCAGTATCAGAAATGCCGCAATCGAGTAGAAAGAATCGCGCAGACTTGCCCGCCCTGGTGCTGTATAGGACGCAACATACCCTACAGCGGCCAGTATTATGCGCTATATGGCACAGCAACAACTGCCTCGGCTCGAACGCTGAAAACGCAAACGAAGTAAAACCCACCCCTGTTGTTTCCTCGTCCCGAAAGAAGTATTAACTTGCGCCAAGCGTAATCAGTATCATGCTGAGATGAGAAAGATATATAAAGCCTAATTCGTAGAATATATAGTGGTGTCGGAGCCGTGGCCCTGCGATGGCAAGAATAGTCATAGTGAGTGCCACGAGCCACATGGCCAATGAATACTTTGGAACTACCCACGCAGCAACAAAGGCCAGCAAAAGCATGGCAAAACCCATGGTGTACGCGAAAATATCGTGCAGTCGCTCTGGCTTGCCCCCCTTTGGCAAAAACACACCAGCCAGCATGCAACAACCACAGCTTATAAGACACATCGCCACAAGCAAAGTGTTGCCTACGCGCGGCGCAACGTACCACCAGCCAGTTATCGCAAAAAGTAGCGGGCAAAGCCACATCAAAATACGATAGTAGGTAGCATTGGCGCGGTTTCTCACTGCAAGTTTACTGAGTTCAACGGGGTGAGCCGCGTCGTGCTCCCGCCACACAAAATACGCCCAACCACCGACCGACAAAGTCGTCGCCACAAACACGGGGTACAAAGTCCAATCATTCATGAACACGTATTATAGCCATTCTCACGCTGTATTTGTATACAGCGACACAAAGTGTTTGGCCACAACCAGGCTACACCTGATAAAAATAACCTTATTGGTAAAACTGCTATCTGTTAAAGGCACCTCTTTTGTTTTCCATTTTTTGCGGCCGCTAGGCTATCCCTCGTATCTCGTGCGTACCATTGAGTGCATCTATAAGCTGGCGTAGTAGTTTTTGAGTGATACTTAAGTAGGGCTCTATGCCTTGGGCATCTTTATTATAAAGCGGCTTATAAAAAATACGATCGGCCTCATAAAAAGCCGTAACGCCTTTCCGGTCTGGGCAATACTTATTTTCGTCAAAGAATTTGCGCCCTAAATTTATAGTCCGTCTGGCCATGCCGCCGTTAGCTAGCCATTCTATTTCCGTTTCCGACCATTTAGGACTGATGAAATCTGTTTCAGATGCATGGAAGACTGATTCATGTAGACGCCCTCGCCGTATCACCTGTTGCAGGTAGTGGTCCGATGGTATCAGCACATGCTCATAGACCTTCCTGTGGTTATCAGGTTCGTCGGAGTTATCATCATCTGTGTCGTACGTGTCAAGAAGTTTACTAGCCAAATATGTACCAAAATTTGCACCAGCCCTGGATGCTGAGAATTTATAGCTTAGTATCTTATTAGTACTGCCGTCCACCACATCCCTCGTAGCAGTCACGGTTTCATCGCGCTCCTCTGGAGGATTTTGCTGACACAAGGTCCGCACGGCTGCCTGAAGACCAAGCATTGATATAGCCAAGCGTTTATTCGGCGGGTATATTTCATTGTCGCCATCAGCGGAATCGATTATTGCCACCGCTCCAGACTCTATCTCATGTACGCAGGGTTGGCCAAGTATAGCTTCGACTGTGAGCTCTAAAAACTCTGTAACCCGCGCACGAGCAACACTTTTTGGGTCAAAAAGCGTTGCTACTGCCTCTGGAGAGGCAACAGCCGGAACAATATCACCATTTGATTCGTGGCCGCTCATATGTCTTTTATATCATTTCTGCCCCCAATAACCATGTGCATAATACGTTTAATCGTCTACAAACAACTAGCCTAGATACACGTATGCGCTCCAATCAAAACCCACAATTTATAAAAGTTTATAAAAGGCCTACCCTTTTCATCTGTTGTTTGTTGCTATTTATAATCCTAATGCTTTTTTCGTGTTTCTTAATACCTCTGCCCTATCCTCATAATCTTCCAGGAACTTCAGATATGCTTCTGAGGACATATCGGTCACTAGCTCGGGGTGCAGCCATGCTGTGCTTCGTTTGTTGGTGTACTCTGGCAAACTCGAATAGTAGTATGTTTTGTAATACCTAGGGTTGAGATGGATATAGCGGGATATATGCGCTAAGTATGTGTCGGTATCTATACGTGACGCTTGGTATGGGCCTTCGAAGAGTCGTCCACTTCTTTTGTACCGTAAATTGAAGTACATGCTATAGGCCGTGGATATCGAGCTCATAAGCTTTTGGATATCAGTCGTTTCAGTGTCCTGAAAAAGCAGTAGGTGAAAATGATTACCCATCAGACAATATGCAACCAGTTTAGCAGCAGATTTTTCGTAAGGTACTCCGTCGTCTCTGACTGCTTCATCGTCAGGGTCGAGATATCGAGCCATGATTGACATAAATTTCCTTTTATCGGCCGCGTTTATATATATCTTCTCCTTGTTCGCTCCGCGGTTGTACACATGATAGAAAGCAGGTACATCAAACTGTCTTCTCGTATTCCTCTTACTCATATAAAAATCATATACCACATTTTTACAGATGAAAAGGGTAGGCCTTTTATAAACTTTTATGAGTTGTGGCTTTTATGAGGCTGTTGGCTTTTTGTCTAGGGCAGCGACTGCTTTAGGGTTAAACCCTTTGGCGACCAGCCATATACCCAAAGTAAGCTCAAACAGTGCGACACCAATTGCCGAAACACCTTTTATGGGGCTATCGAGCGCAATCACGCCTAGTATCACGGCAGTAAGGCTAGCAATAATCATTGGTCCGCCCACTATCCCAATCAAAGCAATTGCTTTTGGTACCAGACGTGATTTGTAGAGTAAAATTCCTAGCAGTAAATCGTTTATACCAGGGAGGAAGCTCTGGCTAACCAGGAAAATTCTGTCATACAGACTGACAAGCGTTTGGCCGACGACCAGAGCGTCGCTCCCGACATTTGCTTGCTTTAGGCTCACTAGTGTCAGGATGACAGCCGTCCCAACAAATATCGAGGCGGCTTCGAGAACCCGAGATGCTATCAGCCCGATAGCGAGTGTTTCATTTTGTTTCTTTAAAACTGCAAATAGCACCACCGCAGTGCCTATACCAGCTAACGCGACGATGATTTCAGATAAAATGCCCATAAGCGCTGCAGTGTCCGAACTAGTACCCGTAATATAACCGCTACTCTTTGCCGTGCTATAGAGCGTCAGAGTTGGGATAGATACAAACGTCAGCAGGTAAAGTATGCCCGCAGTGAGCGATATTTTTCTGTGGGCTGGCATCGCTTTGACTCGTGTGTTGTTTGTGCTCATATGGTTTTCTCCAAGACTCTATGTTACTCACTTACTCTGCGCAGTATGTTCTTATTGCCGACAAATAGATAGTGCGCTCCCCTACAAAGCATGCATAATTTCATACCGCCTTACCCCAAAAGACTACCTAAACCTAAAAACAAACCCTACTGGATATACCTATAATCAGCAAAATGCAAAATTTAACAGATGAAAAGGGTAGGCCTTTTTATACACTGGATATGCAAAATTTAACAGATGAAAAGGGTAGGCCTTTTTATACACTGCAAGCACACGGTCTGTAGGCATTATATTGATTATAATGGAAGTGGACTCACCCGCACAAAAATGAGCAATCGTTTTTAGGTCATTTTATGAAAAGTGCCGCTTTGGAGCGGCACTTTTTCTGGAATATATTTAGTGTTATTTTTCGTCGATGACTTCGCCACTGCACCCCGCAGAGAATCCTCTCTCCGCGGGGACCCCGCAAACTCGGGACATGTTAGTCAACTACTTCACCTTCGATTGGCGCGTCTTTGTCGTCTTTTTTGCCTTTTTTCTTCTCGGATGAGGGTTTTTCAGATGTGTCTTCACCTGGAGTACTGGCTTCGGCTTCTTTGGCGGCGGCTTCGTACATTTTGGCGCCGATGGGCATGAGTACTTCGTTGAGCGCCTTGGCGGCTTCCTCTAGCTTGTCTTTTTCGGCGTCTTTGTCTTCTACGACCTTTTTGGCAACCTCTACCGCTTCATCGATTTTTTTAACATCGTCTTCAGATAGTTTTTCTTTGTGCTCGCGCTTGAGGTTTTCGGCCTGATAGACGCTGCTGTCGAGCATATTGCGAGCTTCAACAGCCTCTTTGCGCTTTTTGTCCTCTTCGGCGTGGGCTTCGGCTTCTTTGGCCATTTTTTCTACCTCGGATTTGTCGAGAGAGCCACTGCCCTGGATCGTAATGTTTTGCTCTTTGCCACTACCTTTGTCTTTGGCGGTAACGTTTAAAATGCCATTGGCGTCGATGTTGAAGGTAACTTCAATTTGCGGAATGCCGCGTGGGGCTGGTGGGATACCATCGAGGATGAATCGGCCCAAAGACTTGTTGCCCTCGGCCATTTCGCGCTCGCCCTGAAGCACATGCACTTCTACCTGTGGCTGATTGTCGGCCGCGGTACTAAACACTTCGGATTTGCTGGTGGGAATGGTGGTGTTGCGCTCGATGAGGCGTGTCATAACACCGCCCATAGTTTCGATACCGAGGCTCAGTGGTGTGACATCTAGCAGCAGCACGTCTTTGACATCACCCTGGAGTACACCGCCCTGAATAGCAGCGCCAAGCGCAACAACTTCGTCTGGGTTGACGCCTTTCATGGGGTCTTTGTCAAAGATTTTTTTTACCTTTTCAACTACAGCGGGCATGCGGGTCATACCACCAACAAGTACGACATTGTCGATCTCGCTCGCCTTCAGGCCAGCATCTTTGAGTGCTTTTTCGCACGGTACGGCTGTTTTGTCTATGAGCTCGCCCACCAGGTCTTCGAGCTTGGCGCGCGACAGTTTGTGCTCGAAGTGCTTAGGGCCATCGGCGTCGGCCGTTAGGAACGGCAGGTTGACATCAACTTCCTGAGCAGTAGAAAGTTCTATTTTAGCTTTTTCGGCTTCGTCGCGCAGGCGCTGCATGGCGGCGTTGTCTTCACGAATGTCTATGCCATGTTCTTTTTTGAATTCATCGGCAAAGTAGTTGACGATAACGCGGTCAAAGTCGGCACCACCAAGGTGTGTATCGCCATTGGTACTCTTTACTTCAAACACGCCGTCGCCCAGCTCGAGAACAGAGACGTCGAAGGTGCCACCGCCGAGGTCGTACACGACAATCTTTTCATCAGCCTTTTTCTTGTCGAGGCCGTAGGCGAGGGCTGCGGCAGTTGGCTCGTTTATAATACGCTTAACTTCGAGACCGGCGATTTTACCAGCGTCTTTCGTGGCGTGGCGCTGTGAGTCGTCGAAGTAAGCGGGCACAGTGATGACTGCCTCGGTGACTGGTTCACCAAGGAAAGCTTCGGCGTCGGCCTTGAGCTTGCCGAGAATCATGGCGCTGATTTCTTCTGGACTGTACTCTTTGCCAGCCATTTTAACTTTTGTACTGTTGCCACTTTTTACGATTTCGTAGCCCAAAAGCTTGAGGTCGCGCTGAACTTCTTTGTCGCTAAAATTGCGGCCAATCAGGCGCTTTACTTCGTAAATAGTGTCTTTCGGGTTGGTAACTTGCTGGCGGCGGGCAATTTGCCCCACCAGGCGTTCGCCCTTTTTATTCACCGCCACGACAGATGGTGTCGTGCGGTTGCCTTCTGAGTTGGCAATTATTTCTGCTTTGCCCGACTGCATGACAGCCATGGCGCTGTTGGTTGTACCGAGGTCGATACCAATGATTTTTGACATATATTCCCTTTCTTAATTAGCAGTTAGATAGTTAGAGTGCTAAACGTACACCTATTGTAAACAAATTAGCACTCTCATGTCAAGAGTGCTAACTAAATTTTTTGAACTTTTTGCTTAAACACTTACCATAGACATATCGGGGCAATAAAATACGTTTTCACCCGCATCTGGCCCCAGCACAACCGAACCACCAATTTGGAACTTCGGTCGGGTTGTCCAGGATTCTTGACCGTCATTACGCGTTGCACCCTGCACAAGTAGCCGCCCGCCCTCAACGTAGACCATAGGCGTTGTATCGGCGGCTGGCGTACGGTAAAAGGAGGGTGAATAAAACGCCCATTCTCCGCCCGTCATATGAATAAGCCCTTTTTCGTTCGCAATGTCTGGGTTTTGCATGCCCTGGCCAACACTTGGACTAAAAAACGCGCCGTTCCCGCCCTCTAGGCGTATGACTGTGCCAGGGGCGGCCAATGTGTCGTTACTGCTTTTGTAGCCTTCGTATGCGCCGCCAAAGAAACGCAAGCCGTGGCCAGCCGAACCCGAAACCTTAAGGCCACGCCAACCATTAAGTGCAGACATAAACACAAAGCCAACATTGGTTTTGCTTAGTGAATCAAAGACTAATTCGTAGTCGTTGTCGGCATAAGTACCTGTCTGAGCGGGGCTAGAGCTTGGCCCAATATTTAAATATCCATCCATCCACAAGTTGTTGTCTGCGCCACCGAGCATAAACTGTGTGTCCCAGAGGTTATTTGCAGTCCAGTGTCCTGTAAAAAGGGTTTGTGTAATAAGGCATTTACGGTCTTTCCGCCCAAAAACACTACGCATAAAGTTAAAGCTTAGAGCATGAAACTGGCATGCATAGAGTGAGCCAGTTGTGACATCTATAAATTGATGTTTTGAGATGCCGCCATCACCAGCCACCGCAAAGTCTGCCATGTATATATCGAACAAATTACCCCCCGGAGTCACCCACCACGATGCGGCGCCAGAACTAATACTGGCCCCGAGATTTATACGAGTCGGCACAAACACACCGCTACTTTGTTCGAGGTTACGAGGACCAGCGGGTGTACCAATTATTTTAAGGCCGCTGTAAAGCGTACGAGTTTGGTTGAATGTATGTATACGTGAACCAAGGCGAATCGCAGGCATTCGAGAGTGAGCCTGCTGCCAAGCGATTGCGGCAGTTAGCTTATCGTCATCAGTGGTACCCGCAAATGAATCCAACAGGCGAGTACCGTCATCAACACCTGCCGATGGCGTCACCCAGGTCATACCTGTCCCATCCCACGATAAGACTTGGTTGGAGGCGGGCGTGTTCGTAACTGAAAGCTTTGGCTCAGTTATAACACCATCTAAAACTTCTGCTGCACCGACAGATAGAGGTACGTTGTTCCACTTCGCGGTGGTGGCGTTGTAGCGCAATATATTATCTTGAGCAAGAGTGTTAAAAAAAACATCGTTTGCATTCTGTATTCCAGTTCCCGCACCTGTAAATGGCATGCACTCTCCCCCATACTGCTATTGGTTAGATTATAGCATTTTATCTCGTGAACGCAGTGCTAGTTCACTTAGAAGTCTAGCGTATTTTGTGCGTGGTGATTTGCACCTTTCGAGTAAACCAACAATCTCACCAGCCAAGCTATAGATTACCCTATTGAGCCTGGTGTCTCCAAGTGATTGACGTAAGCCAACTCGTTCAACCACGCTGTCGGGATAAGTCGGGCCACCGAAAACCTCTTCTAGATTTCCGCCATCTTCAAGCGTGCTACATGCGTCCGAAATAATAACCAATTGTAGTGGTGTATCGGGCCAAAAAGATAATCGTTGCGGCACAGCAACTACCCCTTCACGCGGACCATGGCGTGGCGAATAACATCTTCGCCCATGGCGTAGCCACTTTGGAGTTCTTCACACACCACTTCGTGTTCGCCCTCACCTTGTTCCATACTGACCGCCTCGTGGTAGTGCGGGTCAAACGGTTCGCCAACGGTTTTAATACGTTCTACGCCTATATCACCGAGGGTTTTTTCGAACTGTAAAAGTATCTTTTTGACCCCCTCAACCCACTCACGAAGCTGCTTTTCTTCTTGACTCTTGACTCTGGGCTCTTGGCTCTCTGCCGCAAGCAGGTGCTTTAGTGCGCGCTCGAAATTATCGATAATTGGCAGCAAGTCTTTGACGATGTTTGATTTAACGCTCGACCGCAAGGCGGCAATTTGGGCTTCGTGCTGGCGGCGCAGATTAACGGCGTCTGCCCGCTCACGCTGCAAAGCCTCTGTAAGCTGCGCGTTTTCGGCCGCTAGTTGCTCGGAGATCTGTACGTAATCGAGCTGAGAATCAGTTTTGTCTGAGTCGGTTGTCGGCTTATCTTTTTTTTGCTTCATTGTAGTTCTTCTACTCCTTTAACAAACTTTAGCTAAGTAATTTCTCTCGACGCAGCCATCGCCGCAGCCCACATGCTTGAAGTCTATATCATCCTGCTTTTTTTAGTCATAATGCACCCTGACTCTTTTTTTGAAACTCTTGGTCTAGGTCTAAAGCTACTTTACCCCATTGCATGTTAATCCAATCAGGCGAAACACCGATTTGCAGCAAAAATTGGCTAGCCACTTCTCTGCGATGTGCTGCATCAGACGGATTACCTTCCCATTCGGCAAAACGAGCTTCTGTTTCTGCACTTCGCAAAATATCGTAGCTGGATGGCAAACTGGCGTTCATAGCACTTCCTCCAGGGTTCTCCCGGCATGCGCAACCAGCGTCATTACATCGCGGTAGCTTTGGCGGGTGGGGCCAAGCGTGCCAATGTAGCTATGGTCGCTAAAAGGGCTGCGAAAACGGCTAATGATAAGGCTCACATCGGCACTACGACCAATGGGGTTTTCGGCGCCAATGTACACGGTCAGTGGTTGGTTAGGGGCGGCTTCTCGCAGCCACGGCTCTAGGTTGTCGAGCAGGCTGGCAACTTGCTGTACCTGGTGGCCATCATGGAACTCTGGCTGGCCAAACAGGTTACTCAGCCCCGATATGTACAGTTGGTTGCCAATGGTTGCAAGGCCGAGGTTATGAGTTAGTTCCACCAGCGTGTCTACTGCATTGCGAATAGCTCGCTCTGGCAAACCACCATCTTGCAAGCGACTGCTCAGCGCCCGTTCGGCGCCACGCTCGGGCGTACCATGGCCCGTTTCGGCAATGGTGTTCACGTAATAGCGGTAGCCCTTGTCGGTTGGGATTCTACCAGCAGAAGTATGGGGCTGACGAATGTAGCCCTTTTGTTCCAGCTCGGCCATTTCGGCCCGTACCGTGGCCGACGAAACGCCAAATACTTTGGCAAGCAAACTGCTGCCCACCGGCGCAGCCACCTCTGCGTATTGTTCAATAATAGCCGTTAAAATTTGCTTTTGTCGTGGAGTCATGTCATAAGCATAACACTTTGGCACTCAAAACTCAAGAGTGCTAGCGGCTAGCTTGGAGGTCTTTCAGGAGCTTTTCGGCCCATGCATGAAAGCTTTTATCGATACGGTTAAATTCGTTGTTACTATGCGCTATTTCATTTGCCGCATCGACCGCCTCGTTAAGGTCATCATTTACAATAAAATAATAGTAGGGCTTACTAAGCGCTTCTTTGAGCTCGAGTATTGCGGTATGCATACGCCGTTCTATATCTGATTCGTCTGCCTTGCCAGTGGTATAGCGAGAATGCAGGCGCCGCTGCCATTCCTTATAGTCTGGCGGCAAAATAAATTCGGCAATAACGTTTTCAGAGATAGCTTTGTACTCGGCAACCCCCTGTACTTCAATGTCGGTGAGCGCTATTTTTTCTGCGTCTTTCGCCCATTGTAATTCTGCGGCACTCGTACCATACAAGTTACCACCGTACTCTTTTGCCTCAACAAATTCACCGTTTTTAAGCATGTTGCAGGCCTGTTCTTTCGAAATAAAGTGGTACTCTACACCATCTTGCTCCATAATGCCCCCATTCTCACGAGGTGCTCGGGTGGTATGAGACACCACATGATGGTATTTTCCGCTTTGGAGCATTTGGTGTTTTATGGTGTCTTTACCCGCCCCACTTACCCCTACAAGAAGTACAATAGGTGTACTCTGCACGAGCTTAATGGTGTCGGCAGATGGTTTGTAATTGGCGACAAGCGCCTCAAGCGTAGTGTTATTCATGCTACCTTTATAACAGATATGGGCTAGCTTACAAAGTAAACAGCGGCGGCGTGTTATAGTGAACCACATATAGAAGGAGCATATATGTTAAAGGCACCAGAGTTTACACTGCAAGATCAAGATGGCAAAACGCATTCGCTAGCGGATTACGCGGGCAAGTGGGTAGTGTTGTATTTTTACCCCAAAGATAATACGCCAGGCTGCACCAAAGAGGCTTGCAACTTTCGCGACGCGCGCGATGCCATTGCCGAATTTGGCGATGCTGTCGTGATGGGCGTTAGTAAAGATTCGGTGGAAAGCCACCGCAAATTTGCCGACAAGCACGAGCTTAACTTTACCCTACTGAGTGACCCCGACCATGCTGTTGCAGAAGCATATGATTCGTGGGACCCAAAGTTTTTCTTTGGTAAAATACTGCTCGGCGTAAAACGCAATACGTTTTTAATTAACCCTCAGGGCGAGATTGCCAAAAAATATGAAGGTGTTGACCCTGCTAAACACGCCGCCGAAATCATCGCCGACCTGAAGGCATTTCAAAATAAAAAGTAGGTGAGGATAACCCAATATTGAAGTTCTGTAGGTCATGAAGCTTAGATGATTGCAACCATGCGATAATGGCCGTATTTTGCATTGCACTAAAGCCCACGAGATCCTGAATTAAACTCAGGATGACAGTTTTTGCTAGTGGTTTTAACTAGTCACGTTTTAGCATGACAGTAAACGCCTCAGCAGGAATGTCGACCTTACCGAAACGCTTCATCCGTTTTTTGCCTTTGGCTTGCTTGGCGAGCACCTTTTTTTTGCGGGAAACATCGCCGCCGTATAGCCCTGTTGTTACATCTTTTCGAAAAGCGCTTAGGTCTTCGCGGGCAATGAATCGGCCATTAATCGCCGCTTGTAAGGCGACCTGAAAGTTCTGCCGCGGTATGACTTCTTTAAGCTTTTCGACCGTCTCACGCCCAAGCCGCTGGGCCTCACTGCGATGGACAATAACACTTAGTGCACCAACCATTTCGCCCGCTATATAAAAATCGACTTTTACCAGGTCTTCAACTCGGTAATCATCGAGTTCGTAGTTAAAACTACCATAGCCAGAAGTAATGCTTTTAAGCTGATCGTAGAAATCTGTGAGCAGGTTGGCGAGCGGCGCCTCAAAGCTCACCATAGCGCGTTCGTCTATGTAACTAAGGTTTGTTTGCAGACCGCGCTTGCCTGAAATAAGCTGTATGACTGGACCCACAAAGTTTTGTGGCACGACTATTTCGCCCTTGATCCATGGTTCGCGGATTTCAACAATTTTCGTTACATCAGGGAGGTCTGCCGCCGATTTTATATCAATTTCCTCGCCCGAAACCATACTAATTTTGTAATCCGTACTAGGGTTCGTTACCACTAACTCTAGGTTGTACTCACGCTCAAGGCGTTCGCGCACAATATCCATGTGGAGCAAGCCCAAAAAGCCAATGCGCACACCAAAGCCCAAGACTGGTGAGTTTTCGGGCACAAACTGCAACGCTGAATCACTGAGCGAAAGCTTTTCGACAGCGTCTTTGAGCTCCTGATAGTACTCATTGCTCTCGGGGAAAAACCCCGCATACACAAAGGGCTGTACGTCGCGGTAACCGGGCAAAGCCGCAGTAGCGGGATTGGCTACCAAAGTAATCGTGTCACCAACCCGTGCCTCACGCGTCGACTTGAGGTTAGTTACAATGTAGCCAATCTCACCCGTTTTTAGCTCGGCGTTGGGCGTCATGTCGGGCTTGAGTGCTCCAACTTCAAGCGCAATGCCCTGCGCACTCGTTGCTAACATCTTGATCTGAGCATTTTTAAGAATGTGGCCGTCTATGACGCGAACGTACAGAATAACGCCGCGGTAATCGTCGTAATAGCTATCGAAAATAAGGGCTCTAGTTTCGGGCAACTGTGAAGGCTTTGGTGCTGGTACATCAGCCACGATTCTATCTAGCACTGCTTCAACACCCTGGCCTGTTTTGGCCGAAATCATTAAAATATCTTCTTGTTTACAGCCAAGCAAGCTAATAACCTCGCGGCTCACACGGTCAACATCAGCGGCAGGTAAGTCAATTTTATTTAGAACAGGAATGATAGTAAGATCGGCCGCAATCGCCAGATAGACATTGGCGAGGGTCTGAGCCTGGATACCCTGAGTCGCATCGACGACGAGCAGTGCACCCTCGCAAGCCTGTAAACTCCGTGAAACCTCATACGAAAAGTCAACGTGGCCTGGGGTGTCGATGAGGTTCAGCTCATATTCCCTGGGGGTATGTGAGAAGGCTGTGTCGCTGCGCGACGCTTGACCGACTGGATTCCCGCCTTCGCGGGAATGACGGATCCCGAAGCCACCGTGACTCGCGACTCGCGACTCGTGACTCGACTTGTACTTCATGCGTACGGGTGCAAGTTTAATGGTAATGCCCTTTTCGCGCTCTAAGTCCATGCGGTCAAGTAGCTGCGCCTTCATATTGCGCTTTTCGACCGTACCTGTTAGCTCCAGCAAACGATCGGCCAGGGTAGATTTACCATGATCAATATGAGCGATAATACAAAAATTGCGTATATGTGATTGGTCCACGAAAAACTCTTAACTCTTAACTCTTAACTCTTAACTCTTAACTCTTAACTCTTAACTCTTAACTCTTAACTCTTAACTCTGCCAGTATAACAGAGGTAGGTGTTTTTAGTAATCTACTTTAATTGTTCGTAGGCTTACGCGCCTTAGCCAGTCAAACAGTGGCCGAACCTCGGCCAGGCCAAACAGGGCAGATATAAGAATATGCACAGTCAATGTTACCGCCGCTATACCACTAAACTTAAACAGCAACGTTGTACCTTGGTCATTAGCAATAAGCGGCAAAAATTGCACCGAAATAAAGCCTGTGACAATACTAAAGCCTGTGACAGAAATTATCTTTACTACACCACCCCAAAAATCAGCATCAAATAATTTTCTGTCTCGATTAAGCATGATACTTCCTAATACAGCAACTTCGGTAGCTGCCACGATCGACTGTGCCATGGCTAGCCCCTCTGCACCGTAGCCCCAGGTGCGAGCAAGTGTAAACGAAAGCATAATGTTGAGCGCTATTACAAATATAGAAACAAACAGTGGTGTACGAGTGTCTTTCTGGGCGTAAAACCAACGCGAAATAATGGTGTACATAATTCTAAACAAAATAGCGACACACAAGAAACCAAAAATGTTCGTTATTTCTTGAGAATTTTGAGTAAAAATAAACCGCGCTAAATAACCACGGCCAAAGAAGCTCACGACCACAATTGGTAGCGCCATCCACATCATTAACCGCAGTATTTTCAGAAAATCCTGCCGAAACAAATCAGGCCGCCCTTGGCTTAAACGCGTATTTAGCTTCGGGAAGATGGCCGTAGAAATAGCCGTACCAATCAGCAATATTGGCGCAGTATGAAGCACGTAAGCACTGTTAAAGTTACCGATAGCCGTTGCGCCACCCACCACAGGACTCGAGGCGATGTTTGTTTCTACAATACCCTGCACTTGGTCTATGCCCTGGTCCAGTGAACGCGGCGGCAAAGCTTTCAGCATCGACCGAAAATCATCACTTTGCCAGTTAATGCTCGGCCGCCACCGAAAACCTAGGCCATAGTTACCAAGCATTATTACCAAAAGTTGCATAACTGCACCCACCACGGCCCCGATTGCTAGGCCAACAATTCCAATATTGTGTTTAAAAATGTATAAACTGGCAATTATGCAGGCGTTATAGAAAAGTGGTGCAATGGCGTAAAAAAAGAAGCGCCCAAACACCTGTTGCACCGCCGAAATTACACCCGAAACCGTAAAAAGCAGTGGGTTAAAAGACAGTATTCGAATCATGAGCGCAACATTGTGTTGTTGGTCGGGTGTTAAACCATGCGCCACCACAGTTCGCACCAATACATCAGCAAAAATAAACATTATTGCACCCACCGCAACCATAAAAAGGCACAAAAAGTTAACCAGACTGGTCGAAAGTTCCCATACACCCTGTCGGTCACCTTTGTGCAGGCGGTCTGAAAGATAAGGTATAAAGGCTACTCCAAGTGCCCCCGCGGCAATGGTAAAGAAAAAGAAATCGGGCAAAACAAAGGCCGCAAAATATACCCCTGCGTTTTGGTCGGGCGCAATTGGTACACCGTTTACTACTCCGTTAAAATTGGCGTTTACCAGCTTGGTACGAAAAAACCCCATCACCTGGGCAACCAGCGCGGTCGCCACTAAAAGCATTGCGGCATTACCAAAGGTAATCTTTTTTCGGCTTCGGGGAATTGTTATTTGCATAAACCTATACAAGTATAACTCAGGGGCTGGCTCAGAACCACCGTGTATTGGGCCAATTTTGTGTTACTAGCATTACTTGTTAGATACTTCAAAAACAATCTAAGACTAGATGGAGTTTAATAAAGCGCAGCTTCTTTCGGCAGGTGCGATCCCTCTAGAAGCGTCAGAACTTCCTCGGCGTCAACGGTTTCTTTTTCGAGTAGTGCTTTTTTAAGTGCCTCAAGTTGCTTTAAGTTGGCTTTAATAACAATCCGCGCACGGTTAGCAGCTTCGGTTATAAGCGCCTCGACTTCGTCATCGATTAGCTTTGCTGTTTCATCTGAATATTCGCGCTCGTGCATGATGCGTTCCATCATAATGCCTTCTTGGCTCTGGAACACTTGGTCGCGTAGTTTTTTGCCCATACCTTGCTGGGTTATCATATCGCGCGCTAGTTCGGCGGCTTTTTGCAGGTCATTACCTGCACCTGTTGTAACGCGGTCTTTGCCATACTTAACCTCTTCGGCAATACGCCCCCCAAGCATACGAGCTAGCACATCTTTGTATTCCAAAATGCTGTGGTAGCTTTTGTCTTCTGGCGGAATAAACCATGTTACACCACCCGTGGCGCCGCGCGGAATGATGGTGACCTTGTGCACGACATCACTGTCAGGTAGTACGTGCCCCACAATAGCATGGCCCGCTTCGTGGTAGGCAGTCAGTTCTTTTTCGTGCTCATTCATGACTTTGCTTTTACGTTCTGGGCCAATGGCCACCCGCTCAAAAGCTTCAGTTACGTCTTCTTGGGTAATTTGGGCATGGTTGTTACGGGCAGCAATTATAGCCGATTCGTTGGCAATGTTTGCAAGGTCGGCGCCCGAAGAACCAGCCGTTTTAGCTGCCAAAGCATCTATGTCAACGTCTTTGGCAAGCGGTTTTTTGTCGAAGTGGATTTTTAGAATAGCATCGCGGTCAGGTCTGTCGGGCAGGCCAATGTTTACACGGCGGTCAAAGCGGCCAGGCCGCAACAGCGCGGGGTCTAGCACATCGGCACGGTTAGTGGCTGCCAGTACAATCACGTTCTGCCCTTGTTCAAAGCCGTCCATTTCAACCAAAATTTGGTTGAGCGTTTGTTCGCGTTCGTCGTGCCCACCGCCCATACCGCTGCCTCGGCGCCGACCAACGGCATCGATTTCGTCAACAAATATTATGCACGGCGCGTTCTTTTTAGCCTTGGCAAAAAGGTCGCGTACGCGGCTGGCACCCACGCCCACAAACATTTCTACAAACTCAGAACCAGAAATACTAAAGAACGGCACTCCCGCCTCACCCGCCACGGCACGCGCTAGCATAGTTTTACCGGTGCCAGGAGGACCCACCAGCAGCACGCCCTTTGGAATTTTAGCGCCCAGTGTTTCAAACTTTTTCGGGAACTTTAGAAACTCCACAACTTCTTCAAGGTCTTGTTTGGCTTCGGCCTGACCTGCAATGCTCTTAAAGGTCATTTTATCTTTTTCGTTGCCATACAAACGCGCACGACTTTTGCCAAAACTAAGCGCTTGGTTGCCCTGACCCTGGGCGCTACGCATCATGAAGAACAACAAGCCGCCTATTAAAACCACTGGCAAAATAGAGGTTAGCCCAATACTAAGCATGTTTGAGGCTGTTGAAGTGGCTGCTTTAGCGGTGATCTTTACTTTATTTTTGTTAATCCCTTCATCGGCCGTGGTAGCGTTTTGTTCCATGTAGGCTTTAAGGCTGGGTTTTTGATCGCCTTTTTTGGTAATGGTTAACTCTTGGCCACTTACGCTTATTTTTTCGTATTTCCCTGCATTGGCTTCTTGAACAGCCTGTGAAATGGGAATTTCTTTAGTAAGTGAGGGTTGGTTGAGCGCCGAAATGCCAATTAAGACCATGAGCGCAACGAGGGCAATAAAGCCAATATTCTTACCGGTTCGCTTGCCAGAAGGCCGCTTACCGTTTGAGCGGTGGGGTTTTGTATCCATGTTTGAGTAGTATACAACAGATGCCAGACTATTGCGACAGGCGAGCTATGTTAGTTTTCGTCACGCATATCGCGAATAGGGTTGCGGCGAATATTTGTAAGCAGCGGCAACAATGTGCTCACAAGTGCCGCGAGCACAATCAGGCCAGCAACTATGGCAACATACGTCATATCGACTCCAAAAAACACAAATTGTTTATGTACGTCCTGGGCACTGTAGGCTAACACTGCGGTTGCAGACGCATCGGGCGCGAGGCGATTACTAAGTAGTTCGGCCCCAATCGCCCCAATGCCAAGTGACAGCACTAAAATAATTCCCGCAATAAATAAGCTGTATGTTAGATATATTTGGGCAATCGCAAACCGCGTTGCACCGAGGGCACGAAACACCGCTGTTTCACGCCGACTATCGGCAATAATTTTACCAACTATGCCCATCAAAACAAGGCTCGCAATCAACAGTACGGCTGGTGCTACATAGCGCATAACCTTCCAGACATTTTGACGCAAGTCCTCGATAGCGCTGGCATTGTTGCCAAACGGCGCTACGGTGTAATATTTGCCCTGGCGGTCACAATCGGCAACTCTTGGGTCGGCCTGGCCTGGCTGGGGCATACCGCTAAAATCTTGCGTAACTTTGCTTTCACAGGTTGCTTGCTTTGCAAAGTTTTTAGCAGCACTCAAAGTCGGAAACTCGGCATAATACGTTTGTGTAAATACAGTTGTGTCTTGAACGGCGGGACGAACGAGCGAAGCTACCGAACCAGTTGTAATTGCTGCTGACGGCGAAAACCACCCCTGACCCAAACTCGAACGCAAAATGCTTTCAATAATACCTCGGGCGCTAAAACCTGCCTGGTAACTAACATCTTGCGACAACCCTACAATTCTCACTTTCAGAACTTCTTGAGTAGGGTCCTGGTAGCCTTCAAATTGTTTTTTAAAACTTATTTCGTTGTCGGCCTGCTTTTTTTCTTCGTTTGAACGTGTGTCTTTTTTGATAGTCACGGCTCCACATGGTTCGGTTGGGGCTGCGTATTGCAAACTTGGTGCAGTATAGTTTTTATTACCCTTATTTCGAGCAATCTCTTGCTCTTGGATGTTTGCCTGATTATATAAATCCACACTGGCGCTATTGCGGTAGCATAGTTCGGCTACCGAACCAGCTATTCCTTTACGTACGGCCACTAAACGGTCGAGGCGCTGAGACGAAGATGCGGTTGACGGCAAACTATTTAATCCCAAAATTTGTTCGGCCGCACTCATTGGCGCTATTACGGGTACAGCCCCATCTTTGCCGACCGCTAGGGTTTGATGAGGTAGTAAAAACGGCTGTAGCAGCTCTGTGTCGAAGGCCGACCAGCCAAGCGTGTTAATTGTAACAACACCGCGCGGTTCTGTCATGGTGCTGCTTTTACTACTCTCTGCAAATTGCTCTTTTGCATCGAGTATTGGCGAGACAGTTGGTTGTGTCTGGCCAAAGCCAGGTCCATTGCTCGTGGCGCTACGGTATGTTTTTAGAGCGCCATTACTGCGGGCCAGTTTTGTGAAGTCTTCGTACTGCACATGGGGCAATGCCCTGGCGTAGGCAGTTTGTGCCTCTTTAGTGAACGCTGAGGCTTGGTTTAAGGTTCGCTGCACCGAACCATCGGGCATCTTGTATTCGAGCAGTGGCAGGGTTTGGTCGTTGGTAGGGTCGTAACTAATATCGAGCTTTTTAGCAGCCTGCTTTTTTTCGGCTTTTAGCGCCGTGGTTTTAGCCATAAGATTTTCGAATATTGGCGGCGTGCCGACTATTTGGGCGTTGTAGTCCAGGATTGGACTGGCCTGCACAATGTAGCGACTGCCCAGCCCTTCCTTCGCAAAAGAAGCCGTGCTGCGCGCTGCACCCGTAAGCATAAACAGCACGAGCGCTATGCCCGCAAACAATAAGGCCGCAATGACAATAATAATGCCCGTCCGCACTCGATGTGTTTTGAGTTTAGCGGCCGCAAGCAAAACCCCGTCTAAGACGCGCATCATGCTACCACTCCCCCATCGACCATAGTAATAACTCGGTCGGCTTGGCTGGCTAAGGCCATATCGTGCGTTACTACCACCACTGTCGTGCCCCTTTTGTCACGAATTTGCCTAAAAAGGTCAAAAATAGCGGTGGCATTGGTATGGTCAAGGTTTCCCGTTGGCTCGTCTGCCAGCAAAATATCTGGGTCGTTTTGGAGGGCACGAGCTATTGCCGCGCGCTGCATTTGCCCACCAGATAGTTCGCGCGGATAGTGCCGCAGCCGATCCGCAAGCCCAACAATCTCGGCCGTTTCATTACTTTTTTTCGTACGCACAAGCCGTTTTGTTCGAGCAAACATGGCGGGCACCTCAATGTTTGTTTGTAGGCGCAAAAAAGGTTGCAAGTAAAAAAACTGAAACACAAAGCCAATGGTGCGGTTACGAAAACGCGAAAGTTTAGCATCGCGCAGCTTACTAAGGTCTTGGTTGTGTACAACAATTGTGCCTGTACTGGGTTTATCAAGGCCACCGATAAGCTGTAGCAGCGTGCTCTTGCCGCTGCCGCTCGTGCCCGTTATAGCGACAAACTCACCTTTATGTATGCTGAGGCTGACGTTTTTTAGAGCTTTTACACTAGTTTTACCCATTTTATATGTTTTGCTCATGTCTTCAACGCGCACTATAATTTCTTCGTTTTTGGGGCGATATGACTGCGTGTCTCGTATGGTACGGGCAGCGAGTTTGATTTCTTGTAGGGCTAACCGCGGGTCGTCACTGCACGACTTGAGCAGTTGCATTGCATAAACTTGCCGAGCTTCAGGGCCACTCCCACCATTCATAGCGTTTAGTATGCACTGTTTATGCTTGGTTTGCAATCAACCTTACACATTCTTTTTCGAGCTTGAAACTTTGGCCTCGAGCTATATCGACCAAGGAATTATTGCGCCCGTTTCTTATGGCGCCATCAAGACGATAAAGCGTTTTGGTTGTAATGGTGGCGCTTGTATATAGCCGTAACCATTCGGCTAAAAACTCCCGCGAAACTTCTACTGGCAAGGCCTGATACTGTGGCCTGGAAATACTATCGGCCGTAGAATAACGCACAATACATTCGCTTACGCCACCTTGAATTGCATGGTTGAGCAGCAAAGCCTGTTGGCTATGAGCCAGGAGCTTTGTGCGCTGAACATCGCCAAGTTTTGGCATAATACGGTGCCGTACATAGTTGCGTAGGTACGTTTCATCTTGGTTGGTACTGTCCTCGCGCCACTCTACATTATGTAAACGAGCATATTTACGTATCTGTTGTTTTGACCATCCCAGAAGCGGACGCTTAATTTCTGCTGTATCTTTCAGCGAGCTAAGGCCACGACTTTTCGTGCCGCGCAGCCAGTTTATTATGATAGTTTCGAGCACATCGTCTTGGTGGTGGGCGGTGATAATTGCCTGTGCCTTATATTGTTTTTGAACGCGTTTTAAAAACTCGTAGCGGGCAGTGCGGGCGGCGGCCTCACTAGCTCCCTCGCCCAGCTCGACTCGCTCCGACTCAAACGGCAAATCATGTTTTTTGGCAAGCTGTTCTACAAACAACGCATCGGCCTTCGAGTCTGGGCGTATGCCGTGGTCAAAATGCGCCACGGTGAGTTGAACGTTGGATGGTGCGTGTTGGACGTTGGCATTTTGAATTTTGGATTTTGGATTTGTTTGTGATTTGAAGTACTTTTGCACCAGCGCGTGCAAAAGTACGACCGAGTCCACTCCGCCGCTCACTGCCACAACATACCTACCTGCCGCTACCTCAATCTGCATGTATCCTAGTATACTTAGAAGCAATGAATAGTCTAATTACCCACCTACATAGCCTTGCTAGGCGCCTGTATCCGTACTACAAAGACTTAGAACGAATGAGCATAGTCGCGGGAATTGTGTTTTATGGAGGAGTTGGCATATATCTTTACATTCAGCCAAAAACTCGGTATTTAGCGCCCTACGCCCTCATACCGCTAGCCCTACACCTCGGCGTTAGTTTGCTATACGGCTGGATTATTAAAAAGCTGGTTGTGGGTAAAAGCCCTTCCAGCAGGGCTACTACCAGAGGGCTGAAATGAAGATAGAGCATGGGGATTCTCTACGCGACCGTGTTGCCAAGCTTGAGCAACGTAATACACGGGTTGAGGCCGACAAAGCTTGGGAGACGAGCTGGGTACGCCGCGGCGCCATTATGCTGCTCACTTACTTTACGGTTGTAGCTTACCTGCACTTCGTGATTCACATCAATCCGTGGCTAAATGCGCTTGTACCAGTGGTTGGCTTTTTCCTCTCAACCCTAACCATCTCATTTCTAAAAACAACTTGGCTAAAAAACCGAAAGGTCCTGTAGTGTGCTATCTACTACTATCTTGCAGCTAAGTCGCGACAAGAAACGAAGAGGAAACGAAGAGGAAACGAAGAGGAAACGAAGAGGCCTGGCCTGTAACAGGGGAAGGTTTTGCAAATTTTGGAAATAACGTCGGAAAAATAACGCAAAAGTAGGCTAGTGATGCTCAGGGTGTCTGTGCTTGCGCGGGCTTATTTGTCTTTGTAGATGACGCCTGTGCTTGCGTTGGCCGTTGGCACTTGATAGGCTAAGCAGATAGAGAAGGAGGTGTGCCATGGCGATAAAAGTTAGTGAAAAATCAACCAAAAGTGAGAGTTGGGCGGAATACCAGCGTTCGGTCGACGCTGCCCACGCCCAGCCAGAAGACATGGCTGTCACCGTCATCGAAGCCAACCGCCCGATAAGCGTAACGAGCGCACAGGCCTAATATGTCAGATAGGGTCATGCAGCTCAAGATAAGTCTCAACGGAGCAAAACCACCTATCTGGCGGCGAATACAGCTCGCCCAAGATGCCACATTTCTCGACCTCCATGCCGCCATCCAGGATGCTATGGGCTGGGCAGACGGGCATCTGCATGAGTTTTCGTTTGAGCAAAAAACATCCAAAAAACCTATCCTTATCGGCCCACCAGACTCAGAAAGTATGTTCAAAACCCATGCCGAGAAAAAGGAGCTAGTGCGCGACTGGCTGGGCGCAAAATGGAAACAGTGCATCTACACCTACGACTTTGGCGACAACTGGGATCACACAGTGCTGTTTGAAAAAACGCTTCCGGCCGAACCTGGTGTCACCTACCCGCGCTGCGTGGCTGGCAAACGAGCTTGCCCACCCGAAGATAGCGGCGGCATATGGGGTTACGAGCACCGCCTCAAGGTGCTTGCCGACCCATCTCACCCAGAGTACGAAGAAACACGTGAATGGCTTGGGCTCGGAGAGGATGAAGAGGCACCAGACCCTGACCAGTTTGACCCAAGCAGCGTTGTTTTTTATCCGAGCAAAGAGCATGACATCGCTGCGATGCGCCGTGAGCTTCAAAGCCTCCCGATTGAAACTGTTGACGACGCACTCGATGAGATAGATGACCCACCAGCTGGCATACCATTTGAAGCGATCAATTTCCTGCGCGCCGCTCCGACTACGCCAAAGCTGATAGACCGTATAACTTTCGTCATTGAGCACGCCTATGATAAGGCTTTCCTGGCGTCAGGAGATTTTAGCGATGTTTCACCCATATGGTACACAGTCGTCGCAGAAAGACATTTGTCACCAAATTATATCGAGCCAACCATTCGTCTTGTCACATCCACGACAGACGACTGGGATTTTCTAAATGAACAGGCCCAATACCTCATATGCCTGCTAGCCGAAAAGTACCCAGAGCAAGTCGCGGATGCCACCATGAAATCAATCGATGCCGCAATCCATCTAGGCTTGCGCACTCCATATCTCTTTCTTTTTGATGTGTTCAGAGTGGTGGACGCCAAAAAATACGTACCGTGGCTGCTAAAAACCATGGCACACCCAAACAATTTTTGGAAAGCCCCATTTGCCGATCTCTTTCTACAGCTACAGCTTACCGAAGCAATCCCTGTCCTCGAGCAAGTCGTCCACGTACTTGAGCGCTCGGAGCCTAGGGCAATGATGGTTGGCTACAGCGAAGCAAGAGAGATTGCGGGGTATGTACAATATTTGAAAAATCCTGCGTCTCTGCCAAAAGACATTCTCAGCGGACCGGAATATAAAGACCGCGGTGATTGGGAAGCACATTTTCGGCGTTTTGCTGATAGATTCGAAGATAACGAAGGGGATGACTCTCTGATGAGCGACAACACATATGCTTCGGAACCCTATCTAGCCGCACCAAAAATCGGCCGCAACGACCCCTGCCCCTGCGGCAGTACCAAAAAATACAAAAAATGCTGCGGGGTTGTGTAGAAAATTCACTGCTTTTACGACCATATTGTTTACAGTAGCGAATTCCATGTTTTTCCATAGGGTAAGTATGGACAGATTTCCATACTTACGTGTCAATAACAGATGAGAATGTGGCGTAAATACCACATTAAAACGGTATTAGCTCAAATCTTCCGATATCTCGTCGCGCGGCCCAGCCCCAGTCGCTCGATTTTTTTCATATCCATAAGTCTTGTTAGTACCTGAAAAACCGTGTCACGCGCTACCTGAGTCGCCTGTGAGATTTCAGCTGGTGATGCTTCGTCTACTTCACCTAGGTAGTGCCATACTTTGAGCTGCTGAGGCGACAGCAACTTTTCTATATCTTCGGCTCTGATCAAGCCGATGGCTTCTCGAGCCTGCGCACGCAAGACGCCCATAAAAAACTCTGTCCAATCTACTATAGACTCTTCTGCGCTCCCAAAAGTACCCTGACTACGCCTGAGCGCAATATAGTACTGTGGTTTATCGGCTTCAATAATCTTCTCGTGTGACACATAGGGAACGTACACGTAGCCCGAACGCAGCAGGAGTAAGCTGGTCATAATACGCGACAGTCGCCCATTGCCGTCCAAAAATGGATGTATCTTGAGAAACTCTACGATAAAGTTTGCAGTGACCAGTAGCGGATGCACATAGCCATGCTCGTAAGCAGCTGTGGTCCACTCCACAAGCTCCCGAATTGCTATAGGGGTCAGGTATGCCGGTGTCGTTTCGAAAATAATCCCCACAAACGTTCCGTCTGCTTCTCTTGCCTCCACCTGATTTTCAAGGTGTTTATACGCTCCTTTGTGGCGTTCGTCTTTGTCTGAGTAGCGTAAAAGGCGACCATGTAAATGCAGGATGAGACTCTCCGAAAGAACCATCTCCTTGTAATTGTCAAAGACTCCTTGAAGTGTTTCGAAATACCCGCGCACTTCTTGCTCGTCACGATCTGTCATCTTTTGCGTTTTTAAGCCCCGCATAAACTTCTCGACCTCTTCGTCCGACATTTTGGCCCCCTCAATACGTGTTGAGGCTCCTGTAGATGTTGCCAAAGCCGAGCGGCGCAATCTTTGTAATGCTTGCGGACTCAGGTTGCTCCCCCCAACCCATTCACCTTTCAGTTCATCGATAGCTGCTACCGTTGTAAAAACGTTTTGAGGTAATTGTTGCAAGCGCGCATCTAATCTATTCATAATCACGTATACAGTATATACGGGATTATACGGGATTACAAGAGATTAGTCAGAATAACACTGTAGGGCTACTGGACTTTGGTGATGAATTGGTTGAGGGCGGAGAGGGTGCTGGTGATAGCCGCTTGGCTTTGGACGGGGATTTTTAGGTAGGACCCTAAGAGGCCTGGCCTGTAACAGGGGAAGGTTTTGCAGATTTTAAAAAAGCGTCCGAAGACGCTATAAAGAAATTCATGTGGTAGCACCAGGTAGACTTGAACTACCGACCTCAGGCTTATGAGTCCTGCGCTCTAACCAGCTGAGCTATGGTGCCACGAATTGTGTTTGGTTAATGTACGGTCTTTTGTAAATTATAGAGCACTTTACCGTGCTGGTTAGAGCGCAGGCGCGATTTATTGCGCTCACGGCTGCCCAACTGAGCTATGGTGCCACAAATTCTTAAACGAACAAAGAACAGAGAGGATTGTAGCAGATTACACCAACCATTTCTAGTTATTGCTTAGGCAATATGCAGTGTTTTTAGCAAAGCGTCCACCGAAGCATCAAGCGCAAAGGAACTTCGCGCAGTGGTACGTTCCTTTTTTGTGGCCGGCCCAAGCGCCACTGCTTGGTCAATCCCGCGCAGGAGTGCCTTAGGGTTGCGCGGCTCTACGAGCGTTAGTAAACCGCAGTTTGTCTCTGGTATGCCGCCCAAATTACTGGCAACAACTCGGCAGCCTGCGTGCTGCGCCTCTATCGAAAGCATGCCAAACGGTTCAGCGTACACCGAAGGCACGAGCAAAATATCGCTCCTACCCAGCAACTGCGCCATACCAAGCACGGTTTTTTGGGGTGGCAATAGTTCGGCGTATTGGTAGCCCGCCAACATACGGGCAATACTCTTGCCCGCCTCTACATGCTGGCCAGCCATCACAATACTTACGCGGTGGCCGTTTTTGCGCATCGACTTTTCGTGCATCATTTCAAGCAGGGTGTAAATGCCCTTTTCGGGGTGTAACCTACCCGCGTATAAAATTCGAGTGTACTTATTCGACTTCGAACGCACAATATTGCTAAACACTGGGTCAGCAAAAGGCAACACGATGTGAATTCGGCTATACGGCATATCGAGGTACAGCGCCCATTGCTGCGCACTATAAATGCTGGTTGTTATAACCGTTCTACCGCGCACATGCTCGCGGTAGCTCGTTTTCTCACTGGCCTTAGGGATAACACAGTGCAATATTATCGCCGCCTTAGTTTTGGTTACAACAGGGTAGGCGCGGTTCACAAACACAATCTGGCCCGAAAGTTGGCCGATATCGCTCGGCGCTTTAAGTGATAAAAAAGGCACCCCCACAAAGTCCTTGCGGCCATCGCGCGTGCCGTGCCCAATGGTGACAACTTGCGCCGCAATGCCGCGCCGCAACAACTCACGCACGTGTCCAGCCGTATATGTCTCGGACCCGCCCGTGCCAGCCAGCATTGGCTCACCAGGGGGCCATACAAATGAAATCAAAGTGTTTCCTGTCTCTAGAGATTTTGTAGGTTAAGGAAACGACTGGTGCAAAGAGTGTTTATCTTAAGATAATCTAGTGCTCTTAGTGTACCACAACTTGAGCACTACTTTTTGGCGGCTGCGGTTTTAGGTTTTGTAGCGCGAGATGGTTTTTTTGCAATGGCTTTAGTCGGCTTTGTTTCATGACCATCGCCATGGGCACACTCACCGCCGCCACAGCATCCGCCAGCAGCACATCGGCAGACGCCAGCCGACTTACAAGAATTACATCGGCAAAAATAAGGCGCCACCAACAAAAGAAGACTCAAGATATATCCGGCCAACAAAGGTTTGAGGATCTTGTGGGCACGGTCCTCAGTGGCTCGCAGAGATTGCCCGCCCAGCACGTAGTTATCTTTGGTAGCGACTACAACGGTCGCTAGGCGAACATCATCTTTGGGGCTCCAGGTTACAGTATGGTTTTTGCCAGCTTTCGCTTGTTCTAGCATGCTCTTAGGTGCTACAGCCAGCTTATTGTCGAGATAACCGCTGCCCGCCACTGGTTTACCGTGCTTGTCGTAGACGATCACAAAAGGCACAGGGTTGTTCGCAAGATTTGTGCCACCCATATTAATGCTTTGCGTGCCCATGCCCGCTTCGAGTTGCTTTGCCGCCTGCGTGGCTAACAGTGTTGGCATGTCGTTAGCAAGCGAGCGGTTCTGCAAGTACAGCGCGCACCACACACTACCAAAAACTATTGTCAAAACAGCGACTCGTGTAATGATTTTGTGCAGATTCAGTCGTTTGCCCATGTGATCCTCCGTTTATACGTTATTGACTCGAGCCAGAACTACCCGAAGAGGACGTCGGCGGCATGGCGTTTGCCCCCAAAACAAGAATGAAGTCGGCAGCAGGATATGCGTAGGTAAGTTTGTTGTCGGTGATTACTGTCGCGTTGTAGGTTTTCTTTAAGTAGGCGAGCGTGTTTGGCATTTTACCCTGAGAATTGTCGATAATAGTCGTTTGCGGCTGGTTAGCTGCGGCATCATCTTTGCCAATAATGTTTACTCCCTGGGCGCTCAATTTGTTCGCTTGTTGGCGGGCCAGCCCAGCACCGTCTGTAGCGTTTAGAACCTGCACGGCAGCGTTTTCTTTCACCAGTGGTCCAGCAGTGAAGAGTTTTTTGATTTGGGCGCTAATAGCAGTAAAATCATCGACGCCCGCCTGAGGTATTTGCACAGACTGGCCCGCTATCATATCGCCAACTAGCATTGGGGTGACCTCGCCCTTTAGGTTGTTTATGTTATATGAATCAATCTTAGTGTCATCGATTTTTTTGCCATAATAGTACAACGCTTGCATTTCGTTTAGCTGAAGGTCGGTTGTGGCGTTTTTACCAACCGCATCCACAAGATTACTTATTTTAAGTGGATTAGCGATAACAGATGCGCTTGAAGCTTTATCTTTAATAGCCAGTAGCATTTGTCGCTGATGTTTGGTACGAGTGTAGTCGGCGTCGGGATAGCCGTATGAGCCGTAAGCATCACCACGTGCCCGCGCGAGGTTCAAAGCCTGTTTTCCATCGAGCGCTACGGGGCCGTTTGAGTATTTGGCAAGTGCGCAGCAACTTCGCGAAGTCCAGTCTAGACTGGGGTCATAAATGCCCCGCGGGTCGTCGCTTTGAATGGTAATTTGTATACCACCAACTGCATTTACAAGATCCCTAAACGCCGTGTAATTAACTAGAGCGGTGTAGTGAATGGGTAACTCGAGGTTATCTTGCACAACCGACTTAAGCAGCGGCATCCCCCCGTTTGGGTACGCTGCATTAATCTTTGCGTGACCATACCCAGGCATGTTGACCCAAAGGTCGCGCGGTATACTCAGCATCATGGCAGTATTATTTTTGGTGTTCATGCTAAGCACCATAATCGAGTCAGTTAGTTCGCCGCCGTTGTGCCCTGTGTCGTCCGCAGAATTGCCGGCCACTAAAACATTCACACGGCCATTGTCGTTTTTAAGTTCAACAGGACGGAAGATATCGAGTAAGCTAAATGGGTTTTTATTACCCGTAAGCTTCGAAATATCTTTGTAAAAACGTGCGCCAAGCAGTAGCACAACCAGCAGTACAAGCACACCAAAAAGTTTAAGAATGCGTTTGCCTTTGCGGTGTTTTTTGCCTGCTGTGCGCTTTTTTTCTGCTTTGGCCAGTTTACGCTGCTGGCGGCGGCTCATTTTAGGAGCTTTTGGTGCGGGTTCGGCTGGTTCGGCGCTACGAGCAGCCGAAGTGGGGGTTAGGAGCGGTTCGCTAAAATGCTCATTGCTTGGTTCTGCCTGTTGTTTTTGGGTCATTTCAGAAAACCCTACCGTACGACCCTGAGAAGAAACTGGGGTTTTAACGACCGGAGGCTGAGGCTCTGGCACATTCGTAGCATTGGCATGACGAAATTGTGGGCTACGAGGTCTTTGGCTACTTCCAGTCAAAAAACCATCAATACTATTTGCCCTGCGCGGCGTGAAACTATCGTTTTTTTCTGACATTGCTTGTGCCTATTATACGCGAGTTCCCTGCTCTGCCAAAGCGCAACCAAGCAAAAACTGCCCCCACGTTTTCGTGAAGGCAGTCAAGCACGAAAATTACATATTTAGTAATTGTTCGTCAACAGCTAGTATAGCCGCATCGCTGCAAGGAACGAGCTCATACGCCCAGCCATCGTTGATGGCAAAAAACATTTGTGCCACCTTTCTTTTTTTGTTTTGGCTGTGTTCACTTTTTGTGCTGTTTTTGGGCAGCACAAACCATAGACCGAATTAATATATTCAGCCGTGAACACACTTATTTTTGTTTTGTTGTGTTTGTTTTTTGGGAGCGTTCTGTGCCGATGAACCGTATTTCGTAAAGTGGTTCAACGGAAGCGTTAGCACCCTCAAAACTAATAGTAGTATAGCAAAAAGCTTACGTTTTGTCAATATTTATTGTGTAGTTATTTTGGTGAGTTGGCCACCTTTCCACCCTCTGCCTTTGCATACTGTTGTAATTGCTACCGAATAAGTGCGCTCAGTGCAACAGCAGCACCAAATTTATTCCAGGATGGCGCAATGAACAGCGCCTTTTCTTTTGTTTCGGGTACTGCATTTTCTACCGCCACACCAACATGGGCTGCCTCAAGCAAAACGCCATCGTTCGGGCCATCACCCACCCCAAGTGTTTGCTCGTGTTTAAACTGTGTGATTTCAAGATATTTTTGGAGTGCGTCTTTTTTATTTGCTCCAGAACGCACATAAAATATTTCGTGCAAAAAGCTGCCATCTGACTGTTGGACACGGTGTGCCTCGAGCGCCTTTATATCTTGAGCCTCGTACTGACGGGTAATATCCAGCATTGCTGGCACATCTTGCGTTTGTATGCCTTTGGCCACAATCACCAAAGGTTTTTGGGGTGCGTAAGATGGAACTATAAGCTGGTTATTGGATTCTGCGGGCAGCCATAGGTTTTTAGGCATGACATATTCACCCAGTCCAAAACTAGATTCTCGGGATTTCGTGGTCGCACCTGAACGATTGGTGGGTGATACAAAATGATCCACGCCGTCATCTTGTACCCAGTGGAAAACCCCTACCGCTTGCAACGTTCGGACGATATCCATGGCTACCTGCCGCGGAATGATCTGCTCGTCAATCATTTCGCCGTTTCGAGGGTTAAAAATTTGCGCGCCGTTGCTCAAAATCGCCAGATGAGCAGGCACAGCGCCCAATATTTCCTCGACCTTTTGCAACGGTCGGGCGGTTGCAATGCTAACCGAACCGCCCCCTGCAGCCACTCGTTCGCTCTCTGCAATAAACTGTTTGTCGGGCGGATTTTGGCTGTTGTTGCCAACGAGCGTGTTGTCGACATCAAAGATAGCATGCCGCACGTATAGGGTCATGCTAGGGTCATAGTTTGGATTCGCAAAATTCGGCTGAAGCGATACTTCGGCGGCTTTCATATCTTAAATTATATCATAAAAATATATTATATGCAATGTTCTATAGAGTAACCCCTCACTACCCCTTGCCTCATGAACCCGTTCGGTCTAAGCTATAGCTTAGGACGAAAAACAAATACGTATGCCGTACGGTAAGAAACTCACTGACGCAGAAGTTGCAGCACGCATGGTTGAACTTCGGAACCTCCGAAAGCTCCATGCTGCTTCTCGTCGGCGCGAGCAGGCTAAGGATGTCCGGATTGCAGAGCTTGAA
>JBATSO010000048.1:0-14415 GCA_049293335.1 Saccharimonadales bacterium (SeqCode)
ACTCCACCTCTTGGTCAGATATTGCTCGTTTTTACAACCGACACGAGAACTCCTCCTTAGCATTCTGCCACTGGCAGCATACTAACTCGTCAAACAACTCGTGCCGCCTGACGGAAGTTGTAAAACCTGACAACATCTAGAGCCAGGAGCCTACGCATGGCCACTACTAGCTATGTCGCTAAAGCGACCATCAACAATGAGCGGCCTACGGCCGCACTCTTGTCTCATGTCTCATGTCTCATGTCTCTTGACTCTTAACTCTAATTACCCGTTAGCCTGAGTTATTTTGTGTGGCTGGTCTTTTTTGCAGCGTGTGGCCATTCCCAATTGCGTACTTCGGGCATATCGATGCCGTTTTCTTGGATGTAGTTGGTGTGTTCAACCAGTTTTTGTTGCATGAGGGTTTTAAGGGCGCGTGCTTCAGGTGTGTCGATTGGTGTCCGTATAATGGCATCGATCACCAAATGGAAACGGTCCATTTCGTTCTTTACTGTCATATCGAAGGCCGTGGTAATGGTGCCTTCTTCTTTGTAGCCACGCACATGAAGGCGTTTGTTGCCACGGCGATAGGTGAGTCGGTGGATGAGCCATGGGTGGCCATGGAAGGCAAAAATGATTTCTTTGTCTGGGGTAAAGATGGCGTTGTACTCAATGTCGCTCAGGCCGTGTGGGTGTTCAACGTCTGGCTGTAAGCGCATAAGGTCTACAACGTTAACGACGCGAACTTTAAGGTCTGGCAGGTGCTCGCGCAAGATTGAAACGGCGGCCATAGTTTCGAGCGTCGGTATATCGCCCGCAGCGGCCATGACAACATCGGGCGATTCATCCTCGAGCGTATTACTTGCCCAATCCCACACACTCACACCTTTGGTGCAGTGTTCAACAGCTTGCTCCATAGTGAGCCACTGTGGTGCTTCGTGCTTGCCGCAGATGGTAAGGTTAATGTAATTGCGGCTGCGCAAACAGTGGTCCATAACGCTCAGTAGCGTGTTGGCATCGGGCGGCAAGTACACGCGGCTAACCGCGGCTTTTTTGTTAACAATGAAGTCAATAAAACCAGGGTCTTGGTGGGTAAAGCCATTGTGGTCTTGGCGCCACACGTGTGAGGTCAGTAGGTAGTTGAGCGACGAGATTGGCTTACGCCATGGCAGCTCATTACACATTTTGATCCACTTAGCATGTTGGCCAGCCATTGAGTCAACAATGCGGATGAACGCTTCGTAACTGTTTAAGATCCCATGACGGCCAGTTAACAGATAGCCTTCAAGCCAACCCTCGGTTTGGTGTTCGCTAAGCTGAGAGTCAATGACCATGCCATCGGTGGCTAAGAATTCATCGGTTGGTTTAGTACGGCCATTCCACTGGCGATTGGTGACTTCAAAAATAGCTTCTAGGCGGTTGCTAACGGTTTCATCGGGCGCAAACATGCGGAAGTTGCGGCGCTCGGCATTCATTTTCATAACATCGCGTAGCCATGGGCCGAGGGCATGGACGTTCCCGGCGTTCACAATGCTTGGGTATTTGACATCTACGGCGTAGTCGCGAAATTCGGGCAGGTGTAGTTCGCGCAGTAGTGCGCCACCATTAGCGTGTACGTTGGCGCCCATGCGTTGGCCACCTGTTGGCGCTAACTCGGCAAGTTCGGGCTTAAGCCGACCGTCTTCTTCAAAAAGTTCATCTGGTTTGTAGCTTTTGAGCCATTTTTCGAGCAGTGGTAAGTTTTCTTTGTGATCTTCATCGACCAAAAAAGGTACCTGGTGTGAACGGAAGTTGCCCTCGACGTGCTTGCCGTCGATCATTTTTGGACCAGTCCAGCCCTTTGGCGAAATAAAGATGATCATTGGCCAGCGCGGACGGGTGCCGTCACCTGCTTCTCGGGCGTTGGTCTGAATGCGCTTAATTTCGGCAACAACTTCATCGAGTTTCGCAGCCATTTGTTGGTGCATGTCGTGCGGCTTGTCGCCCTCAACGAAGTATGGCGTCCAACCATAGCCCCTAAAAAGCTGCTCGAGTTCTTCGCGCTCGATGCGCGCTAGCAAAGTTGGGTTGCTTATTTTGTAGCCGTTTAAGTGTAAAATTGGCAAAACAACACCATCAGTTTTGGGATTTAAGAACTTGTTGCCATGCCAGGCAGTTGCCAGCGGACCTGTTTCGGCCTCGCCGTCCCCAACAACACAAGTGGCAATAAGGTCTGGGTTATCAAACACTGCGCCAAAGGCATGACTGAGCGAGTAGCCGAGCTCGCCGCCCTCGTGGATGGAGCCTGGTACCTGAGGTGATACATGGCTACTGAGTCCACCTGGCCATGAAAAGAGCTGGAACAGGCGCTTCATGCCCGCTTCGTTTTGGGGCATATCAGGGTAAATCTCACTCCAGGTACCTTCTAGATACGTGTTACCCATCAGTGCTGGTCCACCGTGGCCAGGGCCAGAAAGGTAAATCATGTTTAAGTCATGCTCTTTGATAATGCGGTTCAAATGAACATAAATAAAGTTTTGGCCTGGCGTTGTGCCCCAGTGGCCGAGCAACATGCTTTTGACATCAGCAACCTGCAAGGGTCGCTTTAAAAGTGGATTATCGCGCAAATAAATTTGGCCTACCGACAAGTAGTTTGACGCCCGCCAATAAGCGTCAATTTTATGAAGCATATCTTGTGATAGGGGCGCGTCGATAGTTTGCATGTTACTTTTCCTCCTTAATTGTGTGTATTGTTTGACGTGCAATCATTAATTCTTCGTTGGTTGGGATTACATGGACTCCGGTACCTGCGCCTTCGCGCGAAATAAGTCGGGCGCTTTTTTTGTTGCGCTCTGAGTCGAGTTCTATGCCAAGGAAGGCCAGGTTTTTACAGATGCGGCGACGAATTTCGGGTGATCGTTCGCCCATACCACCTGCAAAAATAAGGCTGTCGATCCCGCCCATGGCGGCCGCAAAAGAACCAATAGTCTTAGTAATGTGGTAGCAAAACAGTTCAACAGCTTCGGCCGCCCGCGGGTCGTCATGCTGATTGTCGAGCAGGGTGTGCATATCGGCGGTAGTCTCAGATATGCCAAGTAGGCCAGATTCTTTATTAACCATGTGGTTAAACTGCTGGGGACCTTGGTCGGAAATGCGGTGCAAATACCAGACAACACCTGGGTCGAGATCGCCCGAGCGGGTGCTCATAGGTACGCCCGAGGCAGGCGTAAAGCCCATGGTCATGTCAATCGGCTTGCCGTTTTTAACGGCCGCCAGGCTCACCCCGCTCCCTAGGTGGGCCATGACAACTCGGCCATGTGCAGCATCAAAGCCTTCGTGCTCTGCAAAACTGCTTAAGAGGTAGCTATAAGATAAGCCGTGGAACCCATAGCGCCGCACGCCAAATTTTTGCAGACGCCGAGGCACAGCTAGGGTTTTAGCGACCATTGGAATGTCTTTGTAAAATGCGGTATCGAAACAGCCAACGTGGGGGCAGTTTGGAAAATGGCGTCGTAATTCTTTAATGCTCTGCAATGCAGCAGGCAAGTGGTCTGGGTCGAGGTTTTGCAGAGTTTTCAGTTCTTCACAGACTCGATTGTTCAGTAACTGCGGTTTGGTGTAGGTTTCTCCGCCGTGCACAATCCGATGCCCAACGGCAATAACATTGGCTACACCAACAGTATCTTCCAGCCATTCTACAATAAGGTCGGTTGCGGCAGCATGGGTTGGTACTTGCACAGTATTTTTTTGCGGTGGTTTACCATCGAACGTTTTGGTGGTAAAGAGGCCTTCTTCCTCACCAATGTCTTCTATGAGGCCCGCGTGAATTTCACGAATAGGGCTAGAGGCCTCAAACACAGCCACTTTAAGGCTAGAAGATCCTGCATTAATGGTTAAAACGTACTGCACGTCAGAACCCACCCAGAGTTATAAAGCATAACCATAGTATGCGGTTTTGGGCTCGCTCTTGTCAACAACGAAGCATAATAATTGTGTGGAATTTGAGTTTGTAGAGTGCGATTAGTCACACCACTTTGGTGATATAGTTTACTGCCGTCTTGTGCGCAGTGTCCCATACTACTAAGTAACGTACGGAGGTGCGCAATATGGAACAGGTAATACAATCAAACCATCAAACCAAACAAAGGTCTGAGGTTGAGCTCAGGCGAGTGGTACGACGTTTCGAGTCGAAGTGGCAAAGAAAAGCCACTCGGTCCAACTGGGTAGTGCAAACCCAGATGGCGCTTTTTGGCAAACTTGTTAGTTAAACCAGCTTCGTGTTCTTACGTGGGCCTACGGTTTGGTGTGAGCCAAGACAGACTCAGTTTTTGAGCCAATGGCTTGGCTAATTGAGTCGAAACCATCTTTTTGACAAAGTTTTATAAGTTCACGGTTAATGTGGCCTGGCAGTTGTGGCCCTCGGTAAATAAGCCCCGTAACAAGTTCAACAAGCGTTGCTCCTAGACAGATTTTGCGGTAGGCGTCTTCGGCAGAAAAAACACCACCAACGCCGATTATAGTCAAGGTGTCACCGTAGTGAGCGTATGTTTTCGCGATCAGACTATCGCTAAGCGCTTGGGTGGGCAGGCCGCTTAGGTTGCCTTTGTGGCTTTGTTCGGTCTCGCTCAAAAAAGCCGAGCGGTCTTTGTTAAGGTTGCCAATTGTGACACCTTGCACATTGTGTTTGGTAATGACTTTAAGGAGTGCCTCGAACTCTTTCCACGAGTGATTAATAGGCATTTTGACCCAAATTGGCTTTGTAATGCCCAGCGCGTCTACCGCAGAAAGTAGTTTTTCGAGTCGCTTAGCATCGGTAAAAGGTTCTCCGCCGTAAGTGTTTGGGCAAGATATATTGAGCTCAAGTACGTTTACGAGCGAGTCATGTTGCAACAAACGTAAGCTGGTTGTGTAATCTTGGATGGCTTCGTGGTCAGTGCAGGTAGTGCGGCTGTTTGTTTTAGCAACCGAAACCACAAGCGAAAAATTGGTGTAGGTTTTAGGCGGATAGCTATGGATTTTTTGCTGAACAGTAGGGGTGCCGCTATTGGCTAGCCCAACGTGCACGAGTAGCGACTGTAGTTCGGGCATACGGTGAAACCAAGGCTTTGGGTTGCCCTCACACGGTTGGCTGGTAACAGAACCAACGGTGCCAAACCCAAACCCAATGGCAGGCAACATCGGCACGAGATCGCCATTTTTATCAAGGCCAGCAGCTAATCCAATAGGGTTTGGGAAGGTAAGGCCGTGAACTGTTTGCTGTAATACCGAGGGGTTTTCGGCTCGAAATACCTGCCGCATAACGCCCAGCATAAAACGATTTTTGCCTACGAAACGTGCGCTTCGAATCATTCGCTCATGTACCGTATCGGGTGAACTTTTAAACAAAACGGGTTTTACTAGTCTGCGGTAAGTGGCTCCAGTGGCCCAAGAAAGTGGTGTTATCATGGTGTTACTTAGTATAGCGCGAAGTTGCTTCAAAATTAAATGAGCACTATAAGCTTACGAACGGTCATCGTGCCCAAGGTCATCGAGCATATCGGCAAGTTCTTTAGCGCGAAGTTCGCTGGTGTCGATTCCCCTTTGTTTGGCAATAATATACCCATGCACAATTCGCTTCATGCGCTCGGCGTCATCGCGCCAGAAGGGGCCAACCGAAGTTTCTTGCTCTTTGTTCATAACCCGACTTACCAGTTTGACGCTGCCAAAGAAAGGCCCGACCATACTGCTGGCGCTCAAAATATCTTCGATTCGAAAACTACTAACTTCGGCCATGCGGAAGAAAAAGCGGCGGGCAACGGTAATCTTGGCTCGGTCAATCGAGAGCGTGTGCGGAAACGGCGTTAACGGGAACACCGTTGAGGCTTGCTCTAGCACCTCAGTCGACTCGCGAATAGCCCTATGTAATTCTTGCTTCGACTCCTCGCGGGTCAAGGGCTGCATAGGTTGTGGCCCAGGTACGAACGAGTCTGGCATTTCTGCGAGTGGGATTGAACTGGCGCCTGTTTGTATGTGTGAGGGATTATCTTCCATCAGATATCTCCTTTTGTCTTCACTGTACTATACCTGTAAAGCTTAATTATAACTGTGAGGTAGCTCACGGCAATACAGCCCAGAATGAGGTATTGTCTTTTGGGTTTGATGTGGGAAAATATATTAAGTAGTAACTAGAGGAGGCAAGTATGTCAAAATTTGAAGTGTACCAAAGCAAAAATGGGTATCGTTGGCGCCTAAAGGCTGGTAACGGCGAAATTGTGGCTACTGGCGAAGAATACACCACCAAAGATGGTGCTAAAAAGGGCTGCGAAGCCGTTACGAGGGCTGCCGCCGAAGCCGAGATTGTCGATATCGATTAACAATTTGTTTGTAGTTCTAGCAAAAGCCTCGGTGTTACCGAGGCTTTTTTGTACTCTAGGTTACGACCAGCATGTGGGGTAGCGTACGGTGCGGAGTCTTCATACCAAGTAGTATTGCTGTGTACCTATGGCTACAAACATTAATTTATCAATCCAAGAAAGGATGATACAACATGGCACACGAATACAACACAACTGTTACACGAACCGCAACGAGCTGGGTGACATGGCTTGCGCTAGCGATTGCTTCACTGGCTCTAGTTTTGTCATGGATGGCTTACAATAGAAGCGGCAAAGATCTAGAGGACAGCGTAAAAGACACCACCAATAGCGCAGTTCAAGGCGCTGGCGATGCAGCTACTAAAGCCACCGATGCGACCGAAAAGGCCATCGATGTGGGTCCTGATGGCGTTGACGATGGCGCGCAATAAACTATAAGGTTTAAGTCTATCGTATTGCTAGGGACACCTTACGTGGGTGTCCCTTTACGTTTGTGTGGTCGGCACGCTCACTTAGGAAGTTAAAAACTCATTCGTTAAAATACTGAGCTAGCAAAGCCAGGTCGGCAAGATCTTTTTGGCGGCCAATCTTTTTCTTGCAAGCTATTAGGTCCTCAATGCCCATAAAACGTACGCCCTCATGCATAAATGAATGTTTCTTTAGCTCTGCCAACGAACGGCCAACGTACGTTACCATAATTTGGTAGCCATTGTGCGACAAAATTCGTTTACCATCGTCTTGCGTGTATTCCCGCCAGCCCTTGCGGCGATATTCTTCGTACAAACTTTTGGTAACAACCAGGTCAACATCATTTGTGGTGCGTAAACCAATTGCCTCCATAACGCCACCCGCGATCACCAGATAGCTTTGTTTTGGTGGGTCGAGCCGTTTTACCATTTCAACCACGCTGCGTTTACTGCTAGGGGCATCGAAAATAGCTTCGTTTAGACTAGGGTAAATATTGTCCTCGCCAATTAAATCGCGCAGTTCGTAGCGTTCGAGTAGTTGCATAAGTTGGGGTGGCACATGTGCCATACAAAATCGAATATCATCGGCATTTAGCTTGTGGCAAAGGCGCTTTATGGCATCGGCACCCGTGTAGTCAATATCGTTCATAGCACCTGCATCGAGCACTAGCGTGGTAACTGGCCGTTTGGCTTCAGCAACAATTTCCAGCATTCGCTGCGAAAAATACTGAGTATTTTCAAAAAACAGTGAACTATTAAACCGATACGCCAGCACACCTTCTGGGGCCGAGCGGTGGCGATGATGCTTGTCGAGCCTGTCTTCGGCCCATTCGGCTAGTTCGCCGTCTCGCAGCAATATTTCATCGCTGGGGCGGTACTGCCTATGTAAACGCTCCATAATAGAGGTTATAACCGCAATCAAAACACCGTACTGAACACCAAATAAAGCAACGCTAACCAGCGCAATCAAGGCCACCCAAAATTCACTTTTTCGCGTTTGAAAAATCCGTCGCAGCTTGTCAATATCGAACAAATGCAAACCAATTGTCCAGACTATCACGGCCAGTGCGGCAATAGGCACATACTGGAGTGCCGAAGAAAAGAACACTAGCAGGAGGCCAATTAAACCAGCCATAAAAACGTTTACTAACTGTGTACGCCCACCCGACATTTCGGCAGCAATAGTGCGAGGCGGGCTGCCATTTATGGCGAATCCACCTGTTAGCGAAGAGGCTAGGTTGGCAGCACCTAGTGCTGCTAGGTCGCGGTTATCGCTAACCTGTTCGTCGAAACGGGTGGCAGAGCTTCGTATAACGGCTGAACTCTGAGCTAAAATTACAATGGCAATCGCGCTGGCGGGCAGTATGAGTTCCTGCATTGTCTCAAGATGAAACTGAGGAACAACTAGGGTAGGCAAGCCCGAGGCCACTGTACCAATGACCGCTATACCGTGTTGGTCGAGCTTGAAAAAATACGTTGCAGCCGTGGCAACAACGAGCACGAGCAAGCTGGCAGGCAATTTTCTTTTACTTAACACATAAAAGATTCCAAATAAAACAAGTGAAAAGGCCAATGTTTTAAAATGAATACTGCCCATATGTTGACTCACTTCATACATTTTTTGAAGCATGGTGCCATGTGCCTCAACACCGACCAATTCGGGGATTTTTCCAACAATAAGCTGTACGCCAATGCCCGCCAAAAACCCAATAAACACAGGCTTAGATATAAGGTCAGCTACAAAACCAAACTTAAACACGGCAAAGAGTAGCAACACCAACCCCGTTAATATGCCCAGCACTGCTACAGCAGCACCGTATGCGGGCGTACCAGCCGCGGCGATAGTGGCTGCCCCAGATGCTACTAAGGCGGCGGTGGCAGAATCTGCCCCAACAACCAAATGTTTTGAAGATGTAATGAGGGCAAAAACAATCGGGGCTAGGAGTGCGCAGTATAAACCTGTTTGCAGCGGCAGCCCAACAATGGCCGCAAAACCGAGTGACTCTGGAATGGCGATGGCCGTCACAACTAGCGCCGCAAAAAAGTCAGACTTAACTTGTTTACGCGTAAAGCCCTGTAGGCTAACGAATTGAGGTATGTTCATAACGTTTGTAGTTTTAAGTATATACCAAACTGTACAGCACTTTTTTGTTTCTTCAGGCAGATCTTTGCGGACCAGATGGGAAAGATAAAATAGCCTCGTATACCTCTCTTACCGTAAGCTCTGCCAGGTTTTAAGAAGCGTTGCTGTCGAGGAATCGTAGCTTTCTAGGTTGGTACTCGCAAGGTTATTGTATATATCTTTTGCAAGCACTTTGCCAAGTTCTACACCCCATTGGTCAAAACTATTTATACCCCAAATAGCACCCTGCACGAATATTTTATGTTCATACAAAGCAATAAGTTCGCCGAGGCTGTAAGGAGTCAGCTTGGGTACAAGCAGTGTGTTGCTGGGGCGGTTGCCTTCAAAAACTTTATGTTGAACCAAGTTTTCACTAACGCCTTCGGCGCGAACTTCGGTGGCAGTTTTACCAAAAGCTAGTGCTTGGCTTTGCGCCAAAACATTGGCAGTTAACTTGCGGTGGTGAGTTTGCGCCCCATCAGGGTCATTCAGGGACTGCGCAAAAGCAATGAAATCGCAGGGAATCAGGCGAGTGCCCTGGTGAATGAGCTGGTAAAAAGCGTGCTGGCCATTCGTGCCAGGTTCGCCCCATATGACGGGGCCTGTCTGGTAATCAACGCGCTGGCCCTCTTTCGTCACGGTTTTACCGTTGCTTTCCATGTTGCCCTGCTGGAAATAGGCGGCAAAGCGGTGTAAGTATTGGTCGTAGGGTAAGATAGCTTCTGTCTCGGCACCTAAGAAGTTAGTGTTCCATACGCCAATTACACCGAGCAAAACGGGCATGTTTTGTTCAAGCGGCGCGGTACGAAAATGCTCGTCCATGGTATGGAAGCCTTTAAGTAGTTCAGTAAAATGTTCGGGGCCAATGCTGAGCATGATCGACAAGCCAATGGCGCTTGCAAGGCTATAGCGGCCACCAACCCAATCCCAAAACACAAACATGTTGGCGGCTTCAATTCCAAAGTTAGTTACGGCCTCGGTGTTGGTCGAAAGTGCCACAAAATGTCGTGCAATTGCTGCCTCGTCTTGCAATTGCGCTAGCAGCCAGGCCCGTGCACTAGTGGCATTTGTCATGGTTTCGTCGGTGGTGAATGTTTTGCTAGCAATAATAAAGAGGGTTTCGGCAGCATCCAGCCCGCGTAGTGTTTCTGCCAAATGGGTACCGTCAATATTGGAAACAAA
This sequence comes from Saccharimonadales bacterium (SeqCode), assembly GCA_049293335.1. Classification (GTDB taxonomy): domain Bacteria; phylum Patescibacteriota; class Saccharimonadia; order Saccharimonadales; family UBA4665; genus JAGXIT01. Next base: position 10,083 of record JBATSO010000048.1, read on the forward strand.
ATGAACGTGTAGATCGCGCTGGCTGTAATATTTGAGCGCCTCAGTGACCATCACGGGGCCAAGGTCTGAACCGCCAATCCCAATGTTTACAACGTGCTTAATAGGTTTGTCGGTGTACCCCCGCCATTCGCCGCTGCGCACAGCTCGGCTAAACTGCGCCATATGGTCTAACGCTGCTCGCACATCGGGCATGACATCGTGGTCGTCCACCAAAACGGCGCGGTCCGAGGTGTTGCGCAAGGCTGTGTGCAGAACAGCGCGGCCTTCAGTAGTATTTATTTTTTCGCCCGCAAACATGGCGTCGCGTAGTTGCTCGACACCGCGTTGCCGCGTTAGTTCCAAAAGTAGCTGTAGTGTCTGCTGATTGAGGCGGTTTTTTGAATAATCCAAATAAATGCTACCTGCTTGCAGGCGGTATGTTTCACCACGGTTTGGTTCCTCTGCAAACAACTCACGGAGGTGTCGCCCCGCCAGCTCGCTTTTATGGGCTTGTAGTTTTTGCCAGGCGTCTGTGTGTGTAAGGGTGGGTTGAGTATCCATAGTTTAACTATAGCACTTTGCGTCTCGTGGCCAATCTGTTATGTCGACCCGTATACTATAGCTATGACCATTCATGAGTCGAAACAGCAGGTACGGGCGACAATGGCAGCCCAGTTCATAGGTGTTTCATACAGTGCTTCCCTCGCGTCATCTGAAGGTATTTGCAACCGTGCGCTGGCGGCCGTAGATTGGCAGCAAGTTCGCGGGCTCCATTATTATCAGGCCCAAAAAGCGTGGGGTGAAATACCACTCCAAAAGTTAGTCGAGGCGCTTCACGAGGCGTACCCAACTATTCACACCGTACCAGCAAGCATTTCCCGTACATATGCTTCGCACAAACAGCAGTACGATATTATTTTCGTCCCACTACTTGCTTTCGACAGAGGTGGATTTCGTCTGGGGCGCGGTGCAGGTTGGTATGACCAGTTTTTAGTAAGCCAAAAATCTGCTCTAAAAATTGGGGTGGGATATGATTTTTGCGAGCAGGTGGTGCTCCCGCGTGAGCCACACGACGTACCGCTCGACTGCGTTATAACTCAGTCAAAGCTGTGGCGATTTTCTGACCGCAGCGACATCTTGTTGTAGCTGAGCGACGAGCTCTGGTTCGCTTGTAAAATCAAGCGGCGGGCGAATGAACGCTCCAAGCTTGAACTGTAAAGTTTCACCGTAAATATCACCGTTAAAATCCACAATGTGTATTTCGAGTACCCGCTTGGTTTCGTCCATAACAAGGCGTGGCCCAAGATACAAAGCGCCTCGGTAGCTTTTTTTGTTCACGTGTACCTGGCAGGCGTAGACGCCCTCTTTTTTGACGTGCTTTAAGAGGGCTGGTTCTAGATTTGCCGAGGGAAATCCCAGTGTACGGCCCATTTTATCGCCGTGCAATACTGTTCCAGAGTAGACTTCTTGATGCATAGTACTTAGTGTAACAAGAAAAGGTGTAGGAATTGTTCGTGTCATGTACTAGAGTTAAGGTATGGAACCACAAACTACCCAATCAAAGAAAATTATTATTGTCGAAGATAATACCTCACTGGCGGAGATCTACCGTACTCGGTTAGAACTAATCGGCTACACCTGTTTTGTTGCCTACAACGGCATAACGGGCCTGTATTTTATTCAAAAAGAACTGCCAGACCTGGTGTTGCTTGACCTTATGATCCCTGACATTCCCGGTGGCCAAGTGCTCGAAACTATGCGGGCAAGCGATTGGGGCAAAACCATTCCGGTTTATATTATTTCCAACCTCAACGAGGCTGAAGCACCGGCCAACTTACGCCAACTTGGTATAGCGGGCTACAGCGTCAAGGCCAACATGACAAATGACCAAATAGACCAAATTGTAAACAGTATTTTGCAGCCAAATGGCGCACAGGCTGCTGTAGCGGCGACTCCTTTACCACAAGCCGCCGCCGAACCGTTTCACGAAGCACCTGCCGAGTAGCAGATACTTACTCACGGGCCTGAAAGCCGACTTACGGGTCGGTTTTTTGTTGTCTTAGCGCCGACCGCTAGCATTAAAAACATACTATACAATATATTTTTTTTGGTTTTCAACAGGGGTAGAATTACATGTTATATAAATCACAACGGCAAAAACCAACAGATGTATTGTGCCGAAAAAACTTGTGCTATAATATACATATCGTTTCTTAAGGTGATTTGCGAGACACCTTAATAACGACAACGACAATCTGAAAACGTGGAGTTTTGAGAAGTCGGCTGAAACATTCTACGTACGTGTTTGAGCCACAACTAAAAATCAGCCCCCAGGGCTGGTTTTTTAATTAGCTTGGGTTTCGAGTTTGTAGGGTGAGCTATCGAGAGCCAATCACTACGAACAGCATGTACGTTACAAACAACGGCACCAGCATGAGCTGGTAGGGATACAGCTTGGCTCTTTGAGAGTGCATAAAAATAAATAGGCCGAGCACGGGCACTAACAACAAGCTACTACTGCACTATATGGGTAGTGAACCTGTAGGCTGAAAAGCGCAAATACGCCAGCCGCCAAAAAACAAACCCACGAAGTGTAGGCTGCGGCAAAGTGAATTTTTTCGGTCTTACCTCGAGAAGGCAAAAGTGCCTGTATGAAGTCGAGCGCCGCAAACACAATATTTAAGTAATGGGCTAGGTAAAGACCATGCTCAACCACGAAAAACTGATGAGAAAAAGCCAAGTAGGTAGCCTCGGTATACAGATGGGTCAGAAAATACAACACATGGGTCCGACGGGTTATAACGGCATGCTCACTCAGTGTGTTTCTATGCTCGTTTCTATGGAACCACACAATAAAAGCATGCACCACACTCACCAACAGGCCGCCACTCAGCAAATAAAAATATTTCATAGTTACATTCTAGGTGCATTACTGGTCGATTCCTAGAGTAAAACACAAACTATAAAGAAAGCGTAGTTTGATATAGCCACGGCTTGATTTCGAAGGCTATAATGGAGTGAGATGAACCTATTACTAGCCTGGATTGCTTCGATTTCGAGTGGGGTCGAACCTCTTATTTTGAAAGCAAGCAGCCGCAACCTCATTAAAAATCCGTGGAATCCGTGGTTATTTAATTAAAATAAAACTTGCTACAAAGATTAATTTATTGTATAATGTAGCGATCATGAATATATCTTCGCATGAGTTTGCCTCTGTTCAAACAATCCCTTCATTTGAGTGTCTTTTACCCGCTTTACAAGATACAATAGCAGTGTTTACTGGCGGTAAATACTCTGTAGATGAACTACGCGGTTTAGAAAATATGGTTATGACTGGCTCGCTCCAGCTTACGCAAAATACAGATCCTGAGACTGTCGATTCGGTAATGCGGGCGCGAGAAGAGTTTTTTGGGGAAGTTCTTGGCTGGGCCGATCCAGACCACCCGGTAGCTGAGAGCTACAGAATATTCAGAAACACTAACGAACGAGCAGTGCCAATTAGCACCGTACTGTTAGCACAATCGACTATGCTTGCCCTTGGTCTCAATGCCACCAAAATTGTGAACGCACTACCTGCAGCAATCGGTTTATCTCCCGAAGGCATACGCGCCAAAATGGATAACCTCACAGCCCTTGGTCTCAATGCCATCAAGATTGTGAACGCACATCCTGCAGCAATCAGCTTGTCTCCCGAAGGCATACGCGCCAAAATGGATAACCTCACAGCCCTTGGTCTCAATGCCACCAAAATTGTGAACGCGCATCCTGCAACAATCGGTTTATCTCCCGAAGGCATACGCGCCAAAATAAATGCATTAGTCGAACACGGAGTCATACGGCGCAGTAGTGAACTACCCTTAGATTCAACTAGTCAGATTAGTGCATTTTTTATGCTGCCAATAGAAAGTCTGTTGTTGTATCTTGCGCATACAGCCCCACAGAAAGTTCCATTGGCTATCATAAGCAGTGCAGCGAGGAGTTTTGCACAACATACTCTAGGCGCAAAAAATACCGCGGAGCGTAAAAGGGCATACTTAGAACGCTTACCCAAGGTTTACTCTGTACTTGGTGATATTGCATTGGCACATGCCGAATATATAAAACTGCCGAAGGGCTTTGTTTTACAGAACCAGTCACTGGATGTAGCATGATGCCACACAAGGCGCTCGATTAGCCTCTGGCGGGCTCGTAGCTACATCTTTACGAACCTAGTTTATAAAGAGGGGGGCTTCTTTACGACCTGCTACTGGTGGCTTTCGCGCTAGTCACAAATATGGTCGGGTGCACGTATTCCAATCTCAAACAATATAAATAGAGCCTACCTTGGGGTAGACTCTTTTTATTTGGCTGGGGA
>JBATSO010000049.1:0-4741 GCA_049293335.1 Saccharimonadales bacterium (SeqCode)
GTCAGGGTCCGTCCTTGACGCAGCCACGTCTAAATATTTTCTTCCGAAATCGTGACTGTCTGCCCCGCCTGCACAGAGCCGTCAAGCAGCATCTTTGCTACCAGGTTTTCGACCGAACGCTGCACCACACGGCGCATTGGCCTAGCGCCAAGCCTGGGGTCATACCCCGTTTGCGCCAGCTTTGTAATAGCGCCTGGCGTAAGTACAACTTGTACTTTTTGAGGGGCGAGCGTAGCGTTTATCTGCTTAATCATGCCCTCTACCACCTGCCCCAGCTCGGCCTCTGTAAGTGGGCGGAACACCACAATTTCATCGAAGCGATTAAGAAACTCTGGCCTAAACTGCTGGCTATCAATCAGTTCATTCACAATATCTGACTCGAACTCCTCGAGCTGCTGCCCTTCGTCAATACGCTTGCGTATTTGATCTGCACCAGCATTGCTGGTTGCTATAACTACCGCATCGCGAAAACCAACCTCTCGGTTATTGATGTCTCGTAGTATACCCTCGTCAAGCATTTGCAAAAGCGTTGTAAGTACCTGGGGGTGAGCTTTTTCGATTTCGTCGAGCAAAACGACCGAAAAAGGCTGCTTCATAACACTGGCAGTCAGGCTGTGTGGGTCCTCGGCACCATCGGCAATCAGCCGAGCAACGTCTTCGGGGCGAACATATTCGTTTAGGTCAACGCGTACCAAGTGGTCCTCACCACCAAAGTAAACGGCTGCTAAGGCTTTAGCCAGCTCAGTCTTTCCAACCCCTGTTGGGCCCAGGAATAAAAAGGTACCGACTGGTCGCTTTTCGTTGCGTACCCCTGCTCTTGCCCGCCGCAACGCATCACTGACCGCCGCAACAGCCCTTGTTTGGTTGACCATACGCTCGTGAATCAGCTTTTCCATATTGAGCAGCGTGTCGCGTTCGGCAGTATTGTCCGCCACCCGAGCTACCTTAACACCGCTGGATTGTTCAATTGCCGAGGCAACAGAATCGGCTGTTACATAACCGTTTTCGGCATGGCGAGCAGCCTGCTCTAGCAAGCGCACAGCCCGACCGGGCTGGGCAATCTCGTGCTGGTAGCGCTCACTCAGGCGATAAGCTTCTTTGAGCGCCTGAAAGCTAATGGTCACTTTTTGCTCGGACTCAATCTGTAACACCTGGTCTTGCATGACTGCCATCGTTTCTGACTCTGAGGCGGTGGGCACATTTAAGCGGTTGAGCACGCTTGTGAGGGCTGGATCTCGTTGAGCAATACGCAAATAGGCCTGCTCATCCATCGCCAGTAGTATGCGCAAACGACCGCCGTCTAGAATCGGCAGCAGTGTTGAAGCCAAATCAACCGAGCCATTACCGTCTTCAAAAAACAACTGCGCATCATCGAGGAATAGTATGATGTTCTTGGCCTGAAAAGCCTCTATAAATAGCTGTTGTACGAGCCCCTCCAGCTCATTACGATTCCTGGCTGCTCGTATCAGCGCCCCTGCATCGAGTCGAATAATTTGGCGAAATTTGATGCTCGCCGCCACCTGGCTTTTTGCATTTTGTAGCGACTGTGCAAAGGCCTGAACCACTGTTGACTTACCTGCACCAAGCTTACCCACTAACGCCACATTTTGTCGTCCATCTTTGCTAAACACATCTTGTAACTGCTGTAGAATACTGATGTGCGAGTCCAGCTTTACATGCAGTAGACCACCGTGCGCGACTTGTTGGCTAATGTTTGTGCCAAACCGTTCAAGCAGGTTGGCGTACCCGAAGTTCCAGTCACGTGCAATCCCTCCGTCGGGCTTTGGCACTTTGTCTTCGTCTATTATTTGCTGAATACGCGTAAACCAGGCTGCCCCGTTCACTACATCTTCTACTTCGAGTTGAGCGTGCGGCAAGAGGCCCTTTAGCTGGTTTTGAGTTGCGCAAAGCGCAGCCACAAGCGTGCTCCCCCGAATGATCGATTCGTTTAATTGCTGCCGATACACCTCGGCTTTTTGCCACACCGCCGCTGCATCTTCGACATTATCTGAAGAAAATTCTACCATCGCAGAATGAGGTAAACCCAATCTAATCATCACAAATCTTGCAGATGCTGACCGCTCTAAGGCCGCCGCAATATGTTTTGGTGTCGGCTGGGCTGCAAAAACTCCTAACACAGGACTCTCTAGCCTATCCTCAACCGAACCGCCTGCACCAACAGCAATGTCGCACAGATCTAGCTTGTACCAAACGACCAGCATAAAGAGCCAAAGCGCTAGGGCGAACACCAGCCAGCCCCCAGCAAACTGCATACTTAATAAACCAGTTCCTCCGAGAGCAAGTAGTGCCGAAAGCGCCCCCAGAACACCGTCTTTCCCGTGTAAAGCCTTTCCTAAACGGGCCTTTCGCGCCCGCAGAGACTGCAAATTTACCGTATCCATGGCATCCACTTCATTATGAATAAAGCCGTCACTACTACAGGAAGCGCGGGAAGCAGTAGCCATATTGCAAACTGCAAAGCGCTATACAGCGTCACAAACACCATAAAAACCGCCCCTGCACACAGTGTTAGTATGCGCACGACCGCCCCAACACATCGAGAAACTAATCGGTCAAGCCAAACATGGAACTTTACGTCGAACGAACCACCCACTTTGCCGGCAGCAATCTGACGAAACGGCGCAAAAAGCGTTCGCACCAACATCGCAAACGAAAAATAATCAACCCAGCGTACATAGCGGTTCGAAATACTGCGCATTTGCACATTCAACCCCAACCCATACCACCAGCTAAAGAAGGCGCCAACCATAATCATATTCTAACAGATTTGTCTTACTTACACGTATGGAGACGCGCTAACCAACGTGCTCGGCTGGGCTGCCCTGCTCGTTGTCGAGCGCTTTATTGACTTCTGCGTCGGCCAGTTTATTAAGTTCGCGTGGTATATGATCGAAGCTAACCTTTTCAAACTGTAGGAGCATTTGCTGTATAGCGTCGTGCACGGGCCAAAGGTCTCGGTTGCGAATTTTAAATATACGTTTCATTTGGTTTACTACCAGCAAGCTATCCATGTAAACATGCACCGACCGCGACTGAAATGTATGCAATATTTCTTCAAGCCCAAGCTTTAATGCCTGGTATTCTGCTTGGTTGTTTGTTGTAATTCCTATGTATTTCCCCTTGCGCAGCAGTACTCTACCATCCATATTAAGCACCACAAAACCGCAGGCCGAAGGACCAGGATTGCCCCGTGAGCCACCATCTGCATACAATTGCACCTCTGTTATTTTTGTTGTGTTTTTCTCTACGCCATTTGCTAAATTCTTTTCTGACTTTGCGTCTATAACAGCGTCAATAGCGGCTGCTAGACCTTGCTCTTCCTGAGTAACTTGCTGCTCGGAGTTTTTAGGAACAATCCAAATTTCAACAACGTTCCAAGTGCTTTGTAGGCGCGGATATTGCTCGAGCTGGTTCATAATTGTGCTCACCCGCTGCATAAATGCCCAAGCATGGTGAAAGTCACTAAAGACAAATTGTTTATAAAGCCCGTGTTTCGTTTCTACCCACATAACACATATCTTATCATGCTAGGATGTTATAATATCACTTGGTCAAAACAGAATTTCAATCCAAGGAGCGAAAGCGACTGAATGAAATTCTGAGAGGAGCAGTTGGCGAATGCTGCAGCTCACCAAAATAGCCGTGGCTCATTTTGGCGCAGCGGAAGCAGAAGCCACACTGTGACGACGGGGTGTGGCGCAGTTGGTAGCGCGTACGGCTGGGGTGAGAGCCGCCAGTGGCGGGTCGCAAGGGAGCCCACTCTTGAAAACTTGTTTTTCAAAGATGTGGCGACGGGGTCGCCAAAGGTGACCGTGAGGTTCACGGCCCCTATGAAATAAGGTATGATAAGTTTACACACATCGTCGGGGTGTGGCGCAGTTGGTAGCGCGTACGGCTGGGGGCCGTGAGGTCGCAGGTTCAAGTCCTGTCACCCCGACCAGAAGGAACTTTTTCTAAATCCACCATCAAATTGTATGGTGGATTTAGCTTTATAACAGATACAACATCGTTACCAGCACGTAGGTTCAACACCACCTCACGGTACACTAAATCTTCTTCGACTAAATCCTTGCTTTTGAGCAGTGTTTCCAGATACGAGTGGATTAGTTCAACGAATTATTCTTGGGTTGGTAAGGCTCGACTTATACGCTTCAGCTCTTTCTCGGCTTTAGTGAGACTGGCTTCACGAGCATTGACAAGCTGTTGGTATTCTTCTAGCTTGCCCTTGTGGTGATTCTTGTAGGCTTCGGGGTCGTCTCGCTGTAGTATTTGGTATTTTGAGTAGTTATTTTGCTCTTTCCTGGGGTCGGGCTTTGCTTAAGAGATCTTCCGCAAGGCTAGGGCTTTAATTTCGAGGTGTTGCTCTAGCCGCCCGATGTACTACCTGTAGGCGTTCATGGCGAGGTGTTTGAGCGTCCACGATATATGAGCTGACAGAATCCGAAATATATGCGCTTGTGTAATATCCGCGCCAAAGTGTTTGGTGGGTTCTTTAATGTAGTGTCGCTATCACTTAGTGAGCATTCGTCACATAATTCCGTAGTTTGCTTTGGTTCGCACTTATATACTGTGAGTTATAATAAGGCTATATATAAAGTAACCCCTCACTACCCCTTGCCTCATGAACCCGTTCGGTCTAAGCTATAGCTTAGGACGAAAAACAAATACGTATGCCATACGGTAAGAAACTCACTGACGCAGAAGTTGCAGCACGCATGGT
>JBATSO010000050.1:0-14550 GCA_049293335.1 Saccharimonadales bacterium (SeqCode)
TAAACTGCCCATACATCTGAGCGGTGACACTCACCGACTTGATACATTTGTTACCATATTTGTTTTCTCCTTACAGAAATAGCGTGCCTGACGGCGCGGTTTTATGCAAGTGCGTAAGTCCTATTTGGTAGAGATAAGGTAGTATTTTATTTCTTCATTCGGCAATTGGGCTGGTGGAGCAGATTTACTGAAAAACCATACGTTCAGAAAGAAGCCGTATCAATGCTAGAGCTAATGAAAGAATCCTACCAGTGGGAAGATGTGGATTTTAGTCTGGGTGGAATGGAGTCAATTCACCAAGAATTGGTCCCTAAACCGTTAAGCTGGGACGATACGTCAAGCTACCTTTTCCCCGAGCACCTCGTCTGAGACTTTTGGCGATGTAGCCGCCATGAGGCTGGCAGCGTAAGCTGCTGGACTCATATGTAATGCAGTAAAGCCCGTACTGGCGACCCTGCCAACAAAGGGAACCTTACTATCGTTGCACCGACAGGTTTAGTAAGTTCACCCTACCTCGCCAATGCTACGAGCACGGTATCAACGCACCCGTGTTTGACGCATTGGTGTGGAACAATATAAAAGCGTTACTTAGCGACCCCTCACTGGTCATCAAACAAGCGGAACGCTGGCAGAAGTCCTCTTCCCCACTAGAAAGCCAGGTAGCACTTAAAAAGCGTCTCAAGGGCTTAGATGATGAGGAACGCCGCTACACTAAAGCCTACGGTCGGGGAGTAATGTCAGAACGTCTTTACAAGGATAACTTTCACGAAACCAATACCGAGCGTGCAGATATAGTATCTGAGATGTCAGGCATTGAGGCAGAACTTGTTAACAAGCCTGTTATTCCAGTGGAACAACTGACTGACGGCGTGTTAAAATTACTGCAAAGTCTAGATTTGCAGATAAGAAATCTGTTATAAGAAAACTTGTTACGAATAGAAGCAACTAAGCAGGAGGTCACTATATGGGGTCGTATTCCAATTCCAGCGACAGAACAAGTTGGGTACTATGCTAACGATAGCAACGGGTACTTCACAAAACAACTACATGAATCTAGCTTTTCAGACCAATTGTCAACTAACCTGTCAAAAGACCGAAAGGTTGGTTTAAATGCTATCTATAGGAATTGTGGGGTTGCCCAACGTTGGGAAGTCAACGCTTTTTAATGCGCTGACCGATAGCAACATTTTGGCTGCCAACTACCCTTTCGCCACTATCGAACCAAACACTGGCATCGTGCCCGTGCCCGACCCACGTTTGTCAGAGTTAAGCAAGCTGTACCACAACGCCCCCATTAAACCTGCTACGGTAACATTTGTTGACATTGCAGGCCTGGTTGCGGGCGCAAGCACAGGCGAAGGCTTGGGCAATAAGTTTTTGAGTCATATTCGCCAAACAAACGCTATCGTTCATGTGGTGCGTGCGTTTACAGATAGTAACGTGTTGCATGTAGACGAACAACACGACCCCAAAAAAGACATAGCCGTTATTACAACCGAACTTATTTTGGCAGACCTCCAAACTGTTGAAAACCGCCGCCAGCGCTTTGCTAAAGAAGTCAAAGCTAACCCTAAACTAAAACCGTACGGCGACCTACTCGACACTGTGTACCAGGCGCTAAACAACGACCAAACTGCCGCCAGCGTACTTCACGACGCTCCCGCCGAACACAGTACCTGGCTTCAACATGAGCTACAGCTTCTTACTCTCAAGCCAGTCATGTACCTGTTTAATCTCGGCGAAAACGAGCTGGGCGATGAAGCCAAAAAACAACAGTTGCGTGACCTCGTTGCGCCAGCCCCCGCCCTGTTTGTCAGTGCTAAATTGGAAGACGAACTACGTAGTCTCGGCGAAAACGATAGAGTCGAGCTACTCGAAAGCTACGGCCAAAGCGAATCTGGCCTGGTACAGCTTATTCACACCGCCTTTGACACCCTGGGCCTGCAAAGTTATTTAACCGCGGGCGATAAAGAAGTCCGCGCCTGGACAATCCGCCGCGGCAACACTGCTCCACAAGCTGCCGGTGTTATTCATGGTGACTTTGAGCGCGGCTTTATAGCTGCCGATGTTGTGCACTACCAAGACCTCCTAGCCGCTGGTTCGCTCAGTGCGGCGCGTGCTGCGGGCAAGGTTCGCACCGAAGGCAAAACCTACATCATGCACCCCGATGATGTCGTTGAGTTCAAGTTTAACGTGTAAGAAGCTCGGGGTTTATCAATAAAAACTAGGGTACTTACGGCGTCTGGTTAGTAGCGGCACTTTGGTGTAAGGGTTAATGATTTTTCGCGGCATAGGGGCTTTGTAAGCGTCGAATTCTGCAATTGGTTGCTCTACACCCTTAATAGTTGGCACCATTTGCGGTACCCGTTGCCGAGCGCGAAGCTTAGGCAGTAACTTACGATGAGATTTCGAAGTAGCCACCTGCATCTGCTGATCAGCGCCAAATTGAGTGGCAAGGTACTCATTATTTCTAAGTTCCATCACCCGTTGCTGAATGTAGTTCATGCTTTTACGTAGCTTTATTTTGCTCCAGCTCGTGAAACTTAGCGTCCGCATGGGCGTAAATATGTGAAGGACAGAAGTAACCACCCGTGAGCTGTAATCTACCTCTGCAATCATGTCGTAACGCAAGTCCTCAACGGTGAGAATGAATGGTTTTTTATCAACAACCAGCACTCGGTAGTTGGTAGTGCAAAGCAGCGCAAAACCACCATCGTAGTAGCCGTTTACTGCTTGAAAAATTTGTTCATCATCCATGAGTAAGTTTGTGAGTTCGTGTATTTCCGTACGACCCCATACGGCGTAGTCGCAGCCTGCCTTGCGTAATTGTTTGGTGACTGTTCTTGCGGTTACCATTGCTCCCCCCTTAGAGTTTTCTCATCTACTGACAAGTAGAACCCTATTGCTACTTAGTATGAGGCTTGCTTTTCCTCATGCAGTTAAGTTCATCACAGTCCGCGAGAGACATTTATCACACCCATACATCTTAAACGTAAACAACGATATCGGCTGGCATGTAAAACTGTAGACACGTGGCAAGGTTATATGTGATAATTACCCTATGCTAGCAGATGAAAAGCAGCTGGCGGCACTGGTCGATTTATTCCACACTGGAACCAAGCATGAATTTTCCAAAGGTGAATTCGTAGTTCGGCCAGGCGGTTCACCAAATGGTGTCTTTTATATTGAATCCGGTCTCGTTAAAGCTTACGATATTACCAAATACGGCGAAGAAAATTTGCTTATTTTGCGCCGAAGTGGCGAAATGCTGGGCCTCACCTGGGCTGTTACGGGCAAAGACCGCCCTGTTATCTACAGCGCCCTTGCGCCAACCACCACCTGGGTTATATCAAAAGAAGTATTTCTAGATAACTTACAAAACCACCCCGATATCGCTATTCCCATCGTAAAACTCCTAACCGACATGTACCGTTTACATGGCGAACGCATAATGACACTCGAATATCGCACGGTACGTGAACGTTTGGCGTCGTTTTTGCTGGGCATGTCTGAGCGCTTTGGCGTAGAATGCGTGGGTGGCATCCGTCTCGAGGCGCCGCTTCGCCACCAAGATATTGCTAGTTCCATAAGTGCAACCCGCGAAACCACTAGTCGCACGCTTTCGGAATTTGAACGTAAGGGTATTATTACCACCGAACAATCTCACATAGTCATTAAAGATACCGAAGCACTTAGCAGCTTTATAGAATAGTCACCCATCTATTTCCAGTTCAGCACAATTCTTGAAAGAATATCTATGATCGCATCGTGAGAGGGCAATGTATTGTCATCATAATAGTGGTCTATTGAAATAATATCTTCAATTACATTCAAACAAATAAGTTCATCGGCCAATATATGCATTTGGTCCACCGCCCCGACACTTGCAAACGGCGTAACCATTATCATGCGCTGAATTTTAATAGGCTTCAGGTAGTCCGCCGCTGCCCGCATAGAAAAGCCACTCATCAAACCATCCGAAACAACAATAACATTGCGGTTTCGTAGCTGGTCGGCGCTCAGCACGCCACCATCGCCTAATAGTTCGTTCATTTCAAACTTTTTTTCTAACTTCTGTTGTTCGATATAGTTAAAAAACTCAGCTTTTAGCTCCTCGAGTTCGCCTGGACTGTATTTGTCGTTAAATGTTACGCCGCCAAAGTTATTTATTGTTGCCAACGCCTCTGTTTCGCGCGGTAAATGAATCGCTGCCGAAAGCAGCATATTTAACACACAGTGTAGCCGCTTGGCAATCTCTGCACCTACCATTACGGCGCCGTCCCCAAGCGCTAACACCGCGCAATCTTCGTAGCGATACTTTTTTTCAAGCTGATCTGCCAGCAAATTACCAGCATAGCTACGACTCGGGAAATAATGCATAAGCACTATTGTAACAGGGTTAACTAAAGAGGAGCTACTATTATTCACGCCTCAACTGGAAATAAATCTAACACCCACTCACCGACCAAAAGCTAACCACAATATTCCTTTATGTAAGCTTGCGTAAAAGATAAAAGCGCTCTATATTGCCCTTACCACCAGCTATTTCAGAGTCTTTCTTATCGAGAATTTTAAACTGTTTTTGTGCCCAATTTTCAAAGTCTTTTAAAATTTCCCGGCGCATTTTATCGTTTTTAATAACGCCTTTGTGTTTCTGGTTGCTCTGCCCTGCCTCAAACTGCGGTTTAACCATAGCAACCAAAACAGAGTTATGAGTCATGAGTTTTGAGACATGAGGAAGTACCTCGCGCAAGCTTATAAAACTGACATCCCCTACAACGATATCTATGCTTTTTTGTATGAAAACTGCTTTTTTTCTTATCTCATGGCTCATATTTATTGACTCTGTTTGGCTAGACCACACATCGCGTATATCTGTTTTTTCATGCAGTTCAATCCGCGCATCACCGCGTAAACTTGGGTGCAGTTGCTCGGTACCAACATCTACGGCAATCACTTTTTTGGCGCCATGCAGCAACGCATACTGAGTAAACCCGCCCGTGCTACTGCCTACATCGAGCACAGTTTTACCGCGCCAATCAATGTGAAATGCACTGTCCGCGCTCTCTAGTTTGAGCGCCGCCCGACTGACATACTGCTGGCCAGCATTTACTATAATTAAGTCATCCTCAGAAACCATTTGGCCAGCTTTCGCTGCAACCACACCATTTACCTTGACCTGGCCGAGGCGCACATAAGACTCAGCTTGCGACCGGCTGGCTACCAGCCTCCGCTCCGCCATTGCCACATCTAGCCGCTGTTTCATACCTGCACCTTCACCACATCACTGTCATTCCCGCGTAGGCGGGAATCCGTGCCCCACTCTAAACTCAAATCTTTCCAGTACGGATTTCCCTCTTCAATGAGTCGAACCTTCCATGCACGTTCCCATTTTTTGAGTTGTTTTTCCCGAGTAATGGCCGCCCCAATACTCGTTGATTCTTCATAATACACCAGTGTTTTTACACCATATTTTTTCGTAAAACCATCAGCCAGTTCATGTTTGTGCTCGAACAAACGACGCTCAAGATTATTCGTCACGCCAACATAGAGTGTGCCGTTTGGTTTACTTGCTAATATATAGACGTAGTATGTATACATAAGATGGATTCCCGCCTGCGCGGGAATGACACGAGCCTATTCCTTCACTCGCTCGCGGTACGCGCCATTGCTGGTGTCGACCGAAATCACATCGCCCTGTTTTATGAAAGCTGGAACCTTAATGGTAATACCTGTTTCTAGCGTGGCGTCTTTGGTAATAGAGCTGCTCGTGTCGCCCTTTACAGCATTTTCTGTGTAAGTTACCAGCAGTGGTACGTTTTTTGGTAGTTCTACATTTATGGGCACACCGTTAAAAAACTGTAAGCTCACCATATCGCCTTCTTTTACGTAGCCGGCGCCGTCACCCATCAGCTCGCCACTCACTTCAAATTGCTCAAAGCTTTCTTGGTTCATAAAGTGAAAAACGGTGCCATCATTGTACAAATACTGCACCGTTTGGTTCGTAACATCGGCGCTTTCAAGTTGCTCATTGCCCTTAAAGGTTTTCTCGAGCACTTTGCCATCCAGCAGACTGCGAATGCGCACATTTACAATGCTCCCCCCACGCCCCATCACCTTTTGGTTGTATTCAACAACTCGAAATGGTTCGCCCTCAAACTGAAACACCACCCCTTTTTTTAAGTTCGTAATACTGAGCGCCATTACTTCTTACTCCTTTCTTATATAAGTTTGGCCCGGATGTCCTCTATCCGCGCACTTAGTTCTGCAACATCGACTGGTCCAAATATCGTCCCATTTTGCAGAACAAGCGTTTCAACAGCCTTTAGGTTGTGCTGTGCTATTTTGGCCCATTTAAGCTGCTCGGCTCGCGTTTCGGCGTATTCGTAATCTCGAACGTCTAACTTCAGTTCGTTACAGCCCAGCTTTATCTGTTGCAGCGCCTTCTTTTCAGCCTGGGAGAGATTTTCGGTACTCAACTGCCGCACAATCACCTTAATCTGCCGATCAATTTTGTTAATTTCAGCTACTAAGCTCATCGCACGTAAAAAGAACGTAACGCTTCTTCAGTAGCAGGTTCAACATATCTCTGTACTTCTGGAGCGACATCTGCCGGGGAGAGTGCATCCAGATTAACATCTACGCCAAACATATCCTCGACCACGAGCTCTCCACCCTTTTTTGCAACTAGTACTTCGCTGGCAATTGGAACAATATCAAAGTCTTCACCGTTACTCTTTAGGGGATGGTTTGTTAGCCGAAGCGCAGGAAACGTGAGCCACGAGACACCATTCGGCTCATCAACATAGGTAACTGTGCCTAGATCTATCACACGATGGCCTTCTGCTTGTTTTGTCATATTCCTATTTCACCTATCTTCTAGATTTTTCTAGCTTAGAACGGGATGTCGTCGAGATTAATGGGCTCGTTGCCAATGTCATCTATTACAACATCATCCTTCTTTTTGGCGGCTGGTTTGCTTGTGCCACCATCAGAATTTGAGCTACCTTGGTAGCCGCCACCCGCGCCATCACCCTGGCCCTGGCCACCACCCAAGAACGTAACATCTTGAGCAACCACCTCAACCTTGCTGCGCTTTTGGCCGTCTTGTTCCCAGCTTCGGCTTTGTAAACGGCCGTTTACGAGGCATGGTCGACCCTTGCTTAGATACTGCGCTACGCGCTCACCCAGCGGCCCCCAGGCCACTATGTCTATGTAGTCGGTCGCTTCTTGCCATTGGCCGTCAGCACCCTTGTACGAGCGGTTAAGCGCTAGACTAAAGCTACATACGTTCTGCCCATTTGGGGTCTGCCTTAGCTCCGGGTCGCGAGTAAGATTCCCCATTAAGATTACTTGGTTGAATGATCGAGCCATCTCGTCCTCCTTGTAGGAACTACGTCCTTACCATTAGTTTGTACTATCCACCCTACGCTCAGTCGGTCTCGCCGTCAAGTGGATTTAGCAGATAAACAGGCGTCAGATATCGGAAATTTGACATATCGGGTCGCGGGCACCAGTGCCTATAAGTTTACCCAGTGCCACCTGCAAAATTTCTGCCCAAGGTATGTCTGCTCTCTGCTAAATTGCTCCTAGGCTGTTGCTACGAACGGCAACAAGCCGATGTGGCGGGCACGCTTAATGGCAACTGCCAGGTGTCGCTGTTGGCTTTCGGTCAAGCCAGTTTTTTTGCGCGACTCAATTTGACCATATTGGTTTATGTAACGTTGCAGAGTTTTAAAATCTTTATAGTCAAAATATGCAACATCGGTGCGGTGTTTAAAAATCTTTGCCATATTTATTCCTCGTCCTCTTCTTTGTCGTTGTCACGCTCGCCGCGCTTAGCAGCTTGCTCGGCCTTCAAGGCCTTGGCGGCTTCGGCTTTAGCAATCTTTTTTAGGTCGGGGCGGGTAATCAAAAATCGAATTACCTCGTCGGTAATGTTCAAAATTGATTCAATTTTTTTTACGTTCAAACCAGGAATCTCGGCTGTATAAAAAACATAGACTGCCTGATCGTGCTTGTTGATCTGGTAGGCCAGTTTTTTCTTGCCCCAGTTATCGGTGTTGGTAATGGTCGCACCATTATCAGTTAATATTTTTTCGACCTTAGTGGTCGCCTTTTCTAGATCTACTTCTAGACCTGGATCGAACAAAATAGCAATCTCGTATTGGTTCAAGATGTACTCCTTTGGTTAAAGCCTATACTCCCTATTGGATACAGGCTGAGTTAATAGTGAGTTCAAGTATAGCGTGGTCACCCCTGTTAGTCAAGCCACTCTTAGCTGTTTCTGGAATAGACTGACCGCGTATGCAGTTTTTGGTTCAACAATTTGCCACACGTGGCTTATTAAGGCCTGCCGTGTACTACCCCGCGGAAGTGTTACAACCGCCTGCCTTTTATATAAATCGTAGCTCTGTACTAAGGGGTCTACTGCCGTCTGTATTGCGGCATCGAGCAGCGTTTTTGCGAACGAAATCCTGCGCATATGGTTCGATGCATTCTTAAATCTTTCAACATCTTGTTCAACATGCGAAAGGTCTTGCGTTGCAAGATAGCCTAGCAAAAATGCACTAAGAACATACTGTTGATAGTTGGGTGGCCTCCTATAACGATATGTTTCGGGGTGCACGAGCCCTGCGGCCGTAAAGTACGTGTAGTCAGTGGGCAACATACGTTGGCGCTTTATATCGCCCCCCTTATCGACCGCAAGACATTCACGCGGCAACACTCCTGTGTGTGCCTTCAAAACGACTGCAAATTTTTCGGCACGTGTATGCGGCAGCGTTGGTCCATATGGGTACCTTTTGTGTACATTATTGTGAACAGTCGTGGGCAACCGTTCGACTCTAGAAACTCGCACAGCCAATCCACCGAGTTGGTCCAGTGGCAACTTGTCCACAACTCGAAAAATATTATGTACCCTATCATATTCCACAGCGCCTTCGAGGTCAGCGTGGCGCCTTCTATAGAACATATGGTGGTCACTTGTTTGAACATGTTTAGCCAAGTCAACCCGCCGAACTAGAATGGGCAAAGGTAGGCCAGTTAGTAAATCGGTTGGGTAGTTATCGTCATCACCAACGGTTTGGTTTACCAAAGAAAAACTCCTGCCGCTGTGGGCAGGAGATTCATATACAGTGCTATCGGTTAGGCCCTTAGAGCCTGGAGGGAGATGGCCGCTTTGCCTGTTGCAGTCTCTCAATGCTTCAAACGCTGCCGCCATCTACTCTCCCTCATTTCGGCTTGTTTGTTTTAACTCCATGGTAGCCCGCTCAAACCAAAAGCGCAAGCAAAATGTGTAGTAAAAATGTCTATCCCAATCTGTTATTCAATTTTGGTTTGTTGTACTAGCTACAACTATAATTAGTTTGTCTGCTCTGCAAATTGAACACATTTTTTAATTACTCCTTTTCACTGCTATAACTGCTGCGCTTGATAGACTCGGTCTTTCTTAAAACCGTCGAAACTGCTACCCTATATAGAATGAGTGTAGCCAGGCCAATTGTATTAGCAGGTTCTATTGCCATCGACCGTATTATGAGTTTTGGCGGTTCTTATGCAGACTACCTTCATCCTGACAGCCTAGGCAGCGTTTCTGTTTCGATATTTTTAGACTCTCTGCAAGATAGTTACGGTGGCGTGGCTGCAAATATTGCTTACAGTCTTTCTCTGCTCGGCGAAGAACCGTATTTACTTGGCAGTGTTGGCAAAGATGGCCTCGGCTA
Source organism: Saccharimonadales bacterium (SeqCode) (assembly GCA_049293335.1). Classification (GTDB taxonomy): domain Bacteria; phylum Patescibacteriota; class Saccharimonadia; order Saccharimonadales; family UBA4665; genus JAGXIT01. The sequence goes on from JBATSO010000050.1 coordinate 9,726, forward strand.
CCTAGAAAAACTCGCTCACCAAGGCATAAATATTGCTCACGTACACGAAAGTGCCGCCATGACCGCAAGCTTCAATGTTATTACCGATGCTGACCAAAACCAAATAGGTGGCTTCTACCCCGGTGCTATGTTCGACAGCGCTTCTTTAAGTCTTAGTCCATGGGAAAAACAAAACCCACTGGTTGTGGTGTCGCCGCACGACCCCAAGGCCATGCTTACGCAAATTCAAGAATGCCAAAAAATGGATCTTTCGCTCTGCTACGATGTTGGGCAGCAAGTTAGCAATACCCCCGCCCAAGAACTCCAGTTTGGCCTAGAGGTAGCAGAGGTACTTCTTTTAAACGAGTATGAAATGGACGTGCTTTGCCAGCGTACCAATTGGTCGCGCAAAGAGATTGCCTCTAAAGTTCCTGTTGTTATTGTTACTTCTGGGCCCCAAGGTTCGCGCATAGAAGGCTCTTTGGTGCCCGAACCAATCGAAATTGGCGTAGCCCGTGCTACGCTCGTTCTTGACCCAACAGGCGCAGGTGATGCCTACCGCGCAGGCTTTGTCTACGGCTACGCGCGCGACTGGCCCCTGCAAGACGCTGCGCAGCTTGGGGCTGTCTGTGCTAGTTTTGCAGTTGAAACCAAAGGCACTCAAACCCACAACCCATCCAGAGCAGACATTGTCGAGCGCTACGAACAAGCCTTCGGGCCTGCCCCGTTCAAAGATTTAATTGAAACATAAGGAGACACCATGGAAGATTACAAAGTAGCAGATATTAGCTTAGCCGACTGGGGTCGCAAAGAAATTACGCTGGCCGAAAAAGAAATGCCCGGGCTCATGAGCCTACGCGCCGAATACAAAACAGCACAGCCACTCAAGGGCGCTCGTATCGCCGGCTCACTACACATGACCATTCAAACCGCCGTGCTCATTGAAACACTGGTTGCCCTCGGTGCAGAGGTGCGCTGGGCCTCATGCAATATCTTTAGCACCCAAGACCAAGCCGCCGCGGCCATTGCTGCTGCGGGGGTCCCCGTTTTTGCATGGAAGGGCGAAACAGAGGAAGAATACTGGTGGTGTACCGAACAAACCCTGCGTTTTGCAGACGGCAAAGGCCCCAACATGATTCTCGACGACGGTGGTGATTTAACGGGCCTCGTCCACACCAAACACCCTGAGCTCCTGGCCGACATCAAGGGCATTACCGAAGAAACGACCACAGGCGTCCATCACCTATACCAAATGCTCGAAAAGGGCGAACTAAAGCTCCCCGCTATAAACGTGAACGACTCTGTAACGAAAAGTAAGTTCGATAACAAATATGGTTGCCGAGAATCTTTGGTCGACGGCATTAAGCGTGCCACCGATGTTATGCTAGCGGGTAAAGTTGCTGTGGTGGCAGGCTACGGCGATGTCGGCAAGGGCTGCGCCCAGTCGCTCGACACCTACGGTTGCCGCGTACTCATAACCGAAATTGACCCCATATGCGCCCTACAAGCCCAAATGGAAGGCTTTGAAGTTGTACTCATGGAAGATGCCGTTAAAGAAGGTGATGTTTTCGTAACTACCACTGGGTGTAAAGACATTATTACCGTCCAGCACATGGCCGCCATGAAAGACACAGCTATTGTGTGTAACATTGGCCACTTTGATGTCGAAATCCAGGTCGAACAGCTCAAAGCCGTCCCGGGCATACAGCACGACGAAATCAAACCGCAAGTCGACCAGTTTACCTTCCCTGACGGCCACCGTATTATTTTGCTGGCCGAAGGCCGTTTGGTGAACCTCGGCTGCGCCACGGGCCACCCCAGTTTTGTTATGAGCAACAGTTTCTGCAACCAAGTGCTCGCTCAGATTGAACTGTGGACCAATGACTACGAAGTCGGTGTCTATTTCTTACCAAAAGAACTTGATGAAAAGGTCGCTCGCCTGCACGTTGAAGCACTCGGCGGCAAGCTCACCAAACTAACCGATGAACAATCTGCCTACATCGGCATACCTGCCGCTGGCCCCTTTAAGCCCGCCCACTACCGGTATTAACAACGAGCTTCACGCCAGTTAGTGTTGCAGCCAGCTCGGCTAACGCCTCGTTGGCCTTCGGCTCAATGAGTTAACGAAATTCGCTAGACTTACCGTGCTAAGTATTCATCGCTGTCGGTTTTGTCGACTGGCACACCGTATTCGTCGAGGTCATCGGCCATGTCGGCACCGCCGCCGCCAAACACTTGGTCGAGACTGCTCACCAGTACGTCGCGCGGGCGTGAACCGTCTGCGGCGCCAATTATGCCCTGCTCTTCCATTTCCTCTATCAAGCGGGCCGCGCGGCCGTAGCCTATGCGCAGGCGGCGCTGCAACAAAGAGGTCGAGGCTTTGCGGTTTTCTATCACCACGCGCACCGCGTCTTTAAACATGTCTTCGTCGGCGTTATCATGGCCGCTGTTATCGGTCACCACCACGCCGCCCTTGCCAATTTGCACTGGCTGGCTAACAACTTCGTCGTTGTAGTCGGGCGCGCGTTGCTCGCGCAAGAAGTCATTTACTTTGGCCGACTCTTCGTCCGACACAAAAGCTGCCTGAACACGCTTTGGCGCGGGCATGTCGGTGGTTAATAGTAACATGTCACCGCGGCCCAGCAGCTTTTCGGCACCGCCCATGTCAATAATGGTGCGGCTGTCGACCTGGCTCTGGGTAGTAAAGGCAATACGCCCAGGCACGTTCGCCTTAATCAGACCGGTAATAACGTTCACGCTTGGGCGCTGGGTTGCCAAAATTAGGTGAATACCAGCAGCTCGGGCCTTTTGGGCAATCCGCACAATCAGCGCTTCAACATCGCGGGCAGCCATCATCATAAGGTCAGAAAGCTCGTCTATCACAATCACCACGTATGGCATGCGCTCGTCGGGCTTGATGTTGTTATACTCCTCAATGTTGCGCTTGCCCACGCCCGCCATAGTTTTAAGGCGGCGCTCCATTTCGGCCACCGCCCATTTGAGTGCAGAAATTGTCTTTTCGGGCTCGTTAATAACAGGGGTCAAAAGGTGTGGAATGTCGTTGTACGGCGTCAGTTCCACCTGCTTGGGGTCAACCAAAATCAGCTTCATGTCGCTGGGGCTGTTGCGGTACAGCAAGCTCGTTAAAATGTCGTTAATCATAACTGACTTACCCGAACCAGTTTGACCAGCCACCAGCAAGTGAGGCATTTTAGCTAGGTCAGCCACTACGGCCCTGCCGACAATGTCTTTACCAATGGCAAAAGTTAGCGTGCCCTTCGACTCGGCCCACTCGCGTGATTGCAAAATAGAGCTCAGGCGTACAATGGCAGGCTTCAGGTTTGGCACCTCTATACCCACGGCGCGCTTACCGGGAATTGGTGCCTCCATACGAATACTCGTGGCAGCCAGGTCGAGCGCCAGGTTGTTTTCGAGCGCCGTAATTTTGGTTAGCTTCACCCCTGTTGGTGGACGCAATGTGTACTGCGTAACACTTGGGCCAATGTTCGCCCCCTCCATCTCAACATTAATATCAAAGTTCTGGAAGGTAGTGCGAATGGTGTGCGCATTGCCCTCAACATTGCCTGCGTCGGCTTTGTCTTGCTTTTGATTGAGCAAGGTTAGTTCTGGGAACTTCCAGTCGGGGTCATTTGTAGTTGTTAGCGCCTCGTGGGTTTCGCTAGCTGTTAGTTTTTGGGCAGTGTTTTTAAAGGTTGAAAGCCGCGGCTCTTCCTTTGGCGTGGGGGCCTCACCGTGCTTCATGACCGGCACGCCCTCGTTCAGCTTAAAGCCGACCTCGCTTGCCCTTGCTTTTAACTCGGCTAGTTCGCCCTCTGGCTCGTGTTTGTCGCGCCTAAAAAGATTACCTAAATTCAGCAGAACTTTAGGCGATATACCAAACGCAAAGAAAAATGTTAATAAACCAAAGGCAAAAAACAGCAGACTAGCCGGCACTTTATCGAGCGCACCCAGCACGGCGTCGCCCACTGCCCCGCCTACGTGGCCACCGTGACCGCCCGTGACCTCACCTGTAGCCTGTCGGTTAGAAAAAGCTGTAAAAAACCATGCCGAAGCCAGTACCAAAAATGTATACATACTAAACACCCGGCCCTTGGGCACGCGGTGATCATCGTTCGTAAACTTGTAAAAACCCCAATACAAAAGTGTGATTGGCACCAGCCAAGCTGCCCAACCAAACACCCAGGCTGCGGCCCCAAACAGCCCTTTAGGCAAGCTGCCGCCAGCGTTAAAGCCACCTAAAATTATAAATATTGCCGAAAGTATAAAAACCACTGCTAGCACATAGCCAAACACGGGCGATGGTTCGCGCACTTGTGGTTCCGGAGCTTTCTTTCTGGTTTGTTTTTTCTTTTTCGCCATACTGCTTTTGATTATACAATTTTTACCTGTTGTGGTCTAGATTTTTACCTATTTTCTTGTGGTGTCCCTAGATAGTTTGCGATGTTATCAACCTGCCCTTGCATATTCTGAATGTTCCATAAATGATCAAACTGCTTAACCATAATGCTGAGCGCTACAAAGCCGACCTCATTGGCGGCTCCAAGTCTTTGAACTTCTACGCGGCTATCAGCAATCCCGCCTTCTAATAATTTTTGGCGGTTTTCCTGTAGTATTCCAATCATCGATTCATCGGGCATTTTTATTTTATTTCCCTATGAACTATTATAGCAAATTATACAACTTTTGTCAATGTCTACGAATGTAACCCCTCACTACCCCTTGCCTCATGAACCCGTTCGGTCTAAGCTATAGCTTAGGACGAAAAACAAATACGTATGCCATACGGTAAGAAACTCACTGACGCAGAAGTTGCAGCACGCATGGT
>JBATSO010000051.1:0-3919 GCA_049293335.1 Saccharimonadales bacterium (SeqCode)
AACCTCGGCCGCCACTGCCTGGCAGGCCGCGTAGGCAAGTTCATTGCCAGCTCCTACAATAAAGCTTTCGAACGTGTATCGTTCGTTAATACCCTGGCGATAAGCACGTACACCCAGTGCGCTAGGCCCTCCCGCACTAGGTACCGCTTGTTTTTGTGAAGAGAGTTGCCGTGTTACTACAGAATCAAGTACCAACGACTCGTCCTCAGAACGGGGCGCCGAAGCTTGAATTTTATACTCAACCGCTTCTATTGACAGTCCGTTTTTATGAACCGTGTCTTTTATAAGCTGAGTATATTTTTTCTCCAACTGCTGTTTTATAAAGACATTCGGCACTCCAACCACTACAAGCGAGTCAGTTTGCTTCACTAAATGGGTGTTTTTGAACCAAGTAAGGTAGTTGGCGCGCGACAAACTTATCTCGATATCGCCCAAAACTGTCTGCCACAACCGATCTTGCCCCATGGTGCTGCTCACGTTGATACTCTCCAAATCTGTGTATAACTATACCGTATCAAGGGTAAAGTTTTCCACAATAATTTATACAACCTTTTCGCACCCCAAAAGTAAGCAGAAAGGGGTAAAGTTTTCCACAATAAAAAACCACCCCTAGTAAACTGTGGAAAAAACTAGAAAAAAGGGGATAACTTTGCTATAGTATTTTCAGAATAGCAAATAAAGGGTACAGGGTTAGCCGAATTGTGCTACTCGTGTGCTATACTTTTGAGTAACCAAACAAAGGAAAGATATGCCAAAGAGGACCTACCAACCAAAGAAACGCCACCGAGCTCGAGAGCACGGTTTTTTGAAAAGAATGGCCACCCGAGCGGGGCGAGCCGTGCTGCAGCGCAGGCGCAATAAAGGTCGCGCGCGCCTAACGCATTAAGCCATAAGGCAAAGCAAGGACGGCCAGAGGTGCTAGCGGCTAAATTTCGGTTTCATGGGCGCACTGTTTTTCACTGGCTGCACCGAAACAGTCAGTCGGCTCGTACGAGTAGCTTAGCCGTTCGGTATAAAAAACATGCACTCCCAAACTATCGAGCAGCAGTGGTTGTAGCGCGAAAAGTTTCAAAGTCTGCAGTTGTACGCAACCGCATTCGGCGGCGTGTCTATGCCCAGATAGCCCACCTTGAAACGACCAAAATGCAAAACTACTCGTTTGTCATCACGGCCTACAACGATTCTCTGGCAAATATTCCTACAGATGCCCTCAAAAAAGAGGTTGCATTGCTTTTAGAAAAAGCGGGGTTTGGGACCCATTCTGGGGCTGACAAAACAGCCAAACATGCTATAGTTAAGAGAGAAGGGGTTTAGATGTTTACTACTTTTGTTGTGCAACCAATTTTCAATCTACTCGTGCTTATTTATGCCATTATTCCAGGCCATAACTTTGGTTTAGCCATAATTTTGTTCACCATTATCATAAGAATTTTAATGTGGCCGCTTGTTAAGAAACAACTACGCCAAACTAAAATAACACGGCAGCTTCAGCCAGAACTCAAGCGTATTAAAAAAGAAGCCGCCGGCGACCGCCAAAAAGAATCCATGATGATGATGGAACTTTACAAAGAGCGCGGCGTTAACCCGCTCGGCACCCTGCCCGTATTAATCGTTCAAATGATTGTACTTATTGGGTTGTATTCGGGTCTTGTAAAAGTTATTCGTGACCCCCATCAGATTGTGCAGTTTGCCTATGCGCCACTACAGCACCTTGATTGGCTGAAACATTTGGCTGCCGACCCAAAAATATTCGACAATTCACTGTTTGGTATGGTAGATCTTTCGCGTGCAGCCATTAGCCCTCGGGGTGTATACGTTCCAGCGCTGATTCTGGTGTTTTTGAGTGCCGCAACGCAATTTGTTTCTACGCGTCAACTCATGCCTGTCGATAAAGACGCCCGTAAACTTCGACAAATTCTTAAGGCGGCGGGCGACGGCAAGCAAGCCGACCAATCCGAAGTTACGGCGGCAGTCGGGCGAAGCACACAATACATTCTGCCTGTTATGGTTTTGCTTTTCACGGTTAACCTAGCTGCCGCCCTTAGCCTGTATTGGTTTGTGGGCGGGTTGGTGGCGTACATCCAGCAAAAGGCTGCCCTCAAAGAAGAAGGCGAAGACATGATACAGGCGGCCAATAAACCGCTTCGCACCGAACGGGGTAGCAAAATTACTTACTCTAACACCTCAAACATCCCCGAAGCAGAAATAGTCTCAACTTCACAAACATCAAAAACCCCCTCTAGTAAAAAATCTAAAAAGAAACGGAGGTAAGACTATGAACGACCAAGTCGAACAAGCAATTCAGTATGCTAAGAAATATGTTGAGGACTTACTATCTTTTTTTGGTTTAAACACCGATGTGTACGCCACTAGCGAAGATAATGAAGTTATTGAGCTGAACATACCATCGACCCACCTAAATGGTTTTTTGATTGGCCAACATGGCGACACGGTGCGAGCGCTTCAGTTTTTAGTCAGCAGTGCGCTCAAAAATCAGAACTTTGAAGTCACGCGAGTAAATGTTGACGTAGCTGATTATAAAAAACAGCGCGCCGAAAGACTAGCACAAACAGCCGAAGAATGGATCAAAAAGGTGAAAGAAACAGGCGAACCATTCGAGGTTAAGCCAATGAACGCGGCCGATCGGCGCACGGTACATAAGGCGGCGGCCGAGGCTGGTCTGGTGAGCGACTCGGTAGGTGAGGGTCGCGACCGTCATATTGTTATTAAGCCCGCCGAATAAAATATGAAAACCAAAGGCCCAAACATTGTCCTGCTCGGCGGCGGTACGGGCAGTTACGAGCTATTGTTGGGTCTAAAAAATATAACCGCTAACATTACGGCCGTAGTCAATATGTGCGACAATGGTGGTTCGACCGGCGTGCTGCGGCGCGACTACGGCGTATTGCCGCCTGGCGATGTGCGCCAGTGTCTGGTCGCTCTCAGTAAAAACGAAACCCTAGCACAGTCCTGGAATTATCGTTTTGCTGGCGGGGCACTTAGTGGTCATCCGCTCGGTAATATCATACTTTCTGGCCTAGAGTTAAAACTTGGCAGTTTTGAAAAAGCCGTGACTGTAGCGGGGAAAATGCTTGATATACACGGGGCTGTCTTGCCTGTTTCTACTACCAAACACCAGCTTATACTGCACGACGGCAGCCAAGAGGTTTATGGCCAAGAAACGGTGCGACTACACAAAGTCAGGTACCCAGACGAGGTACGGCTTTCACTTGCACCAGCTACACAACTAAACCCTGCGGCTCGGGCGGCAATCACTGAGGCAGACATGGTCATTATCGCCCCAGGTGGGCTTTACTGGACGCTCGTGCCGCTGTGTTTAGTAGAGGGGGTGGCCGATGCTTTGCAACAAACAAAAGCAAAAGTTGTTTGTGTTGCTAACCTCATGAACCGCCCCGAACAGCATCTAGACTGGCACGTCATGGAGTATGTTCGAGAGCTTGAGCGATATATTGGAGACGGGGTAATAAATACAGTCATGTACAACACACAGCCTATGCCTGAACACCACCAATCACGCTATGCGCTTCAGGGTGAAATGCCCGTTCACACAGACGCCGCCGGCTTTGAGGGCGCCCAGGCAGACACTGTGGGGGCAGCGCTTGTGGCAGACTATATTCGTTCACAGGATCCAGCAGACCAGGCTATAAAGCGCAGTCACATTCGGCATGATGGTCAGAAAGTTGCGACTGAAATAAAGAAGCTGTTAGAAACTTGGTAGCAAGCTCGAGCTGGAGCTAGGTCTTTTTTTGCAGGGCATCTTCGTAGACGGTCAAGGTTTGTTCGGCCATGCGCCCCCAAGAATATTTTTGTACCTGTGCTTTGCCCTTTATGATTAAACTATTCCGTAGCGCTTGATCGTCAAGAACTTCACCGATCTTTTGAGCCATATCAACAATGT
>JBATSO010000052.1:0-11814 GCA_049293335.1 Saccharimonadales bacterium (SeqCode)
CTGGATGGTGATGAAGACAAAGGCAAGAGAACTTAACACGACAATATATGAGGTCAAGCAGGCACCGCTCCGCGACTATGTCGCTGCGCGGTGGCGAGAGCCTTATACGGTTTTTGCGTAAGTCCTAATACTTACGTTTTTTAAAACACAAGCATATGAACACACTGCCTTAAAATTGTACGATATCTTAGCTGATCGCGGTACCGAAGAGGCGACCGATGCCATAGGTTACAGCCATGCCAATAACTCCACCTATCAGCACGCGTATCACTGCCTTACGGCGACTGGAGCCACCAGCTTTGGCGCTATAATACCCTGTTAAAATTAGCGCAACTACCACCGCAATTAAGGTGAGGTGAATTCGCAAGCGGTCAGATGACAAAACCGCAAAAAGCAGCGGCACCAGCGCACCAGCTCCAAAGGCAAAAAACGAAGCCACGCCAGCACTGATTGGGTTCGTCAGGTCTGATTCGTCAAGTCCTAGTTCGACTGCCAAGTGGGCTTTTACGGGGTCTTTGGCACTCAATTCTTTGGCAAAAAGCATGGCTGTTTTATGTGAAACACCCTTTGCTTGGTAATAAGCCGCGAGGTCTTCAAGCTGCCCAGCAGGGTTCTTTTTTAGCAGCGCCTTCTCGCGCTCTATATACGCGCGCTCGGTGTCGCGCTGTGTACTAACCGACACATATTCTCCCACAGCCATGCTTATAGCGCCCGCTACCAGACCAGCCAAACCAGCCGTAAAAATCGCGCCTTTATTATTTGTGGCGCCCGCCACACCAAAAATCAGCCCTGCGGTACTTACTACGCCATCATTCGCGCCAAGCACTGCGGCTCGCAAACGGTTTAGTTTATCGGTTTGGGAAATTACTTTATCCGGCATTGCTACTCCTATTTTAATCAGTGGTTAATTGGTGGGTAATACAAAGCCAGTATACGCCAATCTTAAGACTGTTCCCAAGTTTTGGCGTACATGACCTACAGCTACTAACTTTCGCTCGTGGATAAATGCCACAGTTGGCAATACTGACAGCGATACGCGTGTGGACGATGACCATACCAGTAGTGGGTTGTTGTTGCAGTGGCTTCGGCCTGTGCCTTTGTGTCAAAACTGATCTTGTCGCTGCAAGGTAGTTTTGTTTCATCGGCCATATTCATATCTGTTTCCTTTCGCCCCATCGATATTGGAAGCGTTGGGAGCGTTGGGAGGACAGTCCTCCCAAAACTAGTCTTTGGTTTTTAGCAGCGGGTGTTTGGCGCACTCTATAACGGCGGCCTCGTACGGTCGCAGGTGTACTATACCCTTTTTGTCGATTGTAGGTAAGTCGGCGGGGTGCGAGGCAATTAAAACCGTGCCTCCGTGCGGGGTTTGAAATTTGGTTGGCATATTTGAAAAGTTCAAAACCACCAAAACGTGTTCTTCGCCGTTACGCCTGCCAAACACGAAAAATGGTTCATCGGGTTCGCTAAAAGTTTCGTAGTCGCCCGAACGCAAAATGTCTAGTTCGTCTCTCATGCGTAGCAGTGACTGGTAGAGCGAAAAATGCGAATCGGCATCGGTGCGCTGCACCTCCACATTTCGGTAGTGCGATTCTGCCGCAATCGGCAACCACGGTTCACCATCGGTAAACCCTGCCAAACGGCTGCTGTTCCACTGCATTGGAGTACGTTCTGGGTCGCGGCATAGGTTTAGCCCTGGTTTGATTTTGTTAAGTGGGTCTTGTTCTTGCTCTAGCGCAATAACGCCGTTTATCATACTTAGTTCGTCACCATAATAAATGACTGGTATGCCGGGCAAACATAGCTGCATAATCACCACTAGCCGAGATTGCTCGTCACCCACGCGCGTGGCCAACCGTGGCTGGTCATGATTGCCAAAACAGTACACTGGGGTATGTTCTTTTTGGTTTAACATACCCTGAAACTCTGCTACAAAACGGCGGTATGCCTCGGCCGTAAACGGCAAGCCGATCCCTTCAAAGTTAAACGGCATACTCACTTTGGGGTTTACGCCGTAAAAGCCTAGGTATTGATCGCGAATATCGTAAATTTCGTCGGGGTAATCCTCGAAAATCATAATTCGGTTTTCGTACTGGGCTACAACATCGGTCATTTCACGTAAATAGTCGAACAATTTGTCGCCGAAACGACTGTTTTTGTGCAACAACGACCAAAACTCGTCCTCGCCAGGGCCACCAGTGTAGTGGGGGTTCACAGGGTCATCTTCTAGATCTGCATGCTTCGAGATCCACCGCACCGCATCGGCCCGTATACCATCGACACCCATGTCGAACCAAAACTTCAAAACATGTTGCATTTCGCTGCGTACATGGGGATTATCCCAGTTTAAATCGGGTTGCTCTTTCAGGAAGGTGTGTAGGTAGTATTGCTGCGTCGATTCGTCCCACTGCCAGGCCGAACCGCCAAAAATACTGAGCCAGTTGTTGGGCGGTGAGCCATCTGGCTTGGCGTCACGCCACACGTAATACTCGCGTTTGTCATTCGTTTTTGACGACTTTGACATTAAGAACCAGGGGTGCTGGTCGGAGGTGTGGTTGGGTACAAAGTCAATCATAACTTTCATGTCACGAGCGTGTGCCTTTACAAGCAGCTCTTTAAAGTCGTCGAGGTTACCAAAAAGTGGGTGGATATCGCAGTAGTTACTTACATCGTAGCCAAAGTCGGCCATTGGGCTGGGGTAAAACGGCGAAAACCAAATTGCCTCAACACCCAACGCATTAGGCCCGTCTTTCAGATAATCTAGGCGGTTTATAACACCACGTAAATCACCTACACCATCACCGTTGCTATCCTGGAAACTTCGAGGGTAAATTTGGTAAATTGCGTTTACATTTTTCCAAGCTTTATCCATAGAACTCCTTATTTGTGTATCTCGATGAAATATAACTGCTTCGTAGGGGCGTAAGGTATATTCGGTGGCAGTTGGTAGCGGCGCAACATCACACAGACTGGAGAGCACTATCACGTTATTTTTAGGTGGCACTATAGACTTTGATTGACCGCTAAAATTAATAATAGTCGTATATAGGCCGCCGTTTCCAGACACCTCATACTCCATGATGTCATCATTGCTTCTCTGTAGTCGGAAGCTGCCATTGCGAAGCACTGATTCTGTAGAGCGCAGTTTTAAAAGCTGACGATACAGTGATAGAAATGACCTTTCGTCATTCTGTTGTTGGGACACGGTGCGTTCTTGGTGGTCGGGCGACATAGGTAACCATGTTTTGGCGGCTGTGCTAAACCCTGCTTGCGCGGTTTCATCCCATTGCATGGGCGTCCTTTCGGCGTCTCGGCTGCCCATAGCCGCCGTTTCGGAAAAGCCATCAAGGCGATCACTTGGTTCTATATACACATCGGTCATACCAAGTTCTTCGCCGTAATACATCGTTGGCAAGCCAGGCAAAGTCATTTGCATAACGGCCAGCGCTCGAGCTTGGTCGTGGCCTATTCTTGTGGCTACTCGACTTTGGTCATGGTTTCCAAAACACATCACGGCTTGCACGCCTTTGGGCAGATCTTTGTAGTACGCGCCGAGATTTTCTTTGTAAAATGCGGCCTGCCACGGTGCATGCATGCCCTCAAAATAAAAGCTCGAGGCCACCGCAGAGTTTACTGTTTGAATATCATAGTATTGTGCATTTGACTCCCCTGCTGCGGGGTCAGGATAATATTCGAAAATCATAAAGCGGTCGGGATACAGAGCAACAACATCTGTCAGCGCCTGTAGATATTGCCGTAGATTTGGTCCGTTCTTGCATTTGTCGTGGACAATATCGAAAAACTCTGTCGAACTGGCTAAACGATCGGGCAGCGCATGTTCATCTGCAAACGATGGGTCTTTCGAGAGCGGCCAGACCGCGTCAACGCGAAACCCATCAACGCCACGCTTGAACCAAAAGTGCAAAACATCTTGCATGGCCACTCTCACCTCTGGATTATCCCAGTTAAGATCCGGTTGGACGGCCGTAAAACTATGGAGGTAATACTGGCCAGTTGTTTCGTCTAGGGTCCAACTGCCGCCGCCCGATATACTAACCCAATTGTTGGGTGGGTCGCCGTTAGGTTTGGGGTCGCGCCAGACGTACCAGTCGCGTTTGGGGTTATCACGCGAGCTACGCGATTCTTGGAACCATTTGTGCTGGTCAGAGGTATGGTTGGGTACAAGATCGAGCATAACCTTTATATCTCGCTTGTGAGCTTCTAACAGTAGGTTTTTGAAATCGGCCATGGTGCCGTATTCGGGGTCGATGGCACAATAATCACTTACGTCATATCCCCAGTCTGCTTTTGGAGACATAAAAATTGGTGACAACCAAATGGCTTCAACACCCAAAGTTTGACTAAGATAATCCAGACGTTGAGTAACACCACGTAAATCACCCACACCATCGCCGTTACTATCCTGGAAACTTCGAGGGTAAATTTGGTACATTGCGTTTACGTCACGCCAAGGTTTAGACATACGACCAGTATAGCAAGCATAAGCAGCTTGTACGAACTAGGTTTATGAAGTTTACTGAGCGCGGGTGAGCATAACACGGTCGGCGTTAAAGTCTGCCGTGTCTGCGCTGGCCGTGCCGATCGCAACAATCGTATCGTTCACGGCTGCTGGTTTTGCGGCGCCCACATATATTGTGTTGGTCGTGACTTTGACTGCCTTAGTTGTGCCGTTGCCTGCAACTGTCAGCGTGTCGCCATGTATAGCCGTTACCACACCAGTTACGCGCGTGGCTGAATCGTTGGCGCCCATCATACCGCCGCGCATACCACCAGCTCGGCCACCGAAGTCATCTCGCGGCATATTCATGCGGCTACCAAAACGGTCATTGTCGCCAAACCTGCCCTTGTCGGTGTGGCGCCCCGCCACAAAAGCTGCGCATAGCAAACCGAGCACCAGCAGTGTTAAAAGTACCAAACCAAGCCACATTTTATGGCTATGCCCACAGCACCTATCTGCCATTTTTGGTGTTTTTACTTCTTTTACCTGAGTGTTTTTCAATTTTTCTTCTGCCATTAGTAGTCCTTTTTAGAATGCTTCTTGTATATATACCGTTTTCACCTGAGATATGCCTGAGTGTATGTAGCCCTGCCCAGCAATACCAGTTCGAATGTATTCGCCTAGGATGATTCGGTGTCTATAAACTGCTGGCAAAAGCGTTCAAAGACAGCGTTCGTCCAACCAAAGCCTGTTTGACTGGGGTAAACACCTTTTTGGGGTGGTTTGTCGGGGTTAACTACATTGTATTTTTCCAAAAAAACGCCATGTTCATTAAACCAATCTAGGTTGGTGCGCAGCCATTTGCGAGCTATCCGCTCAGCGTCTTCGTGGTAGCCATACCGTACCAGCCCCTGCACCACCAAAAACTGTAACGGCGCCCAACCATTTGGAAAGGCCCATTGCACAGGCATACTTCCAGGCACCAACTGGCCAAGTGGCAGCGCATCGGTGGTAGCTAGTCCACCTTTATTTTCAAACCGGCGCAAAGCTTTTACGAGCGCGGCTGCGCGTTTTTCGCTGACCATACCCGCCCACAGTGGGTAGAATGCCGCCAAGCTCCCCACCGTGCCTCGGCGTTCTTTTTTAAAATCGTAGTCATAATATAAACCGCGCATTTGATCCCACATGAGCTCATTCATAGTTTTTTTGCGAAGTTCGGCGGCCGCACCCCACTGGTTGGCCGCTGTTTCATCGCCAAACAGGCGGGCAACGCGGGCAAAGTCTGTTTCGTATTTATACAGCAGAGCGTTGAGGTCAACAGGCACAAAGTTTAGCGCCTTTCGGCCAAAGCGCGGTGTCATATCCCAGCCACTTTCGGCCTCGGCGAGGTCGTGCAAATGGTTAATATCGTAGTAACGGCTCAGGCCCTGGTAGACCAAACGTTCGTTCGGCTTTTTAGTGCCACACCAGACCGTATGGTATTCTTCTTCGGCAATTGCCATAGCCCACTTAAGCCAGTCTGCACCAAGGTCGTAGGCACTATACACATCTAAGATAAAGCTGGTGAGGAGCGGCGGCTGAGAACGGCCCGTGAGATACGTTCTAGAGGCGTTCGGAATAACATGGAACCGCTCAAAAAGATACAGGAGGTTTTCTAAAATGCCAATCACCAGCTCACGGTGTGTTTCGTCTAAAATACCCTGCACCATAAAATAGCTATCCCAGTAATAAAGTTCGTTGTAATCAAAACTGGCTGTTTCGTCAAAGCTTGGCACCAAATATGGCTTGGGTACGCCCAGTAAACTTTCATCGTCAGTCGGGTGAAAACGCGTTAGTTTTTGCCAATACGCCTCTACGTACTCGCGGGCAGGTGCGAGATCTTCGGTAGTCAGGGGCGTGCGTTTAACGGGCATTAACTGCCGTACGGCTTGTTCGGCGCCAGTTAGGGCTTTATCGAAAATATCTTTGTCGAGCATATGCTTAGCCTAGGCTACCTTTGGTAGCTACGTCAATGATGAACTGGGGAATGTACCTTATTAAAAGCTCGTACTGTCTATTTATCAGCTCTTGGGTTCGCTGCCGCCGTTCAAACGGCGCGCATTACCTGGGTTATC
Organism: Saccharimonadales bacterium (SeqCode); assembly: GCA_049293335.1. Taxonomy (GTDB): domain Bacteria; phylum Patescibacteriota; class Saccharimonadia; order Saccharimonadales; family UBA4665; genus JAGXIT01. Next base: position 6,571 of record JBATSO010000052.1, read on the forward strand.
GCGGGCGTACAACACCTGGTGCAAAATACCCATGACTGCTTTCGCTTGGTCGTAGCTCATGCCTATGCGCGAAACAGTTAAAGGCGTTGTATCGGGGGCGGCGGTTTGCGAAAAGTTAATAATTACACCCTGTTTGTTCGACACAACCTCAACACTATCGCTGTACATAATTCGGGGATCAAGCATAATCATCATAGCCTGCGAACGACCCTTCGCGTCATCGTGACTACTGTGACTACTGTGGCTATGTGACGCATCATCGTTTTTAGATTCGTAACCTGCGAGTTCCCATAGTTCTTCGGCATGTTCATCGCCCAGGCCAAAGTGGCTAATAAGTAGTAGTAAGATGTCTTCTGACGGTCGGTCTTTGCCCGATTCGATGTTATGTAGTTGCTGTTCCTCGATTTCAACGGCGCCCGAAACCTCAGCCATGCTTTCACGGCTGCTTTCGCGTAGTTGGCGCAGCTTTTTACCAAGTGTTTGGTAAGGAATGGGGGCTTTTGTATCGTCCATCACTATATATTACCTCTGTTAGCAGCATCTTGCAAGCTCCTACTCTGTTACCTTAGTGTACGCTATACTTATTACCATGCATATTGAAGAAAACGTGTCGCTAGCCAGCTACTCCACGATGCGCCTCGGCGGTGCTGCCCGCTATCTGATTGAGGTTCACAACCGCGAAGAACTACGTGAAGCCCATGCTTGGGCGACCGAAAAAGGTTTGCCGATTATTATGATTGGTGGTGGCAGCAACATTATTTGGCAAGATGCTGGTTTCGAAGGCGTTGTTTTTGTAAACCGTATTTTGGGATATGAAGATTACGTGTCGCTCGACAGCCACTTTATTACTGTTGGCGCAGGCGAAATTTGGGACACAGTGGTCGGCCGCAGTGTTGCCGCAGGACTCACAGGCATTGAGGCACTAAGCCTCATTCCTGGCACGGCGGGCGCCACGCCCGTGCAAAATGTTGGCGCCTACGGCCAGGAAATTTCTCAAACCCTTAGTAGCCTAGAGGTTTTCGACCGCACCACATCGCAATTAACTAACTTACCGCCCGAGGCCTGCGGTTTTGGCTACCGCAAAAGCTTGTTCCAAACCGAGTACCGTGACCGCTACTTTATTACGGCCATTACTTTACACCTCACAGCCAGCAATCCATTCCCACCGTTTTACAGCGCAGTCGAAAAGTATTTGGCCGAAAATAAAATTATGGGGCCAGTCACACCGCGTGTCATGCGCGATGCCGTCATTGCCATTCGTAGCGCCAAGTTGCCAGACCCCGCAACCGTGGCTAACAATGGCTCGTTTTTTGCCAACCCAATTCTAGACGGCTCCACCTTTATTGAACTAGTGGCCCAGTACCCAACCATTCCCAACTGGCCAAATGGTGAAGGCAAAGTAAAAATTCCCGCCGCATGGTTGATTGAACAAGTCGGCTACAAAGACGCTCACGACCCACAAACAGGCATGGCTACCTGGCCTACACAGCCGCTGGTACTCGTCAATGAACACGCCAAATCTACCGCCGACCTCTTGCGGTTCCGCGACGAAATCATCGCCGCAGTCCATGCAAAATTCGACATCACCCTCACCCAAGAACCCGAACTTTTGCCCACTACATCCTAGCAGTCGGTAATAAAATGGCGTTGTGAAATAGTGGGTGGTGCTTGTGCTTGAGGCGAGCAGCTTTTACTATAGAAGTAACGTGCGGGAGAAATGGCAGAGAGAGGTTTGGCTGCCGTTTTAGCTTTTCTTTCGCCAAAGGAGAGCTTTAGTGCAGAATGCTCAACTCCAAGACGACCTTTCGCTCACCGAAAAGTGTGCGGTTTTTGGCATATACGGCAACCCCGAAGCAGCTCGCCTAACCTTTTATGGTCTGTGCGCCTTACAACATCGAGGCCAGGAAAGCTCGGGGATAGCGAGTAGTGACGGCGAAAACTTGTACCGACACGCTGCCAACGGCCTCGTAACAACAGTGTACCGCGAGGAAGACCTGGCTAATCTACCAGGCTCCATCGCCATTGGCCACAATCGCTATGCAACGTCTGGGGGGCATAAAGATTGCTTTAACCAGCCGTTTTTAGACGAAAAATATGGCTTTGCACTGGCTCACAACGGTAACTTGCCCGACTGCACCAAACTCGAAAAGTTTTTAAAAAGCCGCAATGTACGTACCAAAGGTCTGAACGATTCCGGCATGATGGCGGCTGCCATAGGCTGCTATATAAGTGACGGCCTGTCGCTTGCTGACGCTGTTGAGCAGTCATACCCACTCTTTACGGGTGCGTTTTCGGTGGTGGCTATCGACGCCGAAACCATGGTAGCCTTCCGCGACCAATGTGGCATACGCCCGTTGTCGCTCGGCAGCTTCGAAGACGGCAGCTACGCCGTGGCTTCAGAAACCTGCGCCTTCGACACCATTGGTGCGAAAAACCTGCGCGAGATTAAACCTGGTGAAATGGTGGTGCTGGGCACCAACGGTCTCGAATCGCGCCAGATCGCCAAAGGCAACCAAAAACTCGATGTTTTCGAGTACGTATATTTTGCGCGCCCCGACAGCGTTATTCTTGACCGCTGCGTGAACGATGTGCGCATGAACTTTGGCCGCGAAATGGCCCAGGAATGCACGGTGAACGCAGATGTAGTAATTCCCGTACCCGATTCGGGCGTGCCCGCGGCACTTGGCTACGCCGAACAAAGCGGTATCCCTTTTGAAATGAATCTTATTAAAAACCGTTATATTCACCGCACCTTTATTCGCCCCACTCAAGAGCTGCGCGAACATGACCTAAAAATGAAGCTAAACCCACTCATTAGCGCCATCAAAGGCCGCCGAGTAGTGTTGGTTGACGATTCAATTGTGCGCGGCACCACCATGCGCAAAGTGGTCAGCATGCTCAAAGAAGTTGGCGCTACCGAAGTACACCTTATGATCAGTTGTCCACCCGTGCTCTACCCCGATTTTTACGGCATTAACACCCCCAAGCAAAACGAACTGATTGCTGCTACCATGACCGTGCCCGAAATTCGTGATTACGTAGGCGCAACCAGCTTACACTTTTTATCATACGATGGCATGATTCGCGCCACAGGCCTGCAAGCCGATCAGCTTTCGACCTCGTGTTTCAACGGCGTTTACCCAATAGAAATTGGCTCGCGGCAAAAAGAAATAACCATGATAAGCAGCGCAGGCGAGCTAAAACAAGCAGCATAACGAACGAGAGGAATACACTAAATGGCACGAGTCTTGATTATTGGCAGTGGCGGGCGGGAACATGCACTTACGCACACACTGGCAACTACACCAGAGGTGAGCGAGCTGTATGTTTCGCCAGGTAACGCAGGTACAGCCCGCGAACCAAACACACAAAACGTCACATTGACAGACCACCAAGCAGCCATCGAATTTTGTCAGACCAATCAGATCGACCTGGTCGTGATTGGCCCTGAAACACCACTCGTGGCAGGGCTGGCAGACGACCTTCGAGCGCAAGGTATAGTTGTTTTTGGCCCGAATACAGCGGGCGCACAGCTCGAGGGTAGTAAAAGTTTTGCAACCGAGTTTATGCAGCGCCATGGCATCGCCATTCCAAAATCTTGCATTGTGCACAACAAAAAAGACGCGCTGGCAGCGGTCGCCGATTTTGGCGGTGCAAAAAGCAGTGTTATAAAAGCCGATGGCCTAGCGGGTGGCAAAGGCGTATTTTTGCCCAGCTCAGAAACAGAGGCAGCGGAGGCAATAGCCAAGATTGCTGCGGGCAACGTTGACGGCGATGGCAGTACATTTGTTATACAGAACCGAGAGGCTGGCCCCGAAGTTTCAGTGTTTGTGCTGAGCGACGGCCAAGATTATAAAATTATACCGCTCGCCTCTCAGGACCATAAGCGGCTACAAAATGGCGACAAAGGGCCAAACACGGGCGGCATGGGCGTGTATGCGCCCCTACCAGACTGGATGGTTTCACCTAGGCAGTGGGCAAAAATTGAGCGTATTGCACAGCAAACAATCGAGGGCCTAAAAGCTGACGGCATACCATATGTAGGCGTGATTTATCTTGGTATTATGCTTTCCGAGCACCGCGGCGGTGACCCGATCGTAATTGAGTACAACGCCCGTTTTGGCGACCCCGAAACCGAAGTTGTTATACCGCTACTGCAAGGAAACGGCATTAATATATACGACATGCTGTACGCCACCGCAACTGGCAAACTCGCTAGCCTTGCCTTTCCCTCGGTTCTCAACGGCGCAGCTCTAACCATATGCCTAGCGGCAGCAGGCTATCCAGACACTCCCGAAAAGGGCGAAACTATACACGGGCTTAATGAAGATTACAAAAATGTTGATGTGTACCACGGCTCCACAGTAACTCAAAACAATGCAGTCGTAACGAGCGGTGGTCGCGTTTTGTTTGTAACTGGTTTTGGCCCAACTCTGGCCGCCGCCTCAGAGGCCGCCAATGCAGCCATTGGGCCTGACGGCATACATTTCAAGGGCATGCAGTACCGCAGCGATATTGCCTGGCGTGCTTTGAAACCCTAAATAGCATAATTTCACAGATGAAAAGGGTAGGCCTTTTTGACTTCTGTTCATCAACTACTGCGGAAGCTGTAACCCGTCTCGTGCACCGTAAAGCTTAAACGGCGTAAGGTCGTCTCCAACTAGTGGCAAATCCCCTGTTATCCGCTTAAAATCTAAATCCACTGTCACTTTTCTTAGCTCCCTAGCATGTTCGTCGTCAAATGGCTGCAATGCCAGCATCTCGTCTCCTCTAAATCGTGCTACGCCCACTTTAAAATCTACAGGCTCTATGCCAAATTGAGCAGCAAGACCTCCTAGTTGAAAAATACGATATCCAGCACTCAGCAGATAATCTCCTTCTGGCGTAAGCTCCCGGCGAATGAAAGGCATCCCACTGTCGCCCTCGCCCATAAGATTTTCTCCATCCAATAATGTACCTACCACTTGGAATAGACCTGGTCTATGCCCCGGCTTACGATCTAACACTACTAACTCGTGAATAACGGTCTCGTAAGTATTAATCTGTTCCAACAAGTCAATTTCTGCTGACATAATTTATTATGATACTCTAATTGTTATAATTTGTCAAGTTGGCGTAATGTAACCCCTCACTACCCCTTGCCTCATGAACCCGTTCGGTCTAAGCTATAGCTTAGGACGAAAAACAAATACGTATGCCATACGGTAAGAAACTCACTGACGCAGAAGTTGCAGCACGCATGGT
>JBATSO010000053.1:0-2744 GCA_049293335.1 Saccharimonadales bacterium (SeqCode)
GGGAGCAAGACAGAGAAAGGCGCTCAGGCACTCGCGACAGTACTATCTTTGTGCACCACTACGTGGCGCACAAACCCCACGAGCTATTTCGCATCACTAGCTGCGTTGGGGTAGTGAGGGGTTACTCACGTACTCATCCACCACCTTTGCAACCTAAAAGGTAGCCGCCCTAGACTGTTTAGTACCACCTACGTAGAAAGGGACTCACCCTGGCCTATTCTAACAACCCTAACCTACCAAGGGCGCCCAAATGCTAGAGGTGCTACTCTCTATCTGCTGGAGCCTTTACAATTGCGACAGAGATAACTTCTTCGCCAACTTTCATGGTCTCACTGCCAACGCGTGACCCCGTTTAATGAGCAGGCATGCGGTCTGGTTTTATTTATAGTCGTAGATTCATCCCGAGCTTAGTTTTGCCTAAGATTATTTAAGTAAAACTTTAGGTTAAGCTCAAATAATATTCCTTGTTATAATTCCTCGCAGTGCAGGCGCAAATGAATAGAACGGTGCTTATGAGCGGGGTTGAATGGTTTGACGACAGTCAGGCAATAAACCCCTTCATGGATAGTTCCCACGCAGTAGACGTGCCTATGGCTCGCAGTGAACACAACGCCATTAAAGACGCCTTACAGCACGCAGGAGTACAGGTCATAAGCGTTGACGCACCTACACACTGCCAAGATGGCGTTTACACGGCAAACTGGGCTTTAGTACGAGGCAATGAAGCCATTTTAAGCCGCCTACCAAACGCTCGCAAAGCCGAAGAAGCTTACGCCGAAAAAGTTTTGAGAGACCTTGGTAAAACCATCTATAAGCCACCTCATGGGCTACGTTTTAGCGGCCAGGGCGATGCCTTGCCGTGTGGAGAATATCTGTTTGCAGGAAGCGGCTACCGCACCGATCTCGCCGTGCACGATTTTATTGCTAAAACACTAAATTACCGTGTTATATCTTTGCAAACCATTCCCCAAACCAACCAGTTTGGTAAGCCTGTAATCAACCCGGTGTCTGGGTGGCCCGATAGTTTTTTCTACGATATCGACCTGGCCCTAGCTGTTCTTCGCCCTCCCGATGGCAAACAAAAAGGCTTAATTGCCTGGTGCCCAGCCGCCTTTATGCCAGCAAGCCGCACCAAAATACAGCGACTGGAAATGGTAGAAAAAATAGAAGTTTCTATACAAGAAGCCAAGAGTGCTTTTGCGTGCAATGTGGTGAGCACTGGGCATACCGTACTCATGAGTGCCCAGGCGCCCCAACTGCGGGCCGAGCTAGAAAAGCATGGTTTTAAGGTCGTCACGCTGCCCATCTTTGAACTTGCCAAGGGTGGCGGCTACATTCGCTGCACAACGCTCACGCTCGATAACCCCTAGTAAACATAGAAAATATGCTATGGTTAGCATATGGAACTCTCTGGCCAGCGTTATGCGTACCCATCCATGCCTACCCTTTCTAACCAAGAAGCGTTTGTTGGCCCACTAGATGTATCTCGTTTGGCTCGCTTGAAAACGGCAGCCACTACACTCGGGGTCACTGGTTTAGTTGCCTGCGCTGCCTTTCGAGTAGATGTTGCCGCGGCACCGTTGTGGGAGGCTGCCCTGGGGAACCCTCATCCACAGCTCGAAATGATTGTGAATGAAACGTTGCCTTCCAACCAAAACATCCTGGTCGTTACCATGCCTGGTTTTAACGCAAACTACGACGATATGGCTCAGGCTAAAAAACAAATTGTGCAGGAATATAACGCCCGACTCGGTTTTGTAAGAAACGGCAACACAGGGGTAGATGTGGCCGAAATCGCCCCGCTTATTGCCCAACAATTTAGCCCACCAGGGCGTAGCAGCGGCAACCACAGTCTGAAAAAAAACCAGCTCATTCTCGATGGCCATAGCATGGGGGGCCTAAATAGCCTGAAAGTAGCTGCCTGGATGGTTGCCAACCGACCGGATATTACCGTAACTGTTGTGCTCGATTCTACTCCCCACGATGTCTACGACGTGCAGGGTTTTTTTGGGCAAACTGCTGTACGTGGCCTGAGCGTTAGTGCAAAAAGTAGCGACACAACCAGCTCTAGCCTGCCTACCATCGGCCCTGGTGCCAGGCTGCTAGCCGAAACCACCTCTCAACTCGCAGATGAGCCTTTTCGCGCGTTGTTCGAAAAAAACTTTGTGGCTCAAACCTTTGCAGATAGGCTGCGAAACCTTCAACCAAATGCCCGCCCCTTAAGTAGCAGTTCTTTGGCCGACGAGGCCCGAACCATAACCAGTAGTATGGAAGAGTCCCCTATGCTTCAAACTTTACGGGCGGCAGGCGTTCGGGTTGTTCGGCTTTCTCCCACGCTCGACACCACCATTTATAACGACAGTTCTGTTGCAAAGTTCGCCCAAGATTTTGCACCAAATTTCTGTAACCTACCTGTAGAAGGCGCCCTCCATGGCGGCCCCAATGAAGCCCGCGGGCATGATGCCTATATGAAACGTTGGCAGCTAATACTTCGTACTATGCTTGACCTGCCCACCCGTCGCACGCTTGAACCCGGCGGAAAGACCCAGGTTGGCCGCCTTACCATCACCCTCATTCCTTCCGCCCCCAACCCTCAACCCCTTACCACAACCTGCCACCCGTAACTACTATAACCCCAGCTCGACATAAGAGCCTCCTTTTGTCTGAGTAGCTACTAGGGCACTTGCCCTGGTATGCTTTTGTTTGTAACAACTAAAACAAACAAAGGGGGCTCGTATATGAAG
>JBATSO010000054.1:0-5391 GCA_049293335.1 Saccharimonadales bacterium (SeqCode)
TCATGTCTCTTTCTGTCATATGCGCTTGTGCCTCTTTTATAGTGGTTACTAAGTAAATAAAAGCATAGCAGAGTACACATGTCAATGTTTAACATACAAAGTATACATATTGTCAAATTTATAAACTTGTGTATAATGGGCTTTCAGTTAAATAATTCGGTAGGTGAGGTTTACACTACATGCCCCCAAGATTTTCTTCGACCCAACGCGCACTCCATAACCCAAATCAAGGTGCTTATGAAGGCCCAACTGCCACACCATCTCAAACCCCCGACGCACACGCACCAACAACAGATGAAACACTTTGGGCGCTCGCACACCATGGGTATACTTTAGACCCCGTTAATCGTGAGATTTTTAAAAAAACGGGCAGGATTGAGCTGCCGGAAGAAGTTGCCAGCACCCTGTACGCCATTGTAGATGAACGTAACGCCTCGAACGGAAGATATCCTGATGCAACAAACAGCACCAGCCAGCAGTATTATGATTCGCACCGCAGCGTCGATGGCAGCAATACAAACGGCGTTGACGAGACCTCGACCCCTCGCAATACAAGAAGGCATCCAATACTAAGAGCCACACTTATAGCCGCCATGCTACCAGGTGCCTTAGGTTTAACCGAAGTAATAACAACCCCTTCTCTGCGAACTCCTGGAAAAGTTCTAGACACCATTGGCAACAAATATGTCCGAGTTTTACAGCTTATACCTGATATCGCCACAAAGCAGCACCAAACCGCTTTAACTCCAGCAAACGTGCCGCAAAGCACTCAAACCCCAGTTACATCAGGGTCGCCCTCTGCCTCGCCCAGCCAGACAGCTCCTGCCTTGCCAACAACTTCCGAAGCTCAACCGAGTGCCGCAGCTGGGCCTACAGCCGAAACGTGCGTCCAGCAGCTCGAAAAGGTGCCGGTAGAAAAGCTGATTGCCCAAACAATCATGATCCCAATAAATGGAGATGGCAAAAGTAAAGACGGCAAAACTTCCGCCGAGGCGGTGTTGAGCGTAGTACGCAAGTATGATATTGGCGGCGTGATTGTTATGACCGAACCAACAATAGCAATCAAAACATTATCCCAGACAGGCAACACAGACGTGCCACTGGTGATTGCGATCGACGATGAAGGCGGTGTCGTAAACCGCTTTACCTCGGCCGCCAACAAAACGTACCCTTCCCAGGAAGTCATGGCCAAGAAGACCGCCGCAGAAATAACACAACTAGTAACAAGCCGTTCGCAGCTTTTGAAAAGTCTTGGTATAAACACAAACTTCGCCCCTGTGGTCGATCTTACACCTAAAGATGGTTCGAACAGTAAAATTACTCAAAGCCGAATTTTTAGCGGCGATCCTTCAAGAGTGGCGGAACTTAGTTCCCTGTACGCCCAGGCTATGTTAAGCCAAGGTATTAACCCCGTCTATAAGCATTTTGGTGGCGGTAGCATGACAAACAATACAGATAACAGCCCAGGAAAAGTTCCGCCACTAAGCGAACTAGAATCCCGCGATCTCTTACCCTATAAAACGATTCATAAAAACAATCAAACAGGGCTTATGATTGGCACATTTGAGCCAGTAACTGGTCCAGGGTCTGGTGTGCCAGCCAATCAATCAACCTCATTTTATGCACTAGCGAAACAGTATGGGTTTACTGGCCCAATTTTTACTGACGATATTGGCACAAAAGCTGCCGGGGGCAATTTGCCAAGAGATTTTGTAGACGCACTTGAGGCAGGCGCAACCATGCCACTATACGTCCAAGACCAAACAACACCCCGAACCCTTGAAGAACAGCTGCAAACGATCATAAATAAAGGCGTAGAAGACGCTAGAGCAGGCAAGCTTACTGCCGCGCTACTGGCAAATGCAGTCGAGCGTAATAGTCGTGCAATCGGCGTAGATACATGTAGTGTTGTTGCGGGACTCAGAAAATAGACTTAGATTTCTTTGACCAGCATATTATCTTTGCCTATATTTCACTTATTTGTGAGATAAAACAAATTTATGTTGACATTATGGCAAAGAGTGTGTATATTTTGAAACATACTTGCGATAATAACAATTTGCAAGAGTTGTATGACCGATGGATACGAAGGGGTGGTTCTCGTCTCTCGGCCATGCAACTACCACTACGTTTGGTAGCGGGCATGGCCGACATCTGTAGACGTGTCGACAATGTCCACGTGTCTAGTTGCCGAAGAATTAGAGCAGACGGGGAAGGAACTGCCTCGTTGTACTGTAAATAAGCAAAGGAACGGTACCATGCCACAACCAAATTTTAATACCCCACAGGTGAGCCCAACGCCACAAGAACAGCCAGCCTTAGCAGGGCAAGGCTTTTACCTTGGTGAGCACAGTCAGGGTCGCGAAAGAGGCAGCTCGAATTCATCTCCTATTCTTATTGGTTGCCTCGTGATGATGGGTGCAGGTGTTTGCGGATTTAGTGGTGCAGCACTCGGCTTATACGATAAAGTCACAGGTATTGTTGAAAGCATGAAGCCTAGATCAGAGGTGGTCCCCACAAATTCAACAGTTGTCGCTAAACTGCTTCAACTTGAGCCTGAAGATTATGCATGTACCACCAGAGCACTGTCTGAACTATCTGGTTCAAATGTACGGGTAGTTACAAAAGTTGCGGATAAAGAAATACCCGGCCTTGGTTCTAACATAATTGCAGACAAAGAACTGGTTAACTTGAACTACTGCCTAGACCAAGGAACCACACAGGACGACTACAAACGCGCCGTTAAAATCACGCAAGAAAAGCCCATCCCAGGCAGTACCTATAATCCTGTTACTGTGACAATTCCTCTTGAAAAAATAAAAGTTATCGTTGCGCCTGATGTTGCGAGTCGTGTTGTAAAAGTAAACCATGATGTAACTCTAGGAATTGCCTTAGGCGCAGGTAGTGCCGGGAGTGCAGCCATTAAAGCTGCCTGCAATGGGGCCCTGTTAGCAAGAAGCGACGGAGAGCAGGTTTGCGAAGATTTTACTAATAAGTTCGACATACCAGCAATGGAAGCGCAGTTGGCAGCCAATGGCGAAGCCATGATGCTCGAGGCCGCACGCAAAAAATGTTCGCCTAACTATTGGGCGGAGATTCAAGCAAACACCGTCAAAACCTATAAAAACCAGGCTATTCGATGGGCAGGCGGGGATAAAAAAGCTGGCGATGCCGTGACAGTTGTTTTTACGCTCGATGGAAAACCCACCAACGAGCCACCTGCCTTCGACGATGCTTTTGCGTCTAACCTTGAGAAGAAAGGTAAAAATGACACTATACAAGCCGAGCTAACCGATAAAACTGTCTGTATTGTGCCGCAAACAACAGGAGCAAATCAATGAGCGTCGGCGAACAACCTCTAGACGCAAGCGATGGTCCACCCTTGGTACCAAGCTGGATGACCCCCTCCACCACTTCTGTAAGTAGCATAGAAGAAATTCTTGCAAGTTTTTCACCCCAGCCCCCCAGCACTGGCACTCAGCCTGGACCAGTAGTTGAAGATGATTCCCCTCATTCGCAACCTCCAAGCTTTCCAGATTTTTTGAAGTTTTCTCGAACAGTCAACGGTGATGTAAAAGTTGTAATTGCAGGACCACTCGACCCAGCCAAGGCAGGGGTTCTCGGGGTATTAATGAGTCAATCTCTACCAAACATATCGGCCGCACCCCCTCAAGACCCAATTGACACCCTAGAACCCCAAGATTCGATGGTTTTAGTGCAGGCAGTTCGAAAACCACAAACTCCTACTTCGGCACAGGTTCCACCGAGCAGTCGGGGGTCGATTGACGATGCTACGCAGCCTAGAGGCCGTCACCAAGAAACTGCCCAAAAACCAAAAAACCGAGCTGGAGTTAAGTTTGTGGCACTTTGTGCAATAACTACAGTATTTGGCATGGGGTCATGTAACGTTGGATACGCGATAACATCAGGCGATGGCAGTGCACTCACAGACCCTTTGCATGTTGTTAAACGGATAGCCGGGAGATAACTATGCCAGGCCGCGAACAACCCCCAAAAACACCGCCACCAGAGTTGGATATCGGTGCTTTATACACACTACCCACCACTGAACCCCCCAAAACACCGCCAAGTCAGCCAGGCCCTGGCCCAGTAGAATCGGACCCTGTTTTTGCCGCCTTTCAAGCTACCTACCAACCACCAGGCCCTTCTGTACAAGCTCCTTGGCCACCTCAGACTCCACGGCAACCTGCAGCCACCCCGCAGCCAGTTAAGACTGCGCGCCCAGTCAAGATCACGCCCGCTGACTCTAGCCAAGAGACGGCGAGCACAGCTTCGACGGCTGTATCGAAGGGTTCTCGTTACCTGAGTGAGACCTTACGTAACAGTATAGTCAGAACAAAACCACGCCGTTTTGCTACCGCAGTAGCTGTTGTTAGCCTGACAGCAACAGGGTACTGCATAAAAGCCGAAACAACACCTGGTCAGCTTTTGGGCAGTGCAAAAGGATTTTTGCAAGAAAAATTCATTCCTTCCGAGCAAGTCACAAGCGCGCCTAATTTCGTGCCGTTCGACTGCCTGAAAGGAATTGTTTCGGTACCGCTTGAACTTGAAGGTAAGACTGTTCTAAAAATAACCGTAAAAGCAAATGATGAAGAAGTGGCAAAATCTGCCGCAGACCCAAACTATAAGCCCCAGGTTGTAACAGGCTTTTTTGAGGACCAGCTTGGCCTGCAACAGGCCGCGCTACCAGAAGCAATTTCTAAACCATCACCTAACCCAACCCCTACAGCAACCCCGACCGCGAGTGCAGCTACGACTACATCTTCAAACCCCACCAGTACCGCAAGTCCGTCTACCCAAGCACCAAAATCAGCTACCGTAACTCGTCTGTTACACGCAGGCTACACTGGAAGGCCAGAGTTTTCGGCCTGTCCTAAAAAGCCCATGGGCGATGTCGTAACAGTTAGGGGTAATACAGCCACCATAAACCGTTCGTTGATTTCTTTAGCGCTACTGCCAGCAACCCCTAAAAATAATGGGCAAGCGTGGTATGAAGCCGCTAAGTTTTCGCTGCCGACGGGTCCTTCAATTTTTACCAAAGACGAAATTGAGAATTTAAACAAGCGTTTACCTGCAGATACACCCAACCAGGAGTATTTAAAGTACCTCACTGAGCAAAGCCTCAAAACCCTCGAAACAGCAACCTGCGAAAGGGCTTTTACAAGCAGCGTGGAAGAAGTTCTTGCCAATAAGTTAAAAGACGGCCATCCAAGCTTAAAGGTCACCTTCGATGGCTCTTTTATAATGCCCGCTGCTACATTTGCAGGCGCCAATCAAACCAAAGGCCCCGAGGAAATCGGCGTGAAGCTGGTTGACCCAGTGTGGGCTTGCGGCCAGCCAGTAAAGGCCCACCCATGAGCAGTGCTGCAC
>JBATSO010000055.1:0-47514 GCA_049293335.1 Saccharimonadales bacterium (SeqCode)
GCTCCCTTCCGAAATTGAACCCCGCGCGGCAGAGCCGCGGGGAAATCTGGGGATTATACTAAATAAATTAATTTTTACAAATTATTTCTTAGGCTTAACTTCGTTACGACCGAGGTTTTTCTTGGTCTCGGTAAAGACTACGTGCTTACGCAGTTTTTTACTGTACTTCTTAAGACTCAGCTTTTCGGGCGTGTTTTGAGTGTTCTTGCTTGTATAATAAATGCGCTCACCAGACTCTTCACTCACGAGCCCGATAAGTTTACGCTTTTCACCTTTTTTTGCCATATCTGATGTATTTTAACAGAGATACTTATAAATGTAAACAAAAATACCGAGTGATCAGCTCGGTATTATTTGCTTCCTGCAGGAATATTGAGGAGGTTTTAGCAAACCAGTTTCACCTGTTTTTGCAGATGATAAGCTCGCTGTTTACTGCCCGATGCCCGTTTTTTCCGTTCATCTGGAACAAGTAAAGTTGTAAGTGTTTGGTTTTTGCGCCAAGCGCTTACTACTTTGACCATAGCAAACTGCTTACGCTTTGTCAAGGGGAAAAATTAATTTTTCGTTTCTTCGGGCACCACGAGCCAAAATATAAAGTAAACAACAATGCTCGGCCCACCAGGAAGCGCTAGCAAAAGTGCGCAAATTCGCCAAAACGTAACATCGGTGTTTGTATAAGCAGCTAGGCCGCCGCAAACACCGGCTATTTTTCTATCAGTACGCGAACGAGATAGTTTTTTCTTCATAATCATACAATCTGGAGCCACGACTGGGATTTGAACCCAGGACCCCTTCCTTACCATGGAAGTGCTCTACCACTGAGCTATCGCGGCCTATGCCTTGTAAGGTACTATTTCTTCTCCATGAGCTTTATAATTTTATCAAGTTTCAGAAGAATCCACGATAAGTTTAACAAAATTAGTACGCCAAATACTATTTCCATAGCCATTCCTTATTCCTTATTTTATTAAGTTGCTGATTCGGTCCTTGGGTTTAGGAGTTTCCGTTACAACCCATACATCATCGTTTTCACAATGATACGTACATTTGTCGTACTCTTTATAGTAGGTGTGCGGTTTAAAGTTATTTGTTATTTCAACCCGAACAACATTCATTAACTGCTTACAGTTTGGACATTTCATACACACATCCCTTTTACTGATGGTGCAGGGTGGAGGATTCGAACCTCCGAAGGCATAAGCCAACAGATTTACAGTCTGTCGTGTTTGACCGCTTCACTAACCCTGCATAATTCTAGATCTGTGAAAGGACTGGAGCCGCCTGTCGGATTTGAACCGACGACCTTCACTTTACAAAAGTGTTGCTCTACCACTGAGCTAAGGCGGCTTAGTTGTTTTTATTATACTTGATTCTGCGCCATTCTCTACCTAAACCTCGGTTTAAGTTCCGATAGTTGGCAGTTAAGGCATGGCAATTCGGACATATAAGCTGGAGATTTTCCTCTAGATTATTGCTCGCGTCACCGTCAATATGATCAACTTCGAGCGGGATTTTTCCCGTCCTAAGGTTTCTTTCTGACCAACCGCATTTCTGACACTGCTGCCCGTACTTTTCGTGGATGTAACGGATGATGTGACGCGAAAGTGCTTGCGCATTCTTTCCTCTATTACCATCAACCAATCCTTGTTTCCATTTTTGGATGTAACGTGCGTGCGCTGCATCACCCTGGCAGCGATTATTACAGTATTTCTTTGAGGCTCCGCTCAGCCCTTTGCCACAACCTTGACACGTCATCTATAAAGTATATCAAAGTATTAATATGCTGCTCGTTGTCAACAAGCCTGCATTAGTCTATCAAAACAGGGGTTGCGTGACAAGACGAAAAGCTTAGATAACAACTTTGCGGGGGCGTAAAATACGCTTGGGGCGACCCGCGGGCACAATTAGTTTTTTTAGTTTATCTTGAATGGCTTCGGCCTCGGCATCCATGCCCCGTTCGACATAGGCCTTATGAAGCAATGTGTAGGTTTCTTGGTTTGGTTCGAGTTCGATAGCACGGTCGAGGGCGGCAAACATTAGCTTTTCGTTACCGAGTTTTTCGCTGACTTTAGCATAGGCAACATGTCGCGCTGCCAAGGTTTCTTCGAGTTTCAGAGCTTGCTCAAAGGCAATCCCAGCTTTTTCATAATTTTCGGTTTCGTAGTATATAAGGCCAAGGTTGTGCAAGCTAGAAGGCGTGGCCTCTATACTACTGGCAATCTCAAAGCAGTCGATAGCGTCTCGAAACTCTTTTTGTTTGGCGTACAGTATGCCGAGACGGTTGTAGGCGGCAGCATTTTTTTCGTCTATCTTAAGAATGGTTAAAAGCGCCTTTTCGGCCCGTAAAAAACGGTTTTCGCGCATACCCTGGTGAGCAATATCCCACAGCTTGCCTATTCGGTCGCCAACTCGGCGTGTGAGGTCAGAATCATCCTCAACGCGGGTGCGCGCATGCACTATTCCCATAAGCCCAAAGGCACTTACAACAAGCAGTTCATACATATCTTGGCCTAGTATAGCACATTATAGCGCCAGCATAAGCTCTGTCAGCACTAGTTTGGTGTTGCCGCTTTTTCGAAGAGCGGCTTCGGCGACAAGTGACGCTTGTAAAACTTCATGCCATTTTTTTAAGGAAGTAGATTTATCACTTATGGCCGCCTGTTGAATACTGGCGGTGGTAATTAAAACGAGCGCATCAACAAACTGGCGTGCTACTACTTTGTCTTTAAGCGCCGCATCAATCATAGTAAGCCTGGTAAAGGTTTCGGACCGTAAGGCTTCTTTAGCGAGCTGCACCGCCTGCGCCATGCTATCTTCGTCCGTTCCAGCCAGTAAGGCGTTCATACGAGCAATGTTGTTGGGCGCTAGTAGGTTTGCTTTTGTAATTTCTTGGCTAGCATAGCCTTGTTTTTCAAAGTAAGCGTGAATATCGGTCACCAGTGGCGTACGAACCATACTAGTTTGCAGCCGAGAACGAACCGTTGGCAGTAGCCGCATAGGCTTCGAACTGGTTAGTAAGTAGAAAGTTCCAGCAGGCGGCTCCTCTAGCAGCTTTAAAAATGCATTTTGAGCCTCGCGGGTCATAGCATCGGCATCTTGTAAAACAACGACTCTTTTTACTTCATCGTTGTTTGGTACGGTCAAACTCACAAATTGCTGCAATAATCGAACGGTATTAACACCTATAATTGCCGCTTCTGGCTGTACTATGCGGCAATATGGGTGGTGTGGCAAGTCTTCGTTAGAAACGTGCAGCAACTGGGCGGCCAATTCGCGCGCCAAGAGTGTTTTACCCTGGCCTACGCCGCCCGAAAGAAGTATCGCTTGAGTTGGTTTTTCGAGATAGCTTTCGAGTGCATGTTGCGTTTCGGGGTGAAGAACGAGCTGCGTTATCATTTAGCCAACCTTATCATAAAACTCGGGTGGCGTTGGAGCCTGAAACACTTTGCGTTCGTGGCCAGCCAGCAGTGTCAGCTCAAGCTCAGCGGCGTGTAAAAAAAGTCTTTCGGCTGGCTCACCAGCATATAATGTATCGCCCACAATCGGGTGGCCCTGATGGGCAAGATGCACCCTCAATTGGTGCGTACGACCTGTTTCAGGCTTTAGTTCTAGCAGGCTGTAGTCGTTTTTGTGACGAAGAGTATGGTACGTTGTTTTGGCATATTTACCTTGTGTACCAACCCTAAAGGTAGCTGGCGCTTTCGGGTTGCGCTCGATGGGCATGTCTATAACTGCGTCTGGGTGCTGCATGGCGCCCAGCACAACAGCATGGTATGTTTTTTTGGTTTTACGCTGAGCAAACTGCTTCTGCAACCAACTAAGTGCCCCAGGCGTTTTGGCGCAAATCATTACCCCACTCGTCGCCCTATCGAGCCTATGCACAATCCCCGCCCGCTGATTGTGAAAGGTTAGACCTCGCACATCATTTTCATCGCCTTCACCCCTGTTTGCCTTATGTGAAAGGTTAGACCTCGCACAGTGGGTGCGGAGCCAAGTGGCAACCGTGGCCTCGGGGTTAAAGGCGCCTTTGCTATGAGTAAGTAAACCGACGGGTTTATTTATGACTACACAATCATTATCTTCATAGAGTATTTCTAGTTCGATATCGGGAATTTCACTTAGTTCAGCCTCGTTAAAGTCTACTGCAACTTCGTCAAGTGGGCGTAGCTTGTAGCCTGCTTTCGTACAAACCACACCATTTACCTGCACCTTGCCGTCGTCTATCAAACGACCCGCAAAGCTACGGCTCAGCTCTGGTATAAGTTCTACGACTTTTTGGTCAAGCCGCTGTGCGCGAGTTAGTTCAAGATTACTCATTACCTATAGTTTAACAGAGGTGGCCATAGAATGACAGCCCGGTATCGTATTGCATAAGAAGATCCTTTTGGCTGCGCTCAGGATGAACGGTTAGCGGAGGCCGATGGCTCGTTGAACACGCAGGAGCGTTGCGTTGGCAAGGTCATTCATTTTTGCCTCGGATGCCACCAGCTTCTCTGTTAGCTTCACCTCATCGACATCTGCAAGGCGTTGCTGGAAGTCGGTCAAAAAGCGTTTCATGTTGTCTGCGACCTCGGCCTTGAAGTCACCATAGCGTTCCTGGCCCTCATAGTCACGCGCAACATATTCAACTGAGCGACCTTGCAAAAGAGCCAAAATTTGTAGCAGATTGGATATACCTGGCTGATTTTCATAGTCTAGGTGAACTGCCCCGACAGAATCTGTGGCAGCACTCATGATTTTACTGGCTGCTGCATCTGGTGTGTCGCCCAGGAACACAATGCCCTTGCCGCTTTCGTCGCTTTTACTCATTTTTTTGGTTGGATCTTGCAGGTCTTTTATGCGCAGTCCCTGCTCTTTCCCAAAGAATTCGTGTTGCTTTGCAACAGGTTCTGGTACGGTAAACAGCTCACCGAACCTACTGTTCATACGCTCGGCGATATCACGCGTAAACTCAAGATGCTGCGTCTGGTCATCCCCTACCGGCACATAGCTGGCGCCGTATAGCAAAATATCTGCCGCCATAAGTACGGGGTAGTCGAACAAACCGACACTTATTGTGTCCCCGCCGAGCTTCACCGACTTGTCTTTATACTGCGTCATGCGCTCAAGCTGGCCCATGCCTGTAAAAGAGTTGAGAATAACCGTTAGTTCCGAATGGGCGGGCACATAGCTTTGGCGGTAAATGTGCACGTTTGGGTTATCCAGCGGCAAGCCCGCCGCCACAAACAGCCGCAGATTATGCATAATTTGCTGTTGTAATTGACTGTGGTCGATTGGCGTCGTAAAACTGTGCAAGTCAGGCACAAACAAATGCACCTCGTAGTCGTTACTACGGGTTTTGGCCATGTCAATCAGTGGCAGCAAAGCACC
Organism: Saccharimonadales bacterium (SeqCode); assembly: GCA_049293335.1. Lineage (GTDB taxonomy): Bacteria > Patescibacteriota > Saccharimonadia > Saccharimonadales > UBA4665 > JAGXIT01. The sequence continues at coordinate 5,371 of JBATSO010000055.1, forward strand.
AAAATAATTGCCAATATGCAGGTCGTTGTTGGCGCGCAGGCCCGTAAGAATCACTGGTTTAGTCATAGCTCTAGTATACCTCACGCAACGTTTATATATCTCTGAAAAATTTCTTCTACCCTGCCTGGAGCAAACAATTGGAAGAGCTCAGGGTTACGTAACACCGAGTTCTTTGTAACATCCGTCCAGTTCATGGAACGCTCTTCGAGAACTTTTAGTAGCCATTCACCTGATGGAGTTAAGTCTTCTTCGTGAACGCCCTGTAATTCGCCGAGCAATAGTTCGCATAAAATCATGGCAGCACCCTGGGTTAATGCCGCGGTTCTGTCATGCTCATGAATGGTTTTTGGGCGCACATTTAGGCCAATCTGACCAAGGTGGCCCTTAACTACTTCCGAAACGTGACCCATGGCAGTGTTCACGGTATTATGACTGTTCATGAGGCAATGAACAATATTGAATCCAACCTGCGGCAATCTTTGTCGATGAGCCTTTAGCGCCTCGAATGACAGGTGCATGACACTACTATGGAGTACAAGCTGCCGCTTTTCGGTAGGGTTATCGAGCAGCCCAATCGCCTCAAGTGGCGCACACCAATGAGTTATTTCTGAATCTGCTACAACACCACCGACTGAGCTATGCGTATTGTTGCTACTCCAGGCATCAAATGTAGCGACCTTAACCCCATGCTCCTCCATGCGTTTTAGGAGTTGCCCGCCAAGGTCACCAGCCGAACCAATAATCCCAACCATTCTACTGTTCTTCTACTGCTTGCCCAGCAGCTACAGCCTCGAAGCCATCTTGAAAGGCTTCGTTTGCAGCGGCTTTTATATGTTCTGGTAATAAAGTGGGTCTACACGGTAAAACTGTTTCGGTACCTACTCCTTCTGGTCTAAGAATTTCGTCTATGCTCATACTTTCTCCTTGTTTCACATATTTAAAAAAACCGCCTGGTGGCGGGCTATTTTGTGAGTTCAAATTTCTTTCAGCACACAGAACAAACCGCCACGGTAGTGTCGGTATACCAATAGGCTTTATTTTGTGGTGTGATCATGGAGTCAATTCTAACACATTATTTTTGAAGCACAACCCAAAAATTTGTTGCTGTACCTTCTCTGCCTAGTTTATAGGCAGGCTTTTTGATTATACGAAGCTCACAAACGGTGAATATACTATAAAAATCTTTTAGTTCTGACTCTGTGTAATTCTTTTGAAATTTACCGTTTTCTGGCCAGATAGTGCTGTTTGGTTCAGGGCCTGGGTGGTGTGCTATTCGTTCAGACTCCCATTCGTCATCGGCCGAACAAACTGTTACCAGCGCATACCCGCCTGGTTTTAGGGTGCGATACATTTCATCTCGGTAAACTTCACGACCATGTTTTGTTTCGATATCTATTGAGGAAAATGAATCGATAGCGATATCGAAACATGCGTCTCCAAACTGCCACGGTTCGTCAATGTTTGCGTTTAGAAACTTTACCTTTTTTGAAACATTATTAATTACTGCTAGTTGCTCGGCACATTTACGTGCAAATGCTATATATTCTAAGCCGACAACTTCAAACCCCTCTTTTGCCATATATACAGCATTTCTGCCCTTACCACTGCCAATGTCAACAGCTTTACCCACCGAACAATTATTCTTATATAAAAATTCAAGAAATAGCACAACCCCACTTGCAGGTTCCGTATTTGCCATAGTCGGCAATGTGTGGCCATTTGAATGCTCTAATTCCCATACGTGTTGTTGCTGTCGCATGAAGCTAATTATATCACCTGGTGGGTTTAGGTAATTCTTCGTGTAAAGCTTGGATTATCTCCATGCAGTAGCCTAGTGGGTCCAGCACAGTAACCTGAGCAGACGTATTAACATTGTTGTTTTTAGGCAGAATAGTTATATGTTGTCGCGGGTAAGGTGAAGGCGCGTCTAAAGGTGCACCAAGCTCAACCCGTATCAAAGTACCCGAGAAACTATGCACGCTCATTTTGCCTATTTTTCCCGCAGCTTCATAATGAGCTAACGTTACAGTATCTGGTGTATGGTCCTTATCTTGCGAAACCTCAGTTTTCAAACAAAGCCGGTGTACTTTTACTGCTTCAAACGAAGGAATGACGCCAATACTTAAACTCGAAAACATCCGACCCAAGGGAAATTCGGTTATCTTACCAATTCGTGTCATCAGTTCATGCGCATCGCCTTCCTGAGCAATACTCAAAAAAGCGCATTCTGTCTGAACAACGTGTAGAAGGGCGCGTAGTCCTATTGTACCTTCGGGTATTTCTAGAAGGCCTTCCGTTTTTTGTGGGCTTTTGGAAAGAATTTCCTGGCTTAGTCGAGAGATTCGCTCAAATTTTGCGCCTGATGCTGATTGCCTATTCCGTACCATGCTACTTATGCTTTCGGGCAAAAATGCAACAACTCTCCCCTATGGAAGAGTTGTTACTTGTATGACACATACGTTTTAGCGCTTGGTGAACTGGCGTTGCTTGCGCGCGCCCTTCAGGCCAAACTTCTTGCGTTCGCGTTCGCGGCTATCGCGGCCGAGTAGTTCGGCGCGTCGTAGCGTTGACTTGTAGTTTTCGTCTTTTTCAACTAACGCTTTGGCAATGCCAAGTCGGATTGCGTCGACCTGGCCAGCATGACCCCCACCGCTTACTACAACTGTTACGTCGTATTCTTTGAGTGGAAGCTCCAGGGCTGCAAATGGCTTCTGTAGCTCGTTAAGTAGTGCTTTGCTGTCTGCAAAATACTCTGTAGCTGGCTTGTCGTTAATGGTCATGTTACCTTTGCCGTTCAGTAAACGCACTCGTGCAGTGGCACTTTTGCGCCGCCCGAGAGCGTAATAGTAATGGGTTTTTGCGTCGGCCATAATTATTTAGCTCCTTTCAGGCTGAAGTTTTCAGGCTTTTGTGCGGCGTGATTGTGCTCGGCGCCACCGTAAATCTTGAGGCGAGCCAAGCGACCATCACGCAGTTTGTTAACAGGCAACATACCACGTACGGCTTCAAAAATAACTTTGCTTGAGTCTTTGGCCATAACGTCCTTTAGTTGCGTTTCGCGCAGACCGCCTGGGTACCCGCTGTGATGGTAGTACATTTTGTCTTCCATTTTCGAGCCAGTCACCTGCAGTTTGTCGGCGTTGATAACGACAACAAAGTCGCCGCAGTCAATGTGCTGGGTAAACATTGGTTTGCCCTTGCCTGTAAGTAGTGTGGCAATTTGGGTGGCAGCGCGACCAAGCGTAACCTCGGAAGCATCAACCACGTACCACTTGCGGGTTACGTCGGTTGGTTTTGCAGAATAGGTTTTCATTATTTTGTCTCCTTCGTAGCCGTAGCAGTTGCCTTGGCGGCAGGCTTAGCAGCCTTGGCAACAGGCGCTTCCTTAAGATCGTCTACAAAGCTCACGCGGGCCATTTCGGCGTTGTCGCCGCGGCGATTGGTGGTGCGCTCAACGCGCAGGTGACCACTGGTGCGGCCAGTTAGCTTCGGTGCAATTTCGTCAACCAGCTTATGAGCTGTAGAAATCGTTTGCAGCGAAGAAATAATCTGGCGGCGATTGTGCAAGTCACCCTTCTTGGCTTTCGTAATCAGTTTTTCCACGTAAGGCACGACTGCCTTGGCCTTTTGCAAGGTCGTTTCAATTGAACCGTGAATAATGAGTGCCTCGGCCAAACTTTGGATTAAAGCTTCGCGTTGGTCTCGTTCGCGGTGGAACTTTGTTCCTTGGTAACCATGTCTATGCATTTAGAGCTCCAATTCCGCCAATTTATCTTTGACTTCGTCGAGGGCCTTGCTGCCAAAACCTTTCAGGTCACGTAGTTCTGAATCTGACAGCGCAAACAGGTCCTGAATGGTGTGGATGTCGTTGTTGACTAGTGCATTGGTTGTGCGAGCGGTAAGGTTCAAGTCTTCGATGCTGGTAGCTAACATTGAACCGTCGTCGGCAGCTAAGTCAACACCTTCTGTTTCGGTCTTAGCAGCTTCTTGCGCCTGCACGCGGGTTTTGCCAGCCAGTGCAGAATATTGGTTTACCAAAATTGCAGCAGCTTCTTCAAACGCGTCGCGTGGGGTAATGGTGTCGTCTGTGTCGATGGTAATACTCAGTCGGTCGAGGTCGGTAACCTGGCCAACACGAGTTTTGTCCACCTTGTAGCGAACACGTACCACTGGGCTAAAAATAGCGTCTAAGGCTACAAAGTCGCTTTGCTTTTTGGCAGTGCTTTCTTCGATGGTGCGGTAGCCGCGGCCCGTTTCGACTACGAGGTCAACAACCAAGCTGGCCTTGTCGTCGTCGATGGTGGCGATGACTTGGTCGGTGTTTACAACTTCGACATCAGCGTTAACCTGAATGTCTTTGCCCGTAACAACGCCCTTGCCTTTTTTAACAATTCGAACAGTCTGTGGTTCGTCACCGTACAAACGGAAGCGAAGTTGCTTAAGGTTAAGCATGATTGCCACCACGTCTTCTTTAACACCTTTTACAATGGTAAATTCGTGGGTGACGCCGTCTATCTTAAAGCTGGTAATCGCTGCACCACTAATGCTCGAAAGAAGCACGCGGCGCAAACTGTTGCCGAGCGTCATACCGTAGCCACTTTGTAGTGGTTCGATCACAAAGGTGCTACTGGTGGTAGCGTGATCATCGACAGATACGAGCCCGGGAGTGTGAATCATTTTTGACATAATTTCTCTATACGTCCTTCCTTTAGCGTGAGTAGTACTCGACGATTAGTTGTTCATTAATCTCTGGTTCTGCATCTTCACGGACAGGAAGATTGGTAACTGTTATGGCGACTTTCTTGCGGTCAACAGTTTGCCAGGTTGGAATGGTACTGGGTGCAGGACTGGTGTCGTCGAGTCGCTTAAAGTACTCGCTGCCCTTGCTGTGTTCGCGCAGTTCAATACTGTCGCCCGCCTTCACACGAAATGATGGAATATCAACGCGGCGGCCGTTCAACATAAAGTGACCATGCGTAACCAACTGGCGAGCAGCACGGCGACTTGGTGCAAAACCAGCGCGGTAGACAGTGTTGTCTAAACGGCGCTCGAGGTACTGCAGTAGGGTCGCACCTGATTGACCAGGAGTGCGGTCAGCTTCAGCCATCAGGTTGCTAAATTGCTTTTCAAGCAAGCCATACAGGCGCTTAACCTTCTGTTTTTCACGCAGTTGCAGCGCGTACTGACTTGGCTTGTTGCGCATGCGCGCATTTGCTGCCTGACCAGGCATGCTGGTGCGCTTAGCAAGTGCTTTGTGTGCCTTGGGGTGGAGGGCGTAACCTTCACGCCGAGACATCTTTACAATCGATTGTCTATCTCGTGCCATGATTAAACTCTCCTAGCTTTCTTTGGACGAACGCCGCCGTGAGGCACGCCTGTCACATCGATAATGCTTTCAACCTGAATACCGACCGTTTGCATTGCGCGAATGGCGGCATCGCGGCCCAGGCCAACGCCCTTTACAAAAACGTTGACTTTAGCGAGGCCGTAGGTTTGCTTTGCAAGGGTACCGGCCTTTTCGGCGGCCACTTGGGCAGCGTACGCTGTGCCTTTTTTGGAGCCACGGAAACCGCAGGCGCCCGCACTCGAAGCGGCCAGAGCGCCACCGCGTGAATCGGTAAGGGTAACAATAGTGTTATTAAACGTAGCCTGAATATGAAGCTGGCCAGCAGCAACGCTGCGCTTGGTCTTTTTCTTCTTGGCTGCTGGTGTGGTTGTGGTTGTATCTGCCATAGTAAATCCTAAGTCTTGCTCGCAACTTTCTTAGCGGTGCCACCCACAGTTATCTTCTTACCACGACGGGTACGGGCATTTGTTTTGGTGCGTTGACCGCGACTTGGCAAATTTTGCTTGTGGCGCAAACCACGGTAGCTGCCAATGTCTTTCAGTCGTTTGATATTGCCGCTTACAATGCGCTGCAATTCACCCTCAACAGTGTGCTGTTCGTTAATATAATCTTGGATGCGGCCAATTTCCGCATCGGTGAGGTCCTTAGTGCGAACCGTTCGCTCGACTTTTGCTGCAGCCAAAATAACATCGGCTGTTTTTGGGCCAATGCCATACACATAGGTCAAGGCAACCCAAATTTGCTTGTCGGCGGGTATGGTAACGCCTGATATTCGAGCCATACTTAACCCTGCCTCTGCTTATGCTTTGGTTTAAATTTGTTGATAACGTAAAGACGGCCCTTACGACGAACTATCTTATCGTCGGGGCTGATCTTTTTCACGCTTGCACGTACTTTCATGTACGGATCGTACTCCTTTTCCGAGTGCACGACACACTGCTTATATTGATATAGATTTGCCGAACGTTCCCTAGGATCGATCCGTACTTCGGTATAATGTTTGCATCAACCAGTCCGGATGAATCAATCTGAAGGAATGTTCAGCCTTTGCGGTAGGTTATGCGACCCTTTGAAAGGTCGTAAGGAGTTAACTCCACTGTTACCGCGTCGCCAGGGACAATGCGAATAAAATGTTTTCGCATTTTGCCAGCAACATGCGCTATGATCTGATGGCCGTTTTCAAGCTCTACTCGAAACTGAGTCCCTGGAAGGGTCTCAATGATTACTCCGGTGAGTTCGATTACTTCTTTACTTCCTGCCATAAATATAACGTCATGCCATTATAGCACTTTTTACCACACACTGTAAACAGTTTTTGCTCGTTTTTACTTCTTAGAGTTTTTAGAGGTTTTGGCAGCTCGCTTTGGTAAGAAACGGCGTCCTTTTTTAGGAGTAGTTTCTTCGGGTTCATCCTTGTCGTAAAAGAAATCATCGCGGCTGTATTGGTCGTAGGTAATCATAAGTGCGCGTGATTCGACCGCACGAAGCGTTTCAAGCGAAACCGCCACCAAGATCAATACGCTGGTACCACCAATCCCAATGGTTGTACCCAAAAACACCTGCAAAAGTATTGGCATAATGGCAAGCAACCCTAGACAAATCGCCCCAAACAATGTCAACTTATTAACTGTGCTCCCTAAGTACTTTTCGGTACGAAGCCCCGAACGAACACCTTCAATAAAGCCACCCTGTTTTTGCAGGTTTTCGGCAATTTCTTTGGCATTAAAGGTAATGCTAGTGTAGAAAAACGTAAACAAGAACACCAGCAAGAAGTAGGTAACTGGGTATATGTAAGAGTGCCAGTCGGCCGCCACAAAAGTTTGCGGGGTCGGGCTTTGGAACCACTGGGTAAGGTTTTGACCAATTTGCTGCCAATGAGCCGTTTTGCTACCGCTCATAAGCTGACCAGCAAAGCTTGGCACACTCAGGAACGCAATGGCAAAAATTATTGGCACTACGCCCGCGGTAATGAGCTTAACGGGTAACGTCGTTGTTACCCCACCGTATGCTCGATTACCCTGCACGCGCTTAGCATAGTTTACCGTTAAGCGTCGGGCTGCTTCGTTCAGCATAACAACAATCCAGGTTACGACTATGACTGCCGCCAAAATTAGTAGCGCATACCAAAAAGCTTTTTGGTTAATAGGTAATTCACGGCCAAAAATTTTCCAATGATTATTTTTATCATAAATCGAAGAAGCAAGTTGGCTTACCGTTGCAGGTAAACCACTTACTATACCAACCGTAATAAGTAGCGAAATACCATTACCCACCGATTTTTCTGTCACCAGTTCGCCGAGCCACATGAGCAGCATAGAGCCGCCAGCTAGGGCCGCCACCATGAGTGCCCACTGCCACATAGAAGTATTGGCCGTAATGTCGCCTATGCCACCGACTTGTTGGGCATATTGCCGTACCAAATAAATTGAGCCGATTGCTTGTACGATTGCCAGCGGTAAGGTGAGCAAACGGGTATACTGGTTGATCTTTTTCTGGCCCGATTCGCCGTCTTTACGCATGTTTTCGAGCTTTGGTATAGCCTTGGTAAGGAGCTGCATAATAATACTGGCGTTAATGTACGGCCCCAGCCCTGCAATCATAATCGAGAAGTTTGCCAGCGCCCCACCCGTTAGAACGTTAATAAAACTCAAGAGCTGCGGGGTGTTTTCGCTAGCAAATAGATTGGTTAAAACCTGTTTAAGAGTTTGGGGGTCGGCCAGTGGCACTGGAATGTGGGCCAAAATACGGAACACTAGCAATATACCCAGCACGCCAAAAATACGCTTGCGCATATCGCCTTGTTTAAATGAAGCGCCTATAACCTTCCAGTTCACAGTATGTCCCTCGTTTTCGTCAGTTAATCTTTGCATGTAGTATACATGCTCGATGATTTCTCTGCAATTTATGACCACACCAGCAGTGAACCCTACCATTCTTATGCGATGTGAGATGTGAAAGGTTAGACCTCGCACAAAACTATTGGCACGCTAAGAAGTTCAGCACCCTACTATATGTGCGAGGTCTAACCTTTCACACAGATCGCCACACCAACGTCCTAATGGTTTCGTGTGATATGGCGGTGTTTGTGGTGGGCTGACTCTTTAAATTGCACTATAAACACCCCGAGCAGTATAAACACGCCGCCAACTACCATCGCCACCGACATTTTTTCGTGCAGGAAAACAATTGGCAAAATCACTGCTATGAGGCCTTCAAGATACACTAAAGCACTAATTGTCGCCGAGCCTACTCGTTCATACGCCCACACGCTCAGCACACGTGAAATCAGCGAAACCGCCACAACACTATACAAAATTGCCAGCACACCGCGCGGCGTAATGTGCGGCAGGGCGCTGTGCCCAATCGAAACCCATAGGAGCACGCTTACAATAGCCACAACACCACTACTAACGCCCGCCAGCGCCACCAGCGAAACTTTGTACTTTTGGTTGGCCTGACTCATAGCAATCGACACCATTGGGTAGCTAAAGGCATTCACAATCCCACAAACTGTTGCAAAAGGATAAAACACAAAAGCACTATTTTGTTGCAAAGCAAATGGCAGCAGCGCCACCATGGTTGCACCCGATGCTGCTAGGGTAATGCCCGCCAGCGCCCGCCTTGAAACCCGCTCGCCTGTGAGCTTGACCGAATACCACACGAGCACAACGGGCGCCAAAAGCTGTAAAATACTCACGTAGCTCGCCTGACTATGCTGCAAACCCAATATAAATGCGAGCGATGCAACCGTAATAGCTGCACTGGCAATCAAGGTTGGCTTGCGTGCGGCACCAAACATGTTTTTGCGCTCGCGCCAGATCCACGGTAAGCAGATGATTGCCACCACACCAAACCGAATCGTGTTAAGTAGGTAGGGGTGCCAGTCGCCAACCGCATAACGCATAAACATGGCGTTCGGCGCGCCGAGCAAAGCGCCAACCAGCGCAATCAAAAACCATATTTGTTTTTTCTTCATACTGCTTATAGTATAGCACCTACTTGTAGCAAGTCCTGTGTGCCAACCCAATAAAAACAGCGCATGGATAGCGCTGTTTTTAAGATCTGATTGTTGTTATTCAGCTTTTGGCTTGGGTTCGCGCATTTGGCGAGGAACTTTCTTAAAAGAACCACCAGCTTTTTCAACAGCTTCAACGGCCGTTGCGCTGGCACCTTGCAACTGAATGTCATGCTTGCCAGCAACTTCGCCGCGGGTTAGTAACTTTACGCGCACGAACGCGCTGCTTACTAAACCAGCATCTGCCACCACTTGGTTGGTAACTTTTACGCCTAAGGTTGCAAGCTGATCGGTGTACACATTTTCGGCGGCAACCTTCAAGCTCTTAAAGCCACGTAGTTTTGGCAGGCGCTGCATGAGGGGGTTTTGCCCACCTTCGAAGCCGGGTTTTTTACTCGAACCAGTTCGAGCGCCCTGACCTTTGGTACCACGACCAGCGGTCTTACCCTGACCAGCGGCAATACCGCGACCAACGCGCTTTGCGCTGGACTTATGCTGAGAGGTTAGTTCATGATAGTGCATTATTTAGCCTCCTTTTTTGCTTTAGGGGCAGCGGGCTTTTTAGCCTCGGTTGCCTTTTTAACAGGGGCGGCCTTCTTCTCGGATTCTTTTTTAGGGGTTGGTGCTGCTTTGGCTTCGTCTGCCTTAGGGGCTGCGGCTTTTGGTGAAGCGGCATCAGCCTTTTTAGCAGACTTGTTTAGTGCAGCGTGCTTGGTCGTAACCCAATCTTTGCTGGCGACAATTGTTTCAAGTGCAGCAATTGTTGCGTAGGCAATGTTGGTTTTGTTGCTTGAACCAAGCGACTTGCTAAGCGCGTTACTAACGCCAGCTACTTCTAGCACCGTACGCACCACGCCACCCGCGATCAAACCTGTACCAGCCGAAGCAGGCAAAATTAAAATACGCGCACCGGCCACCTTGCCTTCAACATCGTGCGGCAGAGTACCCTTGTACAAAATAACTTTTACCAGGTGTTTTTTAGCAACTTCAGTTGCTTTGCTTACAGCAGCCGTCACATCAGCACCTTTAGCGGTACCGATTCCAACTTTGCCTTTGCGGTCTCCAACAACGACGAGGGCGCGGAACCTAAAGCGGCGACCACCCTTGACCACGCGGGCTACGCGGTCAATGTGCACAACGCGTTCGTCAAAAGCTTTTTCTTCAGGAGCTTGCTGGTTGCGGTTGTCTCGGCGAGGTGGGCGACCACCATTGCCACGCTGACCACCACGTTGGCCACCGCCGTAACGTCCTTGATTTTGCGCAGCCTGCTCGGCTGCTACTTGTGCAACTTGTGCTTCTTCAGCCATATTAGAACTCCAATCCTTTCTCGCGAGCTGCGTCGGCCAAGGCTTTTACCCGACCATGATATTTGCGACCACTACGGTCAAAAACGACTTTATCAATCTTAGCGGCCTTAGCTTTGGCGGCAATTTCGGTGCCAACCCAGGCAGACTTTTCGGTCATAGTGCCTTTGGCGGCTTTGGCACCAACCGTAGTAACTGAAACGAGCGTTTTGTGCTCGGTGTCGTCAATAATCTGGGCGCTGACATTCAGGTTGCTAATGTGGACGGTCAGGCGAGGTCGCTGGGCGGTGCCAATTACCGTTGCGCGAATGCGATTTTTACGCTGAGCGCGGTTATGTAGTTTCAGTGACAATGCCATGCTACTTATCCTTTCCTGACTTACCAGACTTGCGCAAAATGCGTTCGCCTTCGTACTTAATGCCCTTGCCCTTGTAAGGTTCTGGCTTCTTGAGTGCGCGAATTTCGGCAGCGACCTGACCAACTTGTTGTTTGTCTATGCCTGTAACAATCATGTTGTTTTGCTCGGTCGTCACGGTAACACCTTGCGGTACTTTGTAAATAACATCATGGCTAAAGCCAATGTTCAGCTTTAGGTCAGAACCCTGCATAGCCACACGGTAACCGACACCATTGAGCTCTAGCTTTTTGGTAAAGCCCTGCGTAACACCAACAACCATGTTGTTGATAAGCGCGCGCAGCAGTCCATGCTTGGCTCGTACTTTTGGCTCATCGTTTGCGCGAGTAACGGTTAGTGTGCCGTCCTCGACCTTGACAGTTATGCCATCGAGCTGGGGGGTGCTTAGTTCACCTTTAGACCCAGCCACCTTGATGGTGTCTGAATCGACAGTGATTGTCACACCGCTCGGGATGGCGATTGGTAGTTTTCCTACTCGACTCATTATAATTCAGAGTTAAGAGTCATGAGTTATGAGTTAAGATTTTTCTTATCTCATATCTCGTATCTCTTATCTCTCCTTTCGTTATTATTTAATATACCTGACAGATTAATTCGCCGCCAACACCCTTGGCTTTGGCTTCGGCACCGGTCATTAAACCGCGGCTAGTGCTGATGATTAGCACACCACGACCACGCTTGACCACGGGGATCTCACGGGCGTTGGTGTAGGCGCGGCGACCAGGCTTGCTGAGGCGCTTGATTTCGGTAATTTTGGCGTTTTCGCCTTCTAGGTTAATGACAATACGCAGTTGTTTGCCAACGCTCAGGTCGGTAACGGTAACATCGTGCAAGAAACCATTGTTGCGCAAACTAATGGCAACATTTTCTTTGGCTTTACTGTGTGGCAGACTGACCTCGTTTTTGCCAACGGCAATTGCGTTGCGTACTCGAGTGAGCATATCTGCGATTGGATCGGTAGTTGTCGTACTCATGCGTTGCCTCCTTTCGTATTTAGCAGAGAGCATTGAGCATTTGGCAGAAAATTGGCAGGTTGCATTTGGCAGATAGTAACGCATGAAGCTAGTTTGCTACCTGACACCTGCAAAATTTCTGCTACCTGAAAATTGCTACTTGAAAATTGGAGCGATAGTGACTTCATTACCAGCTCGCTTTCGTTACACCAGGGATCTCGCCCTTGCTTGCATGTTCGCGGAACGACAAACGGCTTAGGCCAAATTGGCGCATGTACCCACGAGGTCGTCCGGTTTCGATACATCGATTTTTACGACGAGTTGGTGACGAGTTTTTAGGCAGCTTTGCGAGCCCGTCAAAATCCCCCAACTCTTTCAGTTCTTTGCGCTTTGCAGCGTATTTGTCGATCATCTTAATGCGCTTTTTATCACGCGCGAGATTTGATTTGCGTGCCATTATGCAGCTCCTTTCAGTCGGGGTATGACGAATGACGTATGACGAATGACGTATGTAACGCCTTGAGATACTTCATTCTTCATTCTCCATACATCATTCATTACTTGGCCTCCTTTTCAAACGGCATGCCGAATTTGGTTAATAGCGCTTTGGCATGAGCCTTTTCTTCGGCACGAATGACGAAAACAGCTTGCATACCATGTGCGGTGGTTGTTTCTTCGAATGTAAGCTCTGGGAACACGCTTTGGTCGGTTAGACCAAGGCTAAAGTTGCCTTGCTTATCGAAAGCCTTTAGGCTCACACCGCGGAAGTCGCGTAAACGAGGCAATACGATGTTGATGAGCCGATCCATAAACTCGTACATGCGGTCACCGCGAAGCGTTAGCTTTAGACCAATCATGTTGCCTTCGCGAAGTTTAAAACCTGCGATTGAGTTTTTGGCAACAGTTTCAACTGGTTCTTGGCCGGTTACTTTGCGGAGCGTGTTCTTAGCGGCTTCAATGACTTTTTTGTCATCTTTCGCTTTGCCAAGCCCAACATTTACGACGATCTTTTGTAATCGAGGAAGCTGATGCACATTCGTAAGTCCCAGCTCTTTCATGAGCTCTTTGGCAAAGGTGTCGTTGTATGCTGACTTCAGACGAGCGACATAAGCTGTGGATGGAGCAGCTTTTTTAGCGGCAGGTTTTTTGGTAGTTGCTTCAGCCATTACTTGATCTCCTTTCCTGAAGTCTTAAATACACGCGTTTTAGCGCCGTCTTTGTCGAGTTTGTAACCTATCCGACTTGGTTTTTTGCTGGCTACGTCAACTATGGCAACTTTGCTTACCCAAATTGGCTTGGTAATTTCCAAAATTCCACCTTGTGGGTGTGCCTGATTAGGCTTTTGGTGCTTTTTAACAATGTTAATGCCTTCTACTGTTACCTTGTTTTCGGTTGGGTGGGTAGCGGTCACTTTGCCCTGCTTGCCCTTGTACTTGCCCGAAAGCACTTGCACAAGGTCACCCTTCTTTAGGCGAATCTTAAATACTTTCTTGACTCTTGAATCTTGACTCTTGACTCTCATTTTATAGTACCTCCGGTGCCAAGCTAATAATCTTGGCGTAGCCCATATCGCGGAGTTCACGAGGAACGGGGCCAAAAATACGGGTTGCTTTTGGCTGCTTATCGTCGCCGATAATCACCGCTGCGTTATCATCAAATTTAATGGTCGAGCCATCTTTGCGCTTGATTTCTTTGGTAGTACGAACGACCACTGCGCGGACCACAGACTTTTTCTTAACGTTACCGCTTGGGTTAGCCTGCTTTACGGTTGCAACAATCGTGTCGCCAACCTTGGCGTAGCGCCGGCGGGTACCGCCGAGTACGCGGATGCACAAAATTTCTTTGGCACCGCTGTTATCGCACACAACCAGTCGAGTTTCTTGTTGGACCATTATTTGTCCTCCTCTTTGCTCGGCTGAGCGGCAGTGGGCGTAGCAGGTTCGACGTGCTTGATTTCGGCCTTCTCAACAATAGCGCTCAGTGTAAAACGCTTGCGCTTGCTAATTGGTCGGGTTTCTACCACCACAACTTTGTCGCCAACTTGGGCTTCGCTCTTTTCGTCGTGAGCCATAAACTTCTTCATGGTTGTGTACTGCTTGCGGTACAGTGGGTGCGTCTTTTTCTCGCGAACAGTGATGACAATAGTTTTGTCAGTCTTGTTACTGGAGACGACGCCGGTAATTGTTTTAGACATTATTTAGTCTCCTTTACGAGGTTTTCGCTGAGTACGGTTAGTAAACGAGCGAGGTCTTTACGCTTGTTGCGCACAGCGCGGACGTTTTGGTTGTCGCCCATGTATATGTGGCGGCGCAGTTCGGCAATTTCATCTTTCAGCTTAGTAACTTCTGCTGTTAGATCTTTGGTGCTGAGCTTACGTATATCTGCAATTTTCATGCGTTCCTCCCTTCGGTCAGAACAGGTGAGAGTGAAGAGGTTCTAGGTTCTAGTTCACGCGAGGCTGCTTTAACCTCTAACCTGGCACCTCTAACCTGATGGAAAACAAAGTTTTTCATTTATGCACCCTCCTTCACCAAAAACTTTGTCTTTACTGGCAGCTTGTGAGCGGCCAGGCGCATAGCTTCACGCGCAACTTCTTCGCTGACACCCTGCATTTCAAACATAATGGTGCCTGGTCGAACCTTGGCAACGAAAAATTCTGGACTACCCTTACCGCTACCCATTTTGACATCAAGCGGTTTACGAGTGACTGAAATGTGCGGGAAAATACGAATCCAAATTTTACCACCACGCTTAATGTAGCGGGTCATTGCCTGACGAGCAGACTCAATCTGACGGCTAGTAATGCGCTCATGACCTTGGGCCTGCAGCGCGTAATCACCGTGGGCAATGTAGTTACCGCTGGTTGCGACACCGCGGATTTTACCCTTGCGGATCTTGCGGAACTTTGTTCGCTTTGGCATTAACATATTAATTTTCCCCCTTGTAGATCCAAACCTTCACGCCAATAACACCGGCGATGGTCTGAGCTCGTACGCTCGCAAAATCAATGTTTGCGCGAATAGTGTGCAGTGGTACCGAACCTTGAGCCTCTTTTTCACGGCGACTCATTTCGGCGCCGTTCAAGCGGCCGGCAACTTCAATACGAACACCTTTGGCACCGGCGCGCATGGTAGCACCACTGGCACTTTTAATAGCGCGGCGGAAGCTCATGCGGCGCTCTAACTGGTGAGCGATGTTTTCGGCCACAAGCTTTGCGTATAAATCAGGCTTCTTAACTTCTTCAATGTTCACGCGGCTGGCAACACCATAGATTTTCTCTATAGCGGCCTTAAGCTCTTGCGCACCTTGACCGCCGCGCCCAATCACTACACCAGCCTTAGCGGTGGCAATGGTGACGGTTACGAGGTTTGGTGAACGCTCGATGTCGACTTTGTTAATTGCGCCACGAGAACCAAACTTGTCCTGGATGAGCTTGCGAACTTTGAGGTCTTGAGCGAGGTAGTCAGCATACTGACGCTTGCCAACAAACCACTTGCTTCGCCAATCCTTGTTGGCCTGCAGGCGCATAGAAATAGGATTTACTTTCTGACCCATTACTTGCTCTCCTTTTTCACAACCGATTTTTCGGCTGCTGGTTTTTTCGCTGGGCGCTGCTCGCCATCGACGAGGACGCGGATATGTGATGAACGCTTCGTGTAGGGCAAAGCACGGCCCATGGCGGCTGGTCGGAATCGCTTCATGCGAGGACCATGGTTTACGGTAATTTCGGTAATACGCAATGTGTCGGCTTTGTAATTGTGGTTGTGGGCGGCATTTGCCTGCGCACTCTTAACGGTTTTGAGAACCGAAAGTGCAGCGCGGCGCGGTGTGTGCTCTAAAATAACGATGGCGTCGGCGACGGTGCGACCACGAACCAGCGATGCAACTGCAGCGACTTTACGTGGACTCAGGCGTACACCTTTACTTTCTGCTTTAACTGCCATTATGCGTTCCTCCCTTCGGTCAGAACAGGTGAGAGTGAAGAGGTTCTAGGTTCTAGTTCACGCGAGGCTGCTTTAACCTCTAACCTGGCACCTCTAACCTGATGGAAAACGAAGTTTTTCATTTTATTTCCCCTTCGCTAACTTACCGCCGTGGCTGCGGAACTTACGGGTTGGGCTAAATTCGCCCAGCTTGTGGCCAACCATGTTTTCGGTGACGAAAACTGGCACGTGTACTTTACCGTTGTGCACGGCAAACGTTTTACCCACAAAATCTGGTGCGATCGTACTGCTACGAGCCCATGTTTTGATAATGGTACGATCCTCTGGGCCAGCTGCTGCGACTTTTTTCGCGAGCTTTGGATCGATAAATGGCCCCTTCTTTAATGAACGACTCATGGCTCACTCCTTACTGTTTCTTGTGCGACATCCGTCTCTTTTTCAAATACTGGAAGTAGATCAATGCCTGAGCGCTGCGCAAAAGCACCAACAACTGCACCTAATGAATATGCAAGGTCGTGTGTTTTGAAGTACACAGAAGCCCAAGCGGGTTGACCCGCCACAGCCTCAAGAGGAGATTCAACAATGCGATGATGTGTACGCATTGTGTCGGCATAACTCACGCCTTCAGCACCTATACCGTAACCGAAAAGGACGTCTTGGCGGTCAAAGCCACAATCTTGCAACAAAAAGGTTAACACACCACTAAGTTGTTCTCTAGAGGTAGATGTAAGTCGCTCTGCGCCTCTTCTTGCATCATGAGAGAATAAAGCACTCATATCTTATTTCCTCTTGGCCGCGTGACGGCTTCTTACGATCATGTTACTAGTGTCTTTGCGGCGACGAGTCTTGTACCCAAGCGTCTTTTGACCCCAAGGTGTTCGAGGCGCCTTCGCCATACGGTGACGACCACCGTCACCACCACCGTGTGGGTGGTCTACGGCGTTCATGACAACACCGCGTACACTTGGGCGCTTACCCAGGTGGCGGTTGCGACCAGCTTTACCGATCTTTACGTTCTGATGCTGTTCGTTACCCACCGTACCAATGCTGGCGGTGCACTCTAGGCTTACCTTGCGAACTTCACCGCTTGGCAATTTAACCTGGGCGTAGTCGCCCTCTTTGGCCATTAACTGAGCACCGTTGCCCGCGCTGCGCACCATTTGGGCGCCACGGCCTGGCTTCATTTCGATAGCGTGAATGGTCGTACCAACTGGAATGTTACGAATGGCCAGGCGGTTGCCCATTTCAATAGCGGCTTCGTCGTGTGCAACTAGTTTTTGACCAACAGTCATGCCGTTTGCGGCCAAAATATAGTGATACACACCAGTGCTATCTTTCACACGGGCTATGCGTGCACTGCGGTTTGGGTCGTATTCGATGTGCTCAATTACGCCTTCGCCGCTAAAGTTAAAGTTCATAATTCGGTAGTGTCGGCGTGCGCCACCACCTTGGTGTCGAGTGGTAATTCGACCTTGGTTATTGCGGCCGTTGCCACGGCGCTTGGTAACCAGTAGCGAGCGCAGAGGCTTGCGAGTTGTTACGGCGTCGAAGTCTTGGCTCGACATACCACGTCGACCAGGAGTCGTTGGGTTGTATTGTTTAATAGCCATTAAAAAGCTCCTTTCAGTCGCGGTATGACGAATAAGGTATGACGAATAACGTATAGAGCGTCATAACATACTTCATTCTTCATTCTCCATACATCATTCATTTTGACGCCTCCTTTTTACCAACGAGCTTTTTCAAACCGCTCGCTTTCTTAGTAGGAGTATCGGTTTTCTTGTCAGCTTTCTTGTCGGCTTTTGCGTCGGTCTTTTTAGCCGCTTTGGCTTTTTCGGCATCTGCCTTGGCAATCTCTTCTTCGGCAGCTGCAAAGAACGGCAAGTGGCTACCAGCCTTAAGTGTTACATAGGCTTTTTTGGTGTCAGCTTGCGTACCTTTGCGGTTTGCACTGCGTTTACCGGTAGTGTTCATGATACGCTTGACCTTACCCTTGCGGTTTACCAAGCGCACACTTTTGACTTCTACTTCAAATTGCTTTTCGACAGCGTCGGCGACCTGATACTTGTTAAGGTCAGTTGGTACGTCGATGGCGTAGGTGTTGGTAGTTTGGCTGAGACCAAAGGCTTTTTCGCTCAGACGGGGTTTTAGTACGTGCATTATTTTGCCTCCTTCGGAGTAATGAGACAAACTTCGCAGTTTTTCTCATCGCGCAGGGTTGCGAAATGAATTCGCAAACTCTGGCTGCTCTTTTCGCTGCGATGCATAAACATTATTTTGCCTCCTTCGTCTTAGCTACGGGCTTGAGCCATTCTTCTACAACAGCAAGCGCCTTTTTGCTCATAACAATGTGGTGAGCGTTCAAAATGTCGAACACATTGAGGTAGTTAGCCGAAACCGCCTTGGCATTGGGTAGATTACGTGTAGCACGCTCTACGAGATCGTCTTTCATGCTAACGACAATCAAAGTATTGCGTTCGGCACCAAGTTTTTTGAGTAAGTCAGCAGTCTTAGAAACTTTACCCTCTTTACATTCAAACGTTTCGATAACGATAATTTTACCCGCTTCGTTGGCCAGACTCAACGCTTGGCGGAGTGCCACGCGTTTGCTGGTGGTAGAAATCTTTTTGGTGTAGTTTTCTTCACCAGTAGGGCCAAAAACTATACCACCACCGCGCCAGATTGGGTTACGAGTACTACCGAAACGTGCACGGCCGGTACCCTTTTGCTTCCATGGCTTGCGGCCACCACCGCTCACCAGCCCGCGAGTTTTCACAACGGCGTAGTTTTCACGGCCGTTCGCTAGGTACGTTTCGTAGGCTTGCTTTAGTAACTGATGGTTTGCTACTTCTACACCAAAGACTTCTTTGCTCAGCTTGGCGGCTGTGGTTGCCTTGGTGCCCGTAGCGGTAAATGTAGGAGTTGCCATTAAAATGCCCCTTTCAGATTTAGCAGAGAGCATTGAACATTTGGCAGAAATTTAGCAGGCTGCATTTGACAGGCAGTTTGCAATGAAGCTTGTTTGTTATCTGACACCTGTAAAATTTCTGTTACCTGTGATCTGCTACCTGTGAAATATGGTATAAACATGGTTACTGCTCCTCTCCGCGTACTATAACGATGCCTTTTCGTGGGCCAGGTACAGCGCCAACAACGCCTATATAGCCCTTTTCGGCGTCGACCAGAGCAACGCGCAGATTGCGCACCGTAACTTGGTCGTGGCCAAGGTGACCGGCCATTTTCTTACCAGGCAAAATGTGCTGTGGGTACATAGAACCAATTGAACCAACACGGCGATAGCTGCGACCACCGTGCGTTTTGCGACCGCGGTGGAAGTTGTGGCGGCGAATAGTGCCTGCCCAACCCTTACCTTTGCTGGTACCTGTTACGTGTACGACGTCGCCAACTGAAAAGACCCCTGGGTTGATTTCTGATCCAACCTTGAGGTCTTCGGTGATTTCTGCGGCGTCATCAAGACGGAACTCGCGCATAATCTTTGGCAGCTTGCCACTGGTCTTGAGGTGACCAACTTGAGGTTTATGTGTTTTACCTTCCTTTGCGTCCTCAAAACCAATCTGCACGGCGTTATAACCGTCGGTGTCGGTGGTTTTGATCTGTGTAACCACACAGGGACTAGCGGAAAGCAAAGTTACAGCCTGAAGGGTACCGTCTTCTGCGATGGTACTCGTCATGCCGACTTTTCGTGTGATGAGTGCTTTCATAGCGTCCGCGTACATCTGGCATAACGCCGTGGTACGCTCTCCTTATTTATAAGTTTGATATAAAATCAGATCTCGTTTTTGGATCTTGTACACTGATACAAAAACATGGTGGTAAGCGGTTTCTTATCTGTTACGCGAGTGCGTACGATAGACCTTTCTCACATCACCAATGCGAAATCATTGATTTGTACCTAACAGATTACCACAAAGCCGTAACACCTGTCAACCTGTTGTGTATTTCACTATCAAACCTGGTACTAACCCCAAAATTAAAGATTCACAAAAAGGCCATAGGGCGCCAAAAACCCAAATAGTGCTGCCACAACCAGCACGGCGTATTCAATTTTGCGGTCCATACGAAACCGTTCGCGCGCTGTAAAAATCAAGCCTATAATGAGCCCGATCGGAATGGGCACATGCAAGTTACTGCCAGACTTTGTAACCTTCACCCATAGCGACCCAACTATGACATACAGTGCCAGTTTTAGTATATACACACCCTCTTGATCGGTAGCCGAACTTGCACGCCCACTGCCACTGCGCGCACTAACAACCTTCTTTTTTGTTTTTTTTGCCATAAGCACTATTGTACCATGAAAATTTTTTCGAAGATACTTTGCTACAGCTTACGCCAGTCTTGAGGCAACGGTTCGGCGGCCTCCACCAGCGCCCGCAACTGCTCACCGCGAACTTTAGAAGGCTCTATCGTACCAGCACCGAAGTCATCGAGGCGTTTGTAAATTTTTTTCAAACCCGCCGCCCCCTGTGGGCCAAGCTTATATCCGACATGCGACGCCCACCTGCCAATCCTTGATCTGCGCCTATCACTTTCTGTTTGAACCATTATTTCCATTGGCTTACCATCAAACTCTATCATGACCTTTGCGACACGGAATTCTTTTTTGCGGTCGTTAGGCTTAGACTCAAGAGGGTGATTAATCTTCATTTGTTTAAGTTGTTTCTCGATCTTTTCTATATAGCCCTTGTTGCCCCTTATGTAAATAGGTTCTTCGCCGGCCGGGAGGTCGGCAAAATGTGCTCGTTCGCTTGCATCGATGTTAATAATTAGACTACTAAACACATCTTCAAGTTGTTTGCGACCATTGCATACAATGGTCACGCCAAATACGTCCGGAGCATAGCCTTTCTTGAAAATTTTTGCAGCTAGTGAACCGAGCGACTTTAGCCGCCAGACTGCCCGTAAACTTGGTTCTTGTACACCACGCTTAAAACTTGAAGTGCCTAAGATTATATTATGTTCAGCCGTATCTGTTATAACGTGATCTGTTGGGCCGTAGCCACCAAGAAGTTCCTTAAACATTTCCTCAAATGTACTGCGTACTGTTTCACGGTCTTGGTAAGGTTTAAGTATCTCCACGGCATCTTTTAGGGCGTCCTCCATGCCCATTTTTTGAAGACAAAGTATATTGGCAAGGCTCGATAAAGACATAGAAACAGCATCATGGCGTAGCGCTTCAGACAATGTTGCATAGAATGATTTGGCATCATAAGCATCCCTAAAAACTGCTGCATCATTTTGGGATGGTCGGCGTAAATTATCTAGTAGTTCCAGTGCTCGATTTAAAGGAGACTGTATATTTACTTTGGTCAACAATTCGTTGTTAACCTCGACCGTACTGCGCATAGCAAGACCACCCAACAACACCTGCCAGTAATGTTGTTTGACTTCCCCATTCTGCTCACCTTGTAAGATTTTATCTATCTCTGTATTATTTGTGTTAATTTTTTTTCGCCCCTGTTGCACGAATTCGTCTATAATAGGAATGTCTGTTAGTAGGTCTGAAACTTCTTCCCATAGTTTCGAATTTGGCCCAACCATTAAGCTGAACGTTTTGAGGGCAGATAGAGCTACTGCTGCTTCAGCATTATCCCCTTGTGCTCGTTCACCTATGTCTTGCAGGTAAGCAGCGGTTTCTGCCGGCACATCAAAAACATCGTCACACAAATCTGTTGCCAGTGCACCCACTCTTTTAGGGTGTACGGCATCTCTTTCTACGCCGGTCGCACTTGCGTATAAATCAAGCGTATCTTGGGCGGCTAGTATAGGGCCTACTTCGCTCGAACCTGCGCGCACAGCAACTTCATTCATCATACTATTATAGCACATATTCTTTACTTTGTCTATTATTTATGGTATACTGTATATGATGCAGAGACATACTGGAACAGCTCAAGATGTATTTGGGAACCGTGCAAACACAGAACCCTCCAGTATTTACTTACAAAATCTGCGTACGGTCATAGTTGGACATTTGGCAGCACCCCTTGCCATCAATGCACGCACCGCAGAGCTCACTACATACCGTAAGAACTCAGGCATAGCGAGTGATCGAGTATGTACCGACCGAAGCGGCCCGCAATTAACTAATGCTCACGGAATTTCGCTAGTAGAATTAACAAAATTTACCGAAGACAAAACAGTTATCGACGTTGGCGCAGGAAGATCCGATTTTTTATCCTGGTTCAGAAATAGCCGGAGAATAGCCCTTGAACAAGACGACTTAAACGCACAATATCAAACTAGTGCGGGCAACAATGTTATAGCTGGACTGGCCCTAGATGGTCTTCGGACACTTAAAAAAGCCTCTGCTCATGTGATACACGATTCATACGCATCTTACTGGACACCTTCGCGTGATGAGGCTCTGGCTTTAGCAGATGAAATGAAGCGTGTACTTGCGGTTGGCGGGGTGATACTATCAGGCTCCGTCTTTGATGAAAAGTATCATGGTTTTTGTGAGAACGCACTACGCTTATCTTCTAAACTTGGCAGCTCGTTTATGCCACCCTATAAGGTTAGCGACAGAACATTGGCCGAAGACACCTTATCTTCAATACGAATGGATTTTTATAACAGCTTAGTGAATGATCCTAATTATTCTACAGTATGTACGCGAACAGTTAATGGTGCATCGCCAGACTCTCCTCGTCAAATAGAGCCTACTTTTCAGCTTCCAAATTACATCGCAGCCATTAAGCAGTCTGACTAGAGCTATAGTTTACATCTTGATTTCGACGTCGCAACCGGCTGGCAGACTGAGGTTCATCAGGCTGTCGATGGTTTTTGGCGTGGGTTCAAACACGTCAATTAAGCGCTTGTGTACGCGCATTTCAAACTGTTCGCGGCCCTTTTTATACACGTGTGGGCTTTTAATGACCGTAAAAGTGCTTTTGCGGGTTGGTAGTGGGATTGGCCCTGCTAGGCTTGCGCCTGTGCGCAGTGCTGTGTCGACAATCTGCTTGGCTGCTTGGTCGATAATTTTGTGGTCGTAGGCCTTCAAACGAATACGGATTCGCTGTTTGCCTGCTTCTAGTTTGGCGTCTGCCATAGTGTTTCTCCTGCCAGCTCAACCTGGCTTGGCCCCGTAACACCTTACGATTTCACTTGGGATACCGCACGGCTTTTAGTCAGCGCTGTTAGTTTATGCCTATATGTATAGCATAGTTCTTGCCAAAATGGAACTGCTGGAGGCTACTTTTTCTTGAGGCGAATGACGTGCTTGGCTTTTGTAAGCAGCGGCTCTTTAGCTGGCTTAACGGAATATTCGGTAAACATGCTCTGCACAAAGTCGTCTATTTCGTCTTCGGTCATGTCGTCTGTTTCGCTACGGGTGCCCGCATAAGGGGTTTCGGCAAACTCGGCCGTGTCGTGCTGGCGAGAAAAACCGTGCATTAGGTTATAAGCCCGGCGAGACTTGTCGCTGCGCAATGTTTCGTATGCTTTATTAAGAGCTTGCATGGCCTCGGCCGAACCACCTGCGTCGGGATGAGAAGACTTTGCAGCCTTTAGGTACGCGGTGCGAATCACCCCCGACGAAGCTGTTGGCGGCACACCCAGCAGCGCGTAATAATCTGTAAAACTTTTCCGACCCTGTGAACTCATCGCACTAGTATAGCGCAGATAACGCGGCAATATAAAATGCCCCGCCTGTATAGCGGGACATATACCACTTAAACCAAAGACATTGCAAGTGATAGCGCAGCCTTTAGGGGTGGGGACTTCTTTAGTAGATTTATTCTATTAAAGAAGCGGGGAGGGCAAGCCCACCCCTTTCACATGTATGCTATTTGGTAATAGCAGTCACAACACCAGCACCAACGGTGCGGCCACCTTCGCGGATAGCGAAGCGCAGACCTTGTTCCATGGCGATAGGCGCAAGCAACTTAACCTTGAAGGTTACGGTGTCGCCTGGCATAACCATTTCTTTGTCGGCTGGAAGTTCAACTTCACCAGTTACGTCCGTTGTGCGGAAGTAGAACTGAGGCTTGTAGCCCTTGAAGAAAGGAGTGTGTCGACCACCCTCTTCCTTGCTAAGAATGTAGACTTCGGCGTCAAATTCGGTGTGAGGTGTAATAGTACCTGGCTTGGCAAGCACCTGACCGCGCTCGATGTCGTCGCGCTCAATACCGCGCAGCAAGACACCAGCGTTGTCGCCAGCTTGACCTTGGTCAAGGTTTTTCTTGAAGGCTTCGATACCTGTTACCACGCTTTTTTGCGTAGTGCGGATACCAACGATTTCAACTTCATCGTTGATTTTTACAATACCTTGTTCAATACGACCTGTTGCAACCGTACCACGTCCCTTAATAGAGAACACGTCTTCGATAGGCATAATGAATGGCTTGTCGAGGTCGCGAGTTGGCTCTGGTAGGTAATCGTCCATTGCTTTCACGAGTTCCATAACAGCGTCTTCGTCGCTAGCAGAACCTTCAAGAGCCTTGGTTGCAGAACCCTTAATAATTGGGCAGTCGCGGTCAAAGCCGTTCTTTTCGAGTAGGTCGCGAATTTCTTCCTCTACGAGTTCGACGAGGTCGGCATCGGCGAGGTCCATCTTGTTCATGAAGACCAAGATCTTCGGTACGCCCACCTGGCGGGCGAGCAGAACGTGTTCGCGAGTTTGGGGCATAGGACCATCGGCAGCAGAAACCACCAAAATAGCACCGTCAACCTGAGCGGCACCGGTAATCATGTTCTTGACGTAGTCGGCGTGGCCTGGCATGTCGACGTGTGCGTAGTGGCGCTTTTCGCTTTCGTACTCTTGGTGAGAAGTAGCAATGGTTATACCACGTGCCTTTTCTTCTGGTGCGTTGTCGATTTCGTCGTACTTAACTGGCTTGTTGGTGTCGCTTGGCAATTTCTTTGCTAACGTAGAAGTAATTGCAGCGGTTAGTGTTGTTTTACCGTGGTCAACGTGACCCATAGTACCAACGTTAACGTGTGGTTTAGTTCGGTCAAAAGTTCCTGCCATATAAGGTAGTACTCCTATAAGTTTATTAGTTGATAGTTGTTCACGCGGTCCATATTGCTGCACCATTTGCACGTACTACAGCAACGCCCTCACGCGAGATACTCTGTTATTGTACGCTACTAGCTGGGGCGAAATCAAGTCGAAGTTATGAGGCGACAAGTGCAACTGTCAGTTGGACTTGTCATCCCGAGCGTAGCCGAGGGATCCCGTCAGATCCTCTCAGACAAATCCTCGTATCTCGGATTCGTCGAAGAAATGAGGGCTTCCTTCTTTGCTCTACTCCATTTTTTCAGTTGCTTTTCCCTAGCGATTGCGGCCAGAACATCATAACATTCTTCAAAATAGACAAGCTCTGTGCAGTTATAGCGAGATGTAAATCCTTTGACGACGCTGCGCTTGTGTTCATCTAAGCGCCTCTCTAGGTCATTTGTCATGCCAACATAAAGAACGGTACGGCGATGATTGGACATAATGTAGATGTAATATGATTTCATGGTGTCCTGCCTAATTACGCTCCCCTCAAATCGCACACACCATCCTATGCGTCGAGAACTAACTCCATAGCTCGCTTTGTAAGAGGGTCTGTTGTCATCGCCAGCCTCTTTTCTATACTGGCAGCTCCGACAGAGAGTGACTTACCGGCAAGGTCACTCTCGTCAACACTATTTGGTTTTAGTACCAGCCTGCATATATCTTTCCAGTGACGGTTCATCCCTCCTCCCATGAGCACCACGCCCCAGCGATCGCCATGTGTCACATGGCGGCTTAACGGGATGGATACTGTAGCAGTCTCTGGGCCACTAGGTTGCCGTCTTTCAAGGTTTATTGACACCGGGAGGTAGTCGTGACCTCTTGCGTAAATCAATCCTGCGAAGACGAGCTCACCCTCATTAACATATACAACTTTCTCACCTGGTGTAAGTAACTCACACACACGTAGTATGCCCGGCACTTCCTGGGTGCCATGCTGTGAGTACATATCCTTGAACATGCCTAGTTTCTGACTATCGACAGTCCGCTGTTGTTCGCCAAGATGTAGCATCGTCTATCTCCTATCTTCTTTTGTAATCTTACAGATGTTAAAGAGTGTACCCCTGTAGGTACTCTCTTGTCAAGTGAGCGAACACATTGTATGGTTTAGAGCTCTCCTTCGATGCTCCCACCTGCGATCGTATTAAACGCTCCGATGCGTATCTCATGATCAGATAATATTTCGCCTGGTTCAGTTGCTTGTGCAAGTATTGATGCTCGCTCGCGAAAACCAACTTTACCTTTACAGAGCACTTCCGTTCCGCCAATGACAGTTATTATCCTCTGCGTGACGGGATCCCTCGACTCGCTTTGGTCGCTCGGGATGACATGCATCGGTCTGTGGCAAGCAGATGGGATCCCTCGACTCGCTTTGGTCGCTCGGGATGACATGCATCTACGATGCATGTCACTTGCTGTTTTTGGCGATGATGGCTTCGGCCACGTTGTTTGGCACATCGGCGTAGTGGTCAAGTTCCATACTGGAACTCGCCCGGCCTTGGCTCATACTGCGTAGGTTCGTGGTGTATCCAAACATTTCACCCAGTGGTACAAAGGCCGTTATTTCCTTAATACCGCTCGAAAGGTCTTCCATAGACTCTATTCGACCGCGCTTGCTGTTTAGGTCGCCAATCACGTCGCCCATGAATTCCTCTGGAGTCACGACAACGACTTTCATGACCGGCTCGAGCAGCACAGGACCGGCCTTTTTGAAGCCTTCCTGGAAGCCCATAGAACCCGCAATACTAAAGGCCATTTCGTTCGAGTCAACTTCGTGGTAACTACCATCATACAATTCGACTTTTACATCGACCACTGGGTAGCCGGCAATCACACCGTTGTTCATGGCTTCTTCAATACCCTTGCGCACGGCTGGGATGTATTCGCTTGGTACCACACCACCCTTAATGCTGTTAATGAACTCAAAGCCCTTACCTTGTTCGTTCTGGCTAAGTCGAAGCCATACGTCACCGTACTGACCGCGGCCACCACTTTGGCGCACAAACTTACCTTGGGCTTCAACTGCGTCTTTGCGAATGGTTTCACGGTAGGCAACCTGCGGCTGACCAATGTTGGCTTCGACGCTAAATTCGCGCTTCATGCGGTCAACCAAGATTTCGAGATGCAACTCACCCATACCGCTAATGATAGTCTGACCAGTTTCATCATCGACCCGCACACGGAAGGTTGGGTCTTCTTCGGCCAAACGCTGAAGCGCTAGGCTCATTTTTTCTTGGTCGGCCTTGGTTTTTGGCTCGATAGCAATAGACACTGGTGGGTCTGGGAAGGTAATGTTTTCGAGCTGAATTGGGTGAGCTGGGTCACACAAGGTGTTACCCGTTGTAGTACCCTTGAGGCCAACTATGGCGGCAATGTCGCCTGCGACAACTTCGGTTACGTCTTCGCGCTTGTCGGCCTGCATGCGTACAATACGGCCCACGCGCTCTTTTTCACCCGTTGAGCTATTGAGCACATAGGAGC
This sequence comes from Saccharimonadales bacterium (SeqCode), assembly GCA_049293335.1. Lineage (GTDB taxonomy): Bacteria > Patescibacteriota > Saccharimonadia > Saccharimonadales > UBA4665 > JAGXIT01. The sequence goes on from JBATSO010000055.1 coordinate 32,852, forward strand.
CAGCCTTTAAGACACCTGAATACACGCGGTAATATGCTAGTTTACCTACAAATGGGTCACTAGTAATCTTGAAGGCCAGGCCAGAAAGTGGCTCGGTGTCACTGTGTTTGCGTTCGATTTCATCGCCAGTTTTAGGGTGCACGCCCCAGGCGCTGCTACGGTCATCTGGTGCTGGCAGGTAGTCGTTTACCATGTCGAGCACCTTTTCGACAATCACGCCACGACCGTCACCGCCAGTTACCGCGTAGAATTTGCCGCTCAAAACAGCGCTGCGAATAGCCTGTTTGACATCTTCAACCGACAAGCCTTCCTCGCCAACCTCAAAGTATTTTTCGAGCATAGCTTCGTCTTCGGCCACAGCGTTTTCGATGAGCAGGCTGCGGTACTTTTTAACCTGATCCATCATGTCGGCTGGCACTTCGCCCTCGACAAGTTCGTGGTCGTGGAACTCGGTGTAGGTGTACGACTTCATGGTCACCAGGTCGACAACACCGTTAATGCTTTGTTCAAACCCAATTGGCAGGTGCACTGGAAATGCACGCTTGCTTAAACGAGCGTGAATACTGTCGAGCGACTTGTAAAAATCGCCGCCCGTTTGGTTGATTTTGTTAATAAAGCAAATACGTGGCACACCGTATTTGTCGGCTTGTCGCCACACAGTTTCAGACTGGCTTTCCACGCCCATCTTGCCGTCGAACACCACGCAGGCACCGTCGAGTACGCGCAGTGATCGTTCGACCTCTGCGGTAAAGTCGATGTGCCCAGGGGTATCGATAATGTTAATTTGCTTACCCTTCCAAAAACAGGTAACAGCGGCAGACACAATGGTAATACCGCGTTCGCGTTCTTGTTCCATCCAGTCGGTAGTGGTGCCACCTTCGTGCACGGCGCCAATTTTGTGCTTCAGACCCGTGCGATACAGAATACCTTCGGTCGTCGTCGTTTTACCCGCGTCAATATGAGCAATAATGCCCATGTTGCGGATGTCTTTCATTAGTATTTTAGCTTGCGCCATACTGAGTTCCTTTCGTCTCTCATAAGAGAGTTAAGAGATAAGAGTTAGGAGTTAAGAGTCCCAATACCCACCTTTGTTTTATTTATCAGCCCTGTTAAAAGTTTGTGACACTCTACGCTCAGCGTTTCAATGTCTAGAAAGTCTACCTCTTTTAGATATCCGACATCTCTTGCGATAAGTAGCTGCGCCTGCACTTCATGTAGCGATGCACGAGCCATATCGTAAAAGTGTAATCTATCGGCAGTTGTCCGTCGGCCAAACACTTCAGCAATGTTCGAGACAACTGACACAGAAGCTCTGCGAATTTGGTTTGTCAAGCCGAAAACTTCGTCTTTAGGAAAAGCTTTAGTAGAGGCGTAGATTTTGAGAGTCAAGGCATGTGATTTTTGCCAAGCAATAAGATCTCTAAATGTATGGATACTCATTCTTAACTCTTATCTCATATCTCTTAACTCTAATCGAGGCTAGCCCCTGGCAAAATGCGCAAACGCGCGGTTAGCTTCGGCCATGCGGTGCGTGTCTTCACGTTTCTTCACGGCTGCACCTTGGTTGTTGTAGGCATCCATCAGCTCGGCTGCAATGCGGTCGGCCATACTAATGCCTTTGCGGGCGCGGCAAGCGGCCACAAACCACATGGTGGTTAGGTGGTTCTGGCGCTGACCTTTTACTTCGAAAGGAATCTGGTAGTTAGCACCACCAACACGGCGTGAACGAGTTTCGACAGCCGGTCGCACGTTGCTCATGGCTTGCTCGAACACTTCGAGTGGGTTTTCTACCTTCAGCTTGTCAGCAGCTTTTTGCATGCCTTCGTACACAAGTCGCTCGGCAACCTGCTTTTTGCCATCGCGCATAACGCGGTTAATCAGTCGCTGCACCGGTACGCTATTGTACACACGGTCAGCGGGGATATCTCGAACTAATGAGGCTGTTACTTTTCGTGGCATTACTTATTGCTCCTATCCGCTATCTTCTTCGCAATATTTGCAGACTCAGAAATAATAGCTACCCCGATTATAATTAACAAGATTCTTGCAAATGCATTTTCTAGAGTAAATGCAGCGATAAACACTATCGCTAAACCAATCAGGATAAATACGTAACGGTTCATTACTTGCTCTCCTTCTTGGCGCCGTACTTACTGCGACCCTGCTTGCGGTTTTGTACACCCTGAAGGTCAAGTGCGCCGCGCACAATGTGATAGCGCACACCTGGAAGGTCCTTTACACGTCCACCGCGGATCATTACCACGGCGTGCTCTTGCAAGTTGTGACCCTCACCGCCAATGTATGCCCACACTTCGTAGCCGTTACCCAGGCGTACACGGGCAACCTTACGAAGGGCAGAGTTTGGTTTCTTTGGTGTTTTGGTTGTAACCTTCACACATACGCCGCGCTTAAATGGCGCTGCTTTTTCGTAGTGCTTGGTTTTTAAGTTGTTGGTAACGCGCATCAGTGCTGGTGACTTGCTTTTATGAGTCACGCGCACACGTGGCTTGCGTACCAACTGGTTAATTGTTGGCATGAATGCCCTTTCTGAGGGGTTTCACCTCATTTATATTCGCCGAAGAGAGTGTTTGACCTGTGGTATACACTAGTCAAAACTATCTCCTCTACCGCCAAGATGAGTTGCGTTGTAGCAACCCACCAGCTCGAATTTGATATTACCTGTGTATTTTAACAGATGAGTGACCCTATATGCAATCTGTTTTTAGGGAAATTAAGGCAACAGCTTAACGCCTATTGATGTGAAAGGTTAGACCTCGCACATCATTTTCTTTAGTTTCTAAGGTGTTATAGGTACGATAGTGTTTGTGCGAGGTCTAACCTTTCACATCTTTCACATGCTTCATATAAACAAGAGTAGTAAGAGAATGAATGTATTGTAGTCTTTAGCTTCTGAATGAATAGAAAATCCTTCGACTATCACTTAGGATGACGGATATGTAGAGTCGAGAGACATGAGACATGAGACATGAGTCATGAGTCAAGAATGCGGCCGTAGGCCGCTCATAGTTGATGGTCGCTTTTAGCCACATAGCTTTAGACGGCCATACGGAAACACCCGGCTACTCTGTTGTCGGGTTTTACAACTTCCGTAAGGCGGCGTGACTTGTTTGAGAGAAGCTTGGAGTACTCGTAGTCCTCCAAGCTGAACGAGTTGTCACGTCGGTTGTAAAAGTGAACAACAGAGTACCGAGATGGTGGAGTTCTGGCCTGGTTTTGGTTCCAAGGCCTTTTGGCGGCAAAAGGTCTTGGGTGGACTGTGGGGGCGAAACAGAAAGGAGAAGGAACGTTGTTGGGTTAGAGTTGAGTGCAGGAGGTGGAAGGGATCCTGAGTCGAGCTCAGGATGACAGGAGAGAGGATAGTGGTGGGTACGGGATGTGGTGGCGGAATGGAGTTCAGTGCGGGAGATAGAAGGGATGCTGAAACCCCGAAGGACGGGGCGCGGCTAGTTCAGGATGACAGAAATGAGAGATTCATTCTTTATTCTCAAATAAAAGTTACGCCTCTACCTGTGCTACACTGTTCTACAGAAATTCGGAGGTTCTATGGTTGCAAAACAAAGTCAGCGATCTCTCGCAGTTATTGGTCTAGGCTACGTTGGCCTGCCGCTTGCCGTTCAGGCAGCGCAAAAAGGATATAGCGTTACGGGACTAGAAATTAGTCAGCCTCTTATAGAGCTCGTCAACGCCCGTACCTCACCTTACGCCAATGACCCCCGTTTTGAAAAAGCTCTTAAAAAAACATCTAAAAAATTTTTGGCCGCCACGTCTGACTTTAAGATACTAAAGCAGGTTTCAACCGTTGTTATTTGCGTGCCAACCCCAACCGAACACAACATCCCCGACTTTAGTTTTGTAAAAAATGCCGCCAAACAAATTGCCGAACACCTTCAAAAAGGGCAGCTTGTTATACTTGAGAGTACGGTAAGCCCTGGGGTTACTCGCGACATTGTACTGCCGATTTTACAAAAGGCTTCTGGCATGGTTGTAGGCAAAGATTTTTACTTGGCCCATTGCCCCGAGCGCATTGACCCAGGTAACGAAAAATATTTTGTAGGTAACTTAAACCGTGTAGTGGGTGGTATTACGCCAAAATGCACCGAAAAAGCGGCAGCGTTTTACAGTAGCATTATAGACGCCAAGATTATACCACTCGGCTCAACCGAGGAAGCCGAGTTCGTAAAATCGTGGGAAAACACCCAACGCAACGTTATGATTGCCCTGGCCAACAGTGCGGCCATTATCTGCGACGGACTAGACATGGATATCGAGCGCGTGCTCGAAGGCTTACAGTCTAAAGTTGACCAATTTGGCCTTAAGCTGGCCCAGCCTGGTATTGGCCCAGGCGGCCACTGTATACCCGAGGATATCCACTACGTTATTAAACGGGCCCGTGCCAGCGGCATCGACACCCGCTTTTTAGATGATGCTGCCGAGCTAAACGACAAAATGCCGCAATACGCCGTGCATCGCCTAAGAACCATGGTGAGTAAAAACGGCGAAAAACTCAAAGACATGCGCGTAGCCCTGCTTGGGTTAACCTACAAGCCCGATATTAGCGACATACGCCGCTCGCCCGCTATCGAAACCGCTTATGTTCTCGAGCGCTACGCCGCCTCGGTTACTGCCTATGACCCATATGTTTTACCTAAAAATTTTGCACATAACACGCACGTGTCTTCATCGCTTGCCAGCGCTCTCAAGGGTGCCGATGCAATATTTATTGCAACTGCACACAAACAGTTCCAGCAAGAATTAACGGTTAAGCTGCTTAAAAAACATCATATTCGCTACGTACTTGACGGCCGCAATATTCTCGACAAAGCCGCCCTAGAAAAAGCCGGAATCCACTACCGCGGCATCGGCCGATAGCCCCAGCAACCCCCAAATCCTAAACCCAGCCAAACACTCTAAACACCCACAGTCACCAACCCGATCCCCTTAAGGCATGTAAATTTTTGACGCTATAGCGGAAATGATTTACATGTTTGTTGTTGATGTGTGGTTGCGCGTCGGGCGGGTGATGTAGAGTGCCTTCCTATGTTGTGGTTTCACTGCTACGCACAATTTATTTTCGAATTTCACATCGGCTGGCGGGCCAGCGCCCTCGCGTCAGATCAATTAAGAATGCCGTAATTTTATAGCGCTCCCACAAATGATATAAAGTTATAAGTGTTGAGGTCATTGCGATGTTCATGGATTGACCGTATAGATGAATTTAAGTATTGACTTAATTAAGCGTTCGGTTTATTATGGCTGCATGGACATATTTAATGTACTGGCCACCCCCATCCGCCGACAAATTGTTGAGTTGCTTGCCGAAGGCAATAAAGTTGCTGCTTCGGTGATTGCTGAAAACTTTAATGTTAGCCCTTCGGCTATTTCTCAGCACCTCAAAGTGCTGCTCGATGCGGACATATTGCAAATGCACAAGGTTGCCCAACAACGACTGTACGAGCTCAATCCTCAGGCTTTAAAGGAGCTAGAGGAGTGGGTCGAACAAATGACGAAACCATTTGAAGTACTTGCTAGCCAGGTAACTGCTGAGCATGAGAAGAAGTTAACCTAAAAGGAGACTATATGAAAATAAGCCTCATAGAACAGCGTGGGATTGTTCAAGCCGCCCCAGAAACGCCGCCCGTACATTCACATAGTGCACCGTCCCAGTCAGAAAGAATCTTCGATATAAGTACCGACGCCATTCAAAGGCTCGGTCGAGCAGCCAACGACACCTGCATCTTACCCTACCCTTACAGCACTGTGTTTTCTGGTATGCAAAAGATTCTACCCTACATGCCAGTCATAGAGACCCTGGCAACACAACCACCTACTACCGAATCAATTACACCCCATGTCCAAGACATTAAGAAATTTGCCGCGCCGTTTGTGCCAGGCTTAAAGACGGCAGATACATTGACTCGCCACATTCCTCCGCTCAGGAGGCGACTCGATGAACGAGTGGTACGAACTGTGTTACAAAAACTACCAGAAGCACAAGCCCAAGCCCACGAAAAGTTAGCTTCCGTTCAAGACGAAGTAGAGTTTTTAGCCACTTTCGAAAGCCCCCGCGAACAGTTTGTACAAGAGGTCAATACAGTTGCACGAAAAGTTGGGGCGGCAATCTTGCTTGCACGAGATGAACGCGTTGAAACAGCTATGCCGCCAGCCCCACCACCGCCAAGAGGAATCTTGGGAATTGCTACGAAAGTAGTTCGAGGCGTTCAGAAATTCTTTAAAAAACTCTTCGGGTTCGGGCGCAAAAAGCCAGAAGTTACAGAGGTGAGCGCCTATGATGCAAGTAGGGGCATTGCCCAAGTTCTCGGCGACCTCAACCAACCTTCACAAGTACAGCAACAAGAACTGCCTTTGTTGCAACGCTATATCGCACCCCAACTTTCCCGTTTGTCACATATGCCTACCCATACCCTTGCCCTTGCCGCGCCCGAACTGCTAAATTTTATATATTCTTTGTCGTCAGATGACGCAACCAATACTTTGATTCGCCGAGAGGTCTTAAAAAATCCTCACGAACTACGATTCGTAACCAACTTTAAGCGAACGTTTGGGCGCTACAACCTCGACCGAATGCAACGCGCCAGCCAAACGCTCCTACCAGCAATACGAGATATACTGCCGACAAACAGCACTCAGTTACGGGTCAGCTTTGAGCAACTACAGCGCCTGTTCGATACTGAATCTTCGCAGGCTACTGCCCTTTCAAATAAAACTCACGAAGCAGTGGCCAATAAGCCGCCTCATCGACAGCCTCTGAAAGTCGCACTGAAACGGCTGTTCGGACCTGAGCCACGACCGGCTTCAGACACTCCTAAGAAGCCCTCCTTTTACCGAAAAACTCGGGAGGTGCTTAAAACAGGCGAGCTTCCCCGTCAGCCCTGGCGCGTGGTACGGCAGCGACTCTTTGGCAAATAATATGCATTTCAACCAAAACACCCCGACCTAGCAGCGGGGTGTTTTCATCTGGGATGGCGGTTTTCCAGATGTAGTTTCACTTCATTCGAGGAGCAAAGCAAACCGAACGTGGTGAAGCTTTAAGGTAAGGGTGTGGCACTTCGGACTATTCCGAAGTGCCGAGAGGCACAAGAGCCTTCCTTACTTTCCTACCCTTCGGCGCGAAAAATTTGGTCGTTGTGGTACTCCTGGGCAACGACTGGTTCGTCACCTTCGTCAAGCGCGTTACTCGCACCGTACCCTGTACCTACAGGAATTTTGCGGCCCAAGATAACGTTTTCTTTTAGACCGAAGAGCCTGTCGATGCGTCCGCTGGTTGCGGCGCCAATCAGTACACGCGTGGTGTCCTGGAAGCTGGCGGCGCTCAGGAAGCTATCGGTGCTCAAGCTTGCCTTGGTAATACCCAGTAGCAACTGGTTGACCTTCGCAGGTTGCTTACCTTCTGCGGTCAGGGCATCATTGGCCTCGACTACAGCGAGCTTGCTGACGACATCGCCTGTTACGAACTCGGTATCGCCAGCGTCTTCTACCTGAACGCGGCTAAACATTTGACGCACAATGATTTCAAGGTGCTTATCGGAAATGTTTTGACCCTGCCCGGCAAAAATGCCGAGAATTTCGTTCATTATATAGCGCTGCGTAGCCTCTACACCCTGGAGCTGGACCAGGTCTTGTAGGTTGATTGAACCGTTGGTAAGGCGCTGACCAGCCACCACAACATCGCCGTCCTTGACCTGCAATTGCTTAAAGCCAGGAATTTCGTAGCGCATAACGCTCTTGGCGGTTGGTGTAATGATGACAGAAGTATTGGTAACCTCGGCCTTGCCTGCCATTGGCGTCACGAGGGGTTCTGCACCACCTTCTTCGCTGGCAACAACATCGCCAATTGCAACTTCAGTGCCGGTGGCAATTTTAGCCGTTCGGCTACCAAGCTGTAGTTCTACCTTTTCGTTTTCGGCAGCAGTCACTTGCACAATGTAGTGGTCGCCTTCTTCCCAGGCGTTGATGGTGCCCGCAATGTCTGACAGGTAGGCCTGACCCTTCGGTGAGCGAGCTTCGAAAAGTTCTTCAATACGACTCAAACCTTGGGCGGTGTCGTCGGCTACAGCCGCACCAGAACGGTGCTTACTGTCGAGCGACAACTGTGTGCCTGGCTCGCCAATAGACTGTGCAGCAATCACACCAATTGGGTTATGGCTGGTTACCAGGTGGCCCGTTGCAGGGTCAAGACCATAGCTCTTTTGCGGCACGCCGTGAACCGATGTGGCACTGAGGGCGCTGCGGATCTTGACACCGTCGAGCTTTTCGTCGGCATCGATAGCCTCGGCTGTTTCTTTCGAAAACAGTTCGCCGTCTTTAATGTAGCCCTTTACGTCTTCGGCAGCATAGCGGCCCTCGAGACGTGAGGCGTAGGTAACGCCAATTGCGGCAGCATCGGCACGGAGCAACTTAAAGCCTGGATCGCTGGAGTCAACCTCGTCGTCAATGGTAAAGACGTCTTGAGAAACGTCTACCAAGCGGCGGGTTAGGTACCCAGCATCGGCCGTCTTAAGGGCAATGTCAATCACAGCCTTACGGGTACCACGAGTACCAGTAAAGTATTCAAGCGGGTTAAGACCTTGCATGTAACCAGACTTGACGGGTAGCTCAATAATGTTGCCCGTTGCGTCCTGGAACACGCCCAGCATACCAACAGACATTTTCATTTGGCTAATGTTACCGCGGGCACCAGAGGTAATGGCAATAGCCATGGAACCATCTTGGTCCTTCATTTGTTCAGACAGCATGTTTTGAACGCGCGTGTCGATCTTAGTCCAGTTTTCGACCGTCAAGCGGTGACGTTCGTCGTCGGTAATGAAGCCTTGATCGTACTGGTCGCTAATGCCTGCACTGCGGCCTTCACCTTCCTGAATAACCCCTTCGAGGCCTTCGATAGGTTCAAAGTCGCCCATGCCCATGCTTAGACCCGACATGGTGGCGTAGCGGAAGCCGAGGTCTTTTAGGTTGTCGGCAATTTCGGCAGTTTTTTCTTGTCCGTACTGTTTGTAGACAGCGGCCATAACCTTTTGCAGGCGCTTTTTGGTCATTGCTTCGTCTTGGTACGCGAAGTCTTCGGGGAAGATTTCGTTAAAGTACACGCGGCCAAGGGTGGTTTCGCGTACTTCACCGCGGAACGCTACCTTAATACGAGTTTGCAGTTTAATGACACCTGCGTCGAAAGCCATTGAGGCTTCGTTAAGACTAGAGTAGGCTCGAGCATCTGGGGCGACACCTGGACGTTCGTACGTTAGGTAGTAGCAACCGAGCACAATGTCTTGTTCAATGTGCAAAATTGGTGAACCATCGGCAGGCTTAAGCAAGTTGCGGTTGGCAGACATAATGTCGCGGGCTTCGGCCTGAGCGGCGTCGCTTAGCGGCAAGTGCACGGCCATTTGGTCACCATCGAAGTCGGCGTTAAAACCCTTACATACCAGTGGGTGCAACTGAATAGCACGACCCTCGATAAGGGTTGGCTGGAAGGCCTGAATACTCAAACGGTGGAGTGATGGCGCACGGTTCAAAAGAACGTATTTGCCCTTAATTACTTCATCAAGCGCATCCCACACCTCGGTTTCGCCTGTTTCAATCATGCGAGTGGCGCTACGAATGTTGTGGGCTTGTTCGCGGAAAATGAGTTCGCCAATTACAAATGGCTTAAACAGTTCAAGTGCCATCATTTTTGGCAGACCACACTGGTTGATCTTAAGTTCTGGACCAGCCACAATGACCGAACGACCAGAGTAGTCAACACGCTTACCGAGCAAGTTCTGTCGGAAACGACCCTGCTTGCCCTTCAGCATGTCGCTGAGGCTCTTTAGGCGGCGGCGTTGGCCAGTTGCGGCCACAGCACGGCCACTGCGAGCGTTGTTGTTGTCGATCAAAGCATCGACTGCTTCTTGCAACATGCGCTGCTCATTGCGCCGAATGACCTCTGGAGCATTTAGTTCCATTAGTTTTTTCAAACGGTTATTGCGGTTAATGACGCGGCGGTAGAGGTCGTTCAAGTCGCTGGTGGCAAAACGGCCACCCGTGAGCTGCACCATAGGACGTAGGTCTGGTGGAATCACCGGCAAAACGCTGAGACACATGCTTTCTGGCTTAATGCCCGCCCGCTCCATGCTTTCCAGCAGGCGCAGTCGCTTCATAAGCTTCTTCTTGCGCTGACCCTTGGCTTCTTCGGCTTCTTGAGTGAGGTCGGCAATCAACTGACCAAGATCAATTTCTTGCAGTAGGTCGCGCAGTGCAGCACCGCCCATGCCAACCGTAATCATGCTGCGCAGTTCGCTTGGCAGGTTGCGGTAGTCGGTTTCGTTCATGAGGCTCAGTTTGACTAAGCTATCAAGCTGGGTCTTTAGCAGTTCCCAGTCTTTGTCGAGTGCTTCGAGTTCTTTGGTTTGAGCTTCGGCCAGAGCTTTCACATTGGCGCCTTCGGCTTCAGCTTCTTTTTCGTAGCGGAGCTTAATGGCCTGCTGTGCAGCTTGCCATTCGGCTTCTTTATCGGCACGGTATTGGTCGCGCAGTGCGGTGTTGGCACTCTTCACAATGTAGCTTGCAAAGTAAGCCACGCGCTCGAGGCTCTTGACTGTCATGCCAAGTAGCAAGCCAACGGCACTTGGCGTGCCGCGCAGGAACCAAATGTGCGCAACTGGTACGGCCAGCGTAATGTGGCCCATGCGTTCGCGGCGCACTATGCTGCGAGTCACCAGCTCGCCGTTTTTATCAACGGCAGCTTCGCGGCTACGAACGCCCTTGTATTTGGCATCGTGCGGGTTAATGTCTTTAACGGGGCCAAAAATTCGTTCGCAGAACAAGCCGTCGCGTTCTGGCTTTTGGGTTCGGTAGTTAATGGTTTCTGGCTTTAAGACTTCGCCGTTGCTCCAGTCTTCAATGTCTTTGGCGCTGGCTACTGCGAGGCGCACTGCGTCAAAATCGGCAATATTTGTTCCGTATGAATAGCGTCGCATGGGTTAAGCCTCCTTCCCTTCTTCGGTGTCTGTTATGCCAGTGTCTCCCTCTGTATCGTCTGCAATGGCAAAGACAGCGTCTTCCTCTTCAAAATCACTACTGAGCGGCATGCCCTCGCTGTCTTGTAGTTCAAAACCTTCGCTGGCAGCCTCTTCGTCGGTAACATCGACATCAGAAATAGCCGAGGTTGGGGCTTCAATAACAGATGGGTGGGTGGCTTCTTCGTGTATGTTGGTAGCTAGCACTGCTTCGGCGTCAATTATGTGGTCTGAAGCAACCAGGTCGACTTTGAGGCCGAGACCTTGCAGCTCCTTCACGAGCACGTTGAAGCTTTCTGGTACCTTTGGCCCCACAATTTCGGTCTTTTTAATGATGCTTTCGTAGGCCTTGGAACGTCCGTAGACGTCGTCGGACTTGATGGTCAGCATTTCTTGCAGGGTGTTAGCGGCGCCGTAAGCTTCGAGCGCCCAGACTTCCATTTCCCCAAAGCGCTGACCACCATTTTGGGCTTTACCACCCAGTGGCTGTTGGGTAACCATGGTGTACGGTCCCGTTGAGCGGGCGTGGATTTTATCGGCTACCATGTGGTTGAGCTTAATCATGTACATGCTACCGACGGTGGTGCGTTCTTTGAACGAGCCACCGGTACGGCCATCGTACAGTTGTTGCTTGCCGTCTTCAGGGAAGCCAGCTTCTTTTAGGAGTTCCTGGATCTTCGCCATTGGGACGCCGTTAAAGCTTGGGCTAGCGACCTTCATGCCGAGGGCACGAGCAGCCATACCAAGGTGCGTTTCAAATAGCTGACCAATGTTCATACGACTTGGCACGCCGAGTGGGTTTAACACGATGTCAACAGGTGTACCATCTTCCATAAATGGCATGTCTTCAATAGGTAGTATGCGGGCAATCACGCCCTTGTTGCCGTGGCGACCACCGAGTTTGTCGCCGACGCTAATCTTGCGCATTTGGGCAACAAACACCTGAATTTGCATGAGCACACCAGCTTTCAGCTCATGGCCTGTTTCGCGGCTAAAGATTTTAACACCCACCACTTTGCCGTGTTTGCCGTTACTCATGCGCTGTGAGGTGTCACGAACTTCTTTGGCTTTTTCACCGAAGATTGCGCGCAGCAGGCGCTCTTCGCTGCTTAGTTCTTGTTCGCCCTTTGGCGTGATTTTTCCAACGAGGATATCGCCAGGATGAACCTCGGCACCAATGCGCACAATACCGTCATCGTCAAGGTGACGCAACGCGTCTTCTGACACGTTTGGAATGTCTCGGGTGACAATTTCTGGACCCAGCTTGGTTTCGCGAACTTCAATCATGTAGTCCACGATGTGAATGCTCGTTAGCGTGTCGTCTTCGACGAGTTTGCGGCTGATGATGATAGCGTCTTCAAAGTTGTAACCTGCCCATGGCATAAAAGCGACCATCAGGTCTTTACCGAGGGCAATTTCGCCGCCCTGGACGCTCATGCCTTCAATAATTGGGTCGCCAGCTTTTACCTTGTCGCCCGTGTTTACCACAACGAGCTGGTTAATGCTGGTACCTTCGTTACTACGTACAAAGTGTTGTGGTTCGTAGGTTACGTTGCCATCTTTGTACTTCACAACCACTTGCTCGGCATTGGCTTTCAAGACTTCACCGTCGGCTTCGGCCACAATCAACTGGCCAGTGTTCTGTGCGGCCGCACTTTCTACGCCCGTACCCACAATTGGGCTTTCGGGCTTAATAAGTGGTACGGCCTGACGCTGCTGGTTACTACCCATAAGCGCGCGGTACACATAGTTTTTCTCGATGAACGGAATCAAGCCAGCGCTAGAGCCAATAATCTGGTTCTGGGCGGCGTCAACATGAGTGATGTCTTCGCGGTCCACAGTAGCAGATTTTAGACCGTCACGCGCACTGACATGTTCTTGCACAAAACGACCGTTTTTGTCGGTTGGCACACCTGCGCCGGCAATCACAGCATGCTCTTCGTCGGCAGCGTCTAGGTAGACAATTTCGTCGGTCACTTTGCCGTCAACCACCTTGCGGTAAGGGGTTTCGATAAAACCGTAATCGTTAATATGCGCAAAGTTAGCCAGGTTCAAAACAAGGCCCACGTTGGCGCCTTCAGGCGTTTCGACCGCACAAATACGGCCGTAGTGGGTCGCATGAGCGTCGCGCACTTCAAAACCAGCACGTTCGCGGCTAAGTCCGCCAGGGCCCATTGAACTCAAGCGTCGTTTGTGAGCGAGTTCACTGAGCGGGTTAATTTGGTCCATGAACTGGCTCAACTGTGAACTGGCAAAAAACTCGCGCACAGCAGCAACCACTGGTCGGGCGTTAATAAGCTGCCCAGGTTGCACTGTTTCGATTTCGCTCATGCTCATGCGGTCTTGAGTGTTTCGAACCATGCGCAGCAAACCAATACGGAACTGACGCTGTACCAGCTCGCCAACCATCTTAATACGGCGGTTGCTCAGTGAGTCGATATCATCACCAGGCTCTTGGGTAACATTCATGCGAATCAGCTCTGCAATAATAGCCACAAGGTCTTCCAGACGCATAATGCGGTTTTCGGCCGTGTTTGGCACATCAAGATTCAAGCGCTTGTTGATTTTATAGCGGCCAACGCGGCTAAAATCGAAGCGTTTAAAGTTGTAGAACATGTTTTCGAGCAAGCTGCGGGCGTTGTCGACCGTAGCGAGATCGCCAGGTCGCAGGCGGCGGTAGACTTCGATCAAAGCTTCGGCATGACCCTTGCTTGGGTCTTTGTCGAGCGTGGCTTCTAGGAAGCTATTCTTCGCTTGGTCGACGTGCTTAAAAGCTTCTTTCATGCTGGCTTCGGTCATACCGAGTGCGCGCAGTAGTGTAGTAATAGGGATTTTTCGCTTGCGGTCAATCTTAACATGCAGGGCGCCGTTGGCTGCTGTCTCGAACTCTAGCCATGCACCACGGCCAGGAATGACCTTGGCGCTGTACAAGTTTTTGGTACCGTGTAATTCGGCTGTATAAAAAACACCAGCCGATCGAATCAACTGGCTCACAACCACGCGTTCTGCACCGTTAATAATGAACGTACCGCGGGTCGTCATCCATGGGTAGTCACCAAGGTAAATTTCTTGTTCTTTGACTTCGCCCGTAACTTTGTTGGTCAGCTCAATGGTTGCCTTTAGGGGCGCTTCGTAGCTAACATTGTTTTCGCGCGCTTCTGCCTCGGTAAGCTTTGGAGCCTCAAAGTGGTACTGCTTGAACACCAGTGTTAGCTTGGTGCCCGTGTAATCGTCGACGGGACTGATTTCGGCCAGGAGCTCCCCAAGCCCTTCGTCGATTAACCACTGAAATGATTTATTTTGGTGGTCTACAAGATTCGGCAACGCAAGACCATTGTCTTGGTTGTCGGTAAAGTAGACGCGAGTTGTCTTGCTAGAACTAGTCGTTTTGGGCATACGCGTGCGCACTCCTTCAGGATTAAGATTATTTAATAGTGGTTTTCATAAAACATCAAGCGACTGCTTCGCCCTATCTCAGAGGAGATACAACTTGTTGCCACGATGTTATTTTTTGCTCGAAGATACCTAAGCGGGAGATTTTGGTGCTGATACCTCTCGGGGAGGTAAACACTGCTTTGGCGCCACAGCAGCACAGCCCAACTTACACTACTTCTTACCCTATAGAATACAGAC